>DATCLA010000133.1:0-23256 GCA_036564195.1 Bacillota bacterium
CAAAAACCTGCATTCCCCTCACCCCTTTAAAAAAATAAATCTTCTGGTCAGGAAGAACCCTTTTGACCCATAAGCACCCTGATTTCCCTTTACCCGATGATGCACTAAGGCTCGCCTCGGGATATATGTTAGATCAGGACAGATTTGATTTTAAAGTTTTCACGCTCCTAAAGGTGGTATTGAAAACAAATTAATATTAACAAATATCCGGTTCAATGTCAATAAATTGGTTTGGGAACTTTATTCCATCGCTGAATTCTGCGGTATCCATAGAGTAATTTTATGGAATTTACAATAAGAAACTTCTATGATTAAGGAGTCAAGAATATTTTGAAACCATGGAAGGGTTATTTAAAAAAGGGTTGCTTCTCGCTTAATCCATAATGGAGGAAACCTGATGTTTAAAAAAAGACTGGTTATAATCTGGCTGGATAGTAAATTATTGTATTCCGGTGTGGTCCTGATCACGCTAGTGTTAGGGGTTTGGCTTTATAAAACTCCGGCAGTCTGGACGACCTTACCGTTAATCGGGGGTGTATCTGGTAAACGGGTAATCATTGATCCGGGCCACGGCGGCTATGACCCAGGCGCAAAGTCTGAATCAGGACTGTTGGAAAAAGATCTAAATCTGGATATCGCGTTACACTTAAAAAAGCAACTATCGCGGGTGGGAATTTATACTGAGCTAATCAGAGAGGATGACCAGGACTTTGCGGAAGCAGTGGATTGTACTACCAGGAAGCAGCGGGATCTGGCTTACCGCTTAAAATTGATTCAACAAAGTAAAGCAGATCTTTTAGTCTCAATCCATGCTAATACCTTCTCAGACCGTTTCTTTAAAGGGGCGCAAACTTTTTTTAAACCGGGAGATCAAAAATCACAACAGTTAGCAACGATTCTCCAGGATAATCTGGCTAAAACCTTAGGACCTAACCAAAGGAAACCCAAGCCTGGAGATTTTTTGATTTTACGGGAGGTAAAGATTCCGGCAGTGATTGTGGAAACCGGCTTTCTCTCCAATCCGGAGGAAGCAAGGTTATTAGCAACCTCAGCTTACCGCGAGAAAGTTGCTACCGCAATCTGTCAGGGAATAATTGAATACTTTTGCGGACTAGCGGCCGGTACTAAAGATTATTCTTAATCTTAAAGGAATTATATGAACTTTAGCGAAGTACTGGCAGAGAAGATCTGACTTATCAACTGAAGCATTCCATACTCATTATTAGAAAACTTCTTACAAAAGGGAGATGGCTTCTTGAAAGCGGAAATTGTCTGCATCGGTACTGAATTGTTACTCGGCCAGACTGTTGATACCAATGCGTCATTTTTAGCCCGAGAACTGGCGACACTGGGAATTGATTTATATCATAAATCAACGGTTGGGGATAATGCGGAGCGGATTTATGCCGTTTTAAGACAGGCCTGGGAACGGGCGGATCTGTTAATTCTGTCAGGCGGTCTGGGGCCTACCCAGGATGATCTGACCCGGGAGGCTGTAGCCAGGTTAATCGGAGAAAAACTGGAATTTAACGAAATAGCCTGGAATCAGGTACAAGCCTATTTTCAGAAGACCGGTCGTCCGGTAGCAGCGAGTAACCGGAGACAAGCAATGTTTCCTCCCTCAGGAAAAGTTATTCCCAATCCGCTGGGGACTGCTCCGGCGCTCTGGATTGAAAAAGCAGGTCATATCATCGTGGCTCTTCCGGGAGTACCACGGGAGCTGACTAGGATTTGGACGGAGAGCGTCCGGGCCGACCTGCAAAAGTATGTAACCAAGGAGTCAAGCACGGTATTAACCTCGAAAATAATTCGGATGGCGGGGATCGGTGAGTCAATGATGGAAGAACGGGTGCTGGACCTGATCCGTAACCAGACTAACCCGACCATCTCTCCTTATGTCGGACGAGGCGATGTAATTTTACGCTTGACCGCGAAAGGACACTCGGAGTCCGACAACCTAAAGTTGATTGAGGCTTTACTGCAAAAAGTGACTGAAAGGTTGGGTGATTATATTTACGGCTTCGATCAGGATGATTTGGAAACGGTGATCGGCCGGATTTTAAAAGCAAAAGGTTGGCGACTGGCTCTGGCCGAATCCTGTACTGGCGGGTTAATTTCCCACCGGATTACCAATGTTCCGGGGAGCTCTGAGTATTACCTAGGTGGGGTAAATAGTTACAGTAATCAATTGAAAATGAAGCTGTTGGGAGTTTCCGAAGCGACTCTCGCCACATCCGGAGCGGTCAGCCCGGAGACGGCCCGGGCCATGGTCGCAGGGGTGCTGCGCCTGACCGGTGCCGAAGTAGGGCTGGCAGTTACCGGGATTGCCGGCCCGGGCGGGGGGACTCCTACCAAACCGGTTGGGCTGGTATACCTGGCGGTTAGCCTTCCGGGAGCTTCTCGGGTGGAACGGCGGGTTTTCCCCTATGATCGTAATGGTAATAAAGAAGCCGCTGCCCAATGGGGATTAACTTTACTGTGGCAAATGCTGAAAACTTCTGGCGGTGAGCATTAGTGGCACGGTTATTTATCGGCGTCTGGCTATCAGCCGCTCTCCGGGAGGAGGTAGCCCAATACCTGGAAATTGCCAGGCAGGGCAGCACTGGTTTAAAATGGACTCTTCCGGAACAGCTTCATTTCACGTTAAAATTTTTAGGGGATATTAATGAAGCTGATATTCCCCGCTTAACCGAAAGTTTACAGGAATTAGCCGCTGGAATACCGAGTTTTACAGTGACGTTAGGGGCGCCTGGTTATTTTCCCAAGGCAGAAAACCTCCGGATTGTCTGGTTGGGTTTGAGGGAGGGCGGACCAGCCCTAAAACGGCTGGCAAATTCCGTCGAAGCGCTGTGCGTGGCCGCAGGGTTTGCTCCAGCGGATCATCCGTTCCGGCCCCATTTAACCCTGGCCAGGATCCGCCGGGATCAACCGGTGCGAATCTCTTTGCCTGGGGCGGTTTTTACCAACTGCCTGAAGGTGCAGGCATTTTGGTTAATTGAAAGTAGATTAACTCCAACTGGACCGGTTTACCGGAGTATTGCCGAGTTTCCGTTAAAAAATCTGGAATTCAAAAACAGCCAAGGGTAGTCCGGCGCTGAACCGGGCGTCAGTTACTGATTTGACAGAAGCGACGAAGTCTGTTATACTAAATAGAACAAATGTTTGGTTGACGAGGAGGGCATACGAGTGACCGATAAAGAAAAGGCTTTAGAAGTTGCATTGCTACAAATTGAAAAGCAGTTTGGCAAAGGTTCAATTATGCGAATGGGTGACGCGGCAGCAAAGTTGAATATTGCGGTTATTCCCACCGGCGCGCTCTCATTGGACCTGGCTTTGGGAGTCGGCGGGATCCCCCGGGGGAGAATTGTTGAGATTTACGGGCCAGAATCTTCGGGAAAAACTACTGTAGCTTTGCACATGGCCGCCGAAGCTCAACGGATGGGCGGGATCGCGGCGTTTATTGATGCGGAGCATGCTCTAGACCCACTTTATGCTAAAAAGTTAGGAGTCGACATTGACAATTTGTTGATTTCCCAGCCGGATACCGGTGAACAGGCGTTAGAAATTGTCGAAGCCTTAGTCCGAAGCCAAGCTGTCGATGTGGTCGTCATTGACTCGGTGGCGGCCTTAACCCCACAAGCTGAAATTGAGGGGGAAATGGGCGATACTCATGTCGGTCTGCAGGCGCGGTTAATGTCGCAAGCGTTGCGCAAGTTGACCGCAGTTATCAGTAAGTCCAATTCAATTGCAATCTTTATCAATCAAATCCGGGAGAAGGTCGGCGTGATGTTTGGCAATCCGGAGACTACTCCGGGCGGCCGCGCGTTGAAATTCTATGCCTCGGTGCGGTTGGAAGTGCGAAAAATCGAAACCTTAAAGCAGGGTACGGAGATTATCGGCAGTCGTACCAGGGTTAAGGTAGTTAAAAATAAAGTAGCCCCTCCTTTTAAAGAAGCGGAATTCGACATTATTTACGGAATGGGTATCTCCAAAGCGGGTTGTATTTTAGATATGGCAGTGGATTTAAATATCATTAATAAAAGCGGGGCTTGGTTCTCTTACGGGGAAAACCGGATCGGCCAAGGCCGTGAAAACGCCCGGGAGTATTTAATGAAAGATCCGCAACTGATGGCGGAGATTGAACGAAAAATCCGTTTGGGAACCGGCTTAATTTCTGAAGAAACCGATAGTAATAATCAAGCTGCAGGCAAGCAGGGAGTACAAGATGCTACCCAGGAAGCGGCAGCGGCCAAGAGTAAGTAACCATGGCGGAACAGTCAGTAATGGAGGCGGCCTTACATTATTTGGACCGTCACGATTTTACGGCACAAAGATTGACTGAAAAATTGTTAAAAAACGGCTTCCCTGCTGAAACAGTGGCTGAATGCATCGACCGTCTTCAGGGGTGGGGTTATCTAAACGATCGGGAGTATGGCATCCGCCAGGTCAAGGCTTTGCAGATTAAGTTAAAAAGCCGTTGCTATGTTGAAGAATATTTACTCCATTGCGGGTTGGAACGGCAACTGGTAACCGAATTAATCGAGAGTTATTACCCAGAAACAGTCGAGGCAGCCATTGCCGAAAAGCTGATTGCCAGGAAATTCATAAATAAACCGGCATCTTCTACACAAAAGATCCAATATCTGTTAAGGGCAGGCTTTTTAGAAAGTACGGTTAGACAGTGTTTTTCTGACGGATCTTCCACTTGACACAGTATTTAAAAAAGTTTACAATGATTTCTGGAGGACAGAACATAAGCCGAGTTCTTACTCGGCTTGTTTTGTATTTATTTTTAATATTCTAATATCTCAATTTCCGTTGATTGAATGCTTTAGCATTTTGAAGTTTGTGAAAATGTTCATAAATAGGAGGTGATTTCTATCGTTGAAGCAATGTTTTTGATTATTGGAATTGTTTTGGGTTATATTGGATTTGTAGCTTACAGCAAGATTAAGATGCAGTCGGCGAAAGACGCTGCCAAAAAAATTTTGGAAGACGCCGGCAAAGAAGTTGAGTCGATTAAACGGGAAGCATTGTTGGAAGCCAAGGAAGAGGCACTTAAAGTAAAAAACGATCTGGAACGGGAAATCCGGGAAAGGCGTGCAGATACTCAACGATTGGAAAAACGATTGTTACAAAAGGAAGAATCTTTAGACCGGAAATTTGAGGTAATGGAGAAGAAGGAAGAGCAGCTTGCCAAGAAGGAACATGAAGTGGAAAGAATCCGTTCCGAACTGCAGGAAATCTATAAGAAACACCGAAGTGAATTGGAACGGGTATCCGGACTAACCAGCGATGAGGCAAAAACGCTCTTATTAAATGAAGTTGAAGCCGAGATCCAACAGGAAGTAGCGATTAAGATCCGGGAAATGGAGGCAAAAGCGAAAGAAGAGTCGGACCGGAGGGCGCGGGAGATCATTTCACTGGCGGTGCAAAGATGTGCCGCCGACCATGTTGCTGAAGCTACCGTATCGGTAGTAGCCCTGCCCAACGATGAAATGAAGGGTCGGATTATTGGTAGAGAAGGCCGTAATATCAGAGCCTTAGAAACTCTTACCGGGATTGACTTAATTATTGATGACACCCCGGAAGCAGTTATTTTGTCCGGATTTGACCCGATTCGTCGGGAAGTGGCGCGACTGGCTTTGGAGAAACTGATCGCCGACGGCAGGATCCATCCGGCACGCATCGAAGAAATGGTAGAGAAAGCCCAAAAAGAAGTTGAAGCCACCATTAAAGAGGAAGGCGAACGGGCTACTTTTGAAACGGGAATTAATGGACTACATCCAGAACTAATTAAGCTGCTGGGCCGGTTGCGTTACCGCACCAGTTATGGCCAGAATGTCCTGCAACACTCGATTGAAGTGTCACACTTATGCGGGATGATGGCGGCCGAATTGGGAGCAGATATTAACCTTGCCAAGCGTGCTGGCTTGCTTCATGATATCGGTAAAGCGGTCAATCATGAAGTCGAAGGACCGCATGTTACCATCGGGGCTGATCTAGCCAAAAAGTACCGGGAAAGCGCCCAAGTAGTCAATGCCATCGCCGCGCACCACGGTGACGTTGAACCGATAACAATTGAAGCAGTACTGGTACAGGCGGGGGATGCTGTTTCCGCAGCCCGTCCAGGGGCTCGTCGCGAAACCTTGGAAACTTACATTAAACGCCTGGAAAAACTGGAGAACATTGCTGATTCCTTTGAAGGGGTTGAAAAGGCCTTTGCTATTCAAGCGGGTCGGGAAATCAGGATTATGGTTAAACCTGATAAAGTTGACGACCTCAATGCGGTAAGGATTGCCCGGGAAATTGCAAAACGAATTGAAGAAGAACTGGAATATCCGGGTCAAATTAAGGTCACGGTGATTCGTGAAACCAGAGTAGTTGATTATGCCAAATAACTCCGGCAGGTTTACTCCAAAGGTTAAGACTAATAAGTCCAAGCTGGATATAATCATCAAAGTGATAGATAGAAACCTTAATTGGAAAGGAGCACCTAGATATCTCTGCAATTGATTTACATTTCGGGAAGGGGGAGGAAACCATGAAAGGAATCTTCTGGAAAGAGGGAGAGTCCTTCTCCAACTCCATGAGTTTGATCGCATTTCTCTTAGTACGATATCCCGAGATCGGTTCGGTCCGTTTTGATCCGGACCAAAAGACGCTGCAATTTTCCTTTATGTTGACTAAAACTTTGAATGCGGAGGCTTTAACCAAGTATGAAGAGAAGTTGGCGTTAAGTTTAGACGCCATGGCTCAATTGCAAGGAAGAGAGATGGGCCGTCTGGATATTGGTTATAATGAAGAAGGCGAGATGGGTTTTTTAGAGATTACCCGGGATATTGACTCTTTGAGTCAGGAGGAAATTGCGTTAATCATCGGAATTACCCAGCAGTTATTGGGAGGTATTTTATTATTGGATCAGGAAGAAATGGCTCAAGAAGAGGATGTCGTGCTTCAGGAAGAAATGATCGAGCATATGTTGGAGGATTTGAAAGATTCGCGTCAGGAAAAGAAGTTGATCGGATTTCGGGAAGAGGGCCGGGTGCTGATTTTTAACCGGACCAATCTTCACAAGTAAGTAGAGTGAAAGAGTTGCTCTTGATCACTTAGAGTTGCCGGTTCCAACCACCAAGCAACTGAGCAACTAAGCAGGTCTGAATCTTAAAAGGCAGTGAAGGTAAATTGACTAACCATTAAACATTTATGGAAATTGTTACTTCGGGCTCCAGTGGATTTACCTGGTATTGGATGGGGAAAATACCTTCAATAGCCGGATAAAATACTGCCGAGACCTGTAAGTTTTCAATTTTTAGCTATCTGTTTAATGGTTAATTTTATTTTGGAGGTAAATTTGCTTAAGATTCTTTTTATCGGTGATATTGTGGGCCGTCCAGGCCGGCAGATTATTAAACAAAAACTACGACAGTTGATCGAAACGGAAGAGCTTGATTTGGTGGTTGCCAATGCGGAAAATGCCGCCGGCGGTTTCGGGTTGAGCCTGGATGTGACCAGGGAACTGCTTAACGCAAGGATTGACTTAATAACCTTGGGAAATCATACTTGGAATAATAAAGAGATTTTCCAGGTTTTAGATCGGGAGGAACGGGTGATCCGTCCGGCGAATTATCCTGAAGGTACCCCAGGAACCGGCTTTAGCGTTGTGGAGACTGCTAAAGGGATTAGAGTGGGAGTAATCAACCTGATGGGACAGGTATTTATGGAACCATTAGCCTGTCCGTTTCGCGCTGCGGATCTCTGTATCAACCAGATCAAACCTCAAACCAAAATTATCATAGTAGATATGCATGCCGAAGCTACTTCAGAAAAAATGTCCTTAGGTTGGTATCTTGATGGCCGGGTAACCGCGGTTTTAGGGACTCACACTCATATTGCCACTGCCGATGAACGGATTTTACCTCAAGGCACCGGCTATATCACGGATGTCGGAATGACCGGGCCTACCAATTCGGTACTTGGAATCAAACCCGAACTGGTTTTACAAAAGTTCTTAACTAAACGGCCGGTCCGGTTCGAAGTGGCTGGCGGTCCCATTGAGTTGAATGCAGTCTTAATTGAAGCGGATGAGTATGGCCTCACCACCGCAATTAGGAGGATTCATCTTTCAATGGAAGACTAAAGCGCGCCTTTTACCAAACTGATTGTATCCTGCCTATTATTGCATGAAGGTAATGCTGTAGGGAACTCGAATTCTGATTAAATCACCCTCGAAAAAAATCTTTAATGAAACATCTGATCAGGAGTGGTAATATGGATTTAGTTGGAAATCGGGTCCGGCTCCGGCCTTTAATGAAGCATGACCTGGCTAAAATGGCGCTTTGGAACAACGATGCCGAAGTACAACAGTATGTCGATTGTAATCTTTCTAGTAACCTCACGGAATTAGAACGATGGTATAAAACGAATGTTCCCGACCGTAACTATCAAATATTTGCCATTGAAAACCTGCAGGGTGAAGTTATTGGTGATTTAGAATTTGACCATATTTGCTGGCATCCCCGGGAAGCCGAATTGCGGGTGCGCATCGGTGAGAAAACCTACTGGGGGCAAGGTTATGGTAATGAGGCAGTACGTTTGGCTTTAGATTATTTTATGAATGAAAAACAGTTTAAACGGATTTATTTAAAAGTATATCAATTTAACATCCGGGCAATCCGTTGTTACCAAAAAAACGGTTTTAAGCCGGTAGGAATCTTACAACGTAAGGACCAGAAGTGGAAGAATATTATTTTAATGGAATTGACCCGCGATAATTTTATCAGCAGCCGTCGGACCGGTTGGGCCGGGTAAACGAAGAGTCCTTTTACAACTGAATAATTTATAAAGTGACAAATCTATGTTTCGTTTTTATGAAAGACATTAAACTCAAAGCTTGGAGACGTGACCGCCAAAGGGTTTTTCTGTAAAATATTTTAGTCAACTAAAAAGGAAATAGTAGATATTTGTCGAAAATGAATTATTTAGTAGGAAAAGGAGGGGGCTATATGTCCAAAATTCGTATTGCCATAGCAGATAACAATCGTGAGTTGTGTTCAACGTTGACGGATTTGATCGAACTTCAGGATGATATGGAGTTAATTGGGGTCGCGTATGATGGAATAGAAGCCCTCCAATTGGTGGAAAAATCCCGGCCGGATGTATTGATTTTGGATATAACCATGCCTTATTTGGACGGGATTGGCGTATTGGAAAGGTTAGTCGACTTCAGTGAACGTCCGATTGTAATTGTCTTAACAGCTTTTGAACAGGAAGCAATGATTCAAAGATTAATCTCTCTGGGTGCTACTTATTATATGGTCAAACCGTTTGATGCCAGTACCCTGTTCGAACGGATCCGGCAGTTTGCCACCGGAAAACCGGCGCCGTTTGTTGCTAAGCTTAACGATGAGAAAATGGTTCCGGTATCCCAGAATAATCAAAGGGAAAAAACCATCAATGAATTGGAACTGGAAGTTAGTAAACTCTTTCATGAGATGGGAATTCCGGCTCATTTTCGCGGTTATGCCTATTTGAGGGATGCGATCATTATAGCCGCCAAGGAGGTAGAAGTATTAGGTAACATTACTAAAAACCTTTATCCCCGGATTGCCAATAAATATAAGTCAACCGCCAGCGGGGTGGAATCAGCCATCCGGCATACCATTGAGATTGGTTGGGAACGGGGTAATGCGGAATTTATTGAAGAGTTCTTTGGGTTTGAAAATCAAAAAGGAAGATTCCCTACAACTGCTGCATTTATTGCTAAAATTGCCGATAAAATCAGGCTAGAATCCAAAGTCAGCTAGCCGGATTTAATTTAACTATAAAATCCCTGCAAAGGGATTTCTTTATTGACGGCTAATTGTAGCAACTACCGATTAGGTTTTCAAAAATAAATTACATTAAAATTGATTTCCGGACAATCATATTTCTTGATTCAGAGTTTTGAAAGTTCAATTGTCAGTGCGAAATTAGTGTTTTAAAGATTACCAGTACCTGTAAGAATGGAGTCGGAAATACTTGCAGATTAAGGATTTAACTTTTGAGGAATTGCAAAGCTTTTTAAAAGAGTTCCAGTTACCGGGATACCGCGCCCAGCAAATTTTTGATTGGATCTATCAGAAAAAGTCTTTTGATTGGCAGGAAATGACCAACCTACCGCAAAGTATTCGTAGGGAACTGACTGAAAAAGGACTAGTCATTGCTGCTTTGAAACCAGTTACCAGCGTTACTGGTTCGGACGGGACCACCAAATATCTGTTTGAACTATCCGACGGGGAACGGATTGAAAGCGTGTTCTTACCGGAACAGCACCGGAATACAGTCTGTTTTTCAACTCAAGTGGGTTGCGGAATGGGTTGCGCTTTTTGTGCTACCGGGAAAAACGGGTTAATCCGGAATTTGACTACGGCCGAAATTGTTGACCAGATTGTACGGATTGCTACCATTACCGGCACCCGGATTACGAATGTGGTAGCAATGGGCCAGGGAGAACCGTTTGCCAATTATGAGGCGCTTTTGAAAGCGATCCGGATTTTAAACCATTCGCAGGGATTGGCATTGGGCGCTCGACGGATTACTATCTCAACCTGCGGAATTGTTCCAGGAATTCTAAAACTGGCTGAAGAGCCTTTTCAGGTAAACCTGGCCATTTCCCTGCATGCGGCTGAGGATCAGTTGCGGGAACGTCTAATGCCCATCAATAAAGTGTATCCCTTAAAAGCATTAATGGCTGCCAGTAAAAGCTATCTTGCCAAAACTGGACGTCGGATTACCTATGAATATGCTTTGATTGACGGAGTAAATGACCGGCCTCAGGATCAAGTAAACCTAGTCCAACTGTTAAGCGGGATGCTTTGCCATGTAAATTTAATTCCGTTAAATCCGGTTACCGGTACCCCGTTTCAACGTTCCCGCTCCGACCGGATTAGCGGGTTTGCCGCAGCATTAAATGAGGCGGGGATTGAAACGACGATTCGTAAAGAACGCGGTTCTACTTTAGCTGCAGCCTGTGGCCAATTACAAAGTAAAAGGCTGGAACGGCCATGAAGAAATATTTTAAAAAGTTACTAGGAAAATTGACCAAAGATCCGAAAACTAATAATGAGGGGTCAATTGATGCCTCATTCTACCGGCAATACCTTTCCGATGATCCGATTGAAGTAGTCCATACTCAGCCCCGGCTTAAAATGAACTGTTTGGAGCAGCCATCATTACCACTGGAAGACTGGGAATTTGCAGATACGAAAGTTGCTAAATTCAATTTCAGTAGAAGCAGGCCTAGGGTTAAATGGGTATTTAAGGTTATTACCGGTGTTGATCAGGGAAGGCAATATTTGGCGACTACCCCTGAGGTGAAGGTGGGCCGTAAACCGGAAAACCATATCTGCTTAAGAGATCCGAAAGTATCTCGGTTTCATGCGGTCATCCGGATTAAAGACATTGATGCAGTGATTAGCGATTTAGGGAGCGCTAACGGTACATTTGTTAACGGTGTGAAAATCGTTCAACCGCAAAAGTTGTTTTCAGGGGATTTATTCAAAGTGGGAGAAACCACTATTCAGATTGTTTCTGAACCATGGTAATTTAAATGCAATACCCCACATACAAGGAGTGAGTAAATGAGAGTCGGATCGAAGACGGATAAAGGTCGAGTTAGGGAACAAAACGAAGATTCCTATGGTTATAAGGACAATTTATTTGTGGTGGCCGATGGGATGGGAGGTCACCAAGCTGGCGAGATTGCCAGTGCTATTGCTGTGGAGACGCTTTTGGCAACTGATTTTGATACACAGATTCAGGTCCAACTGGAGCAGGCAATTTTAAAAGCAAACGAAGCCATTTTAAATGAAGTTGCCCAACATCCGGAATTAAGCGGCATGGGGACCACTATTGCAGTGCTCATAATTGAGGATCAGACTGTCTACCTTGCTCATGTGGGTGACAGCCGGATCTATCATTATAATAACGATCAGTTAAAACAGTTAACCAAAGATCATTCGCTGGTAGCGGAATTGGTTAAAAATGGTGTAATCTCTGAAAATGAAGCTAAATATCATCCCCAGCGTAATATACTGACCCAGGCTTTGGGAAGTCCTGATGAAGTGAAAATTGAATTTCAAAGTTGCAGCTGTAAACCAGGTGATAAATTCCTGCTTTGCAGTGACGGTCTGTCAAATCTGGTTGATGCCGATACTTTAAGAGAAATCCTGCAACAGGATGTGGATCCCCAAGTTATAGCCGATAAAATGGTAGATTTAGCCAATGAAAACGGAGGTTCCGACAATATTACTGTAATTGTGGTGGAAGTATAACCGGGTGAAGGATTTTTATCTCCCTCAGTTTGGGTGCAGGAGTTTATTGTTTGAGAAGCGAATAACTGATGATTAAGGAAGATAAACAGCGGCTGAATCTTTTAATAAAATCAATAATCAGAGTGGCTATCCATTTTTAAATCGATAGAGTTGTTAGATCAGTTTGGTAATGCTATTTTCTTGATATAGAGGTGAGACTTTTTTGATTGGCAAAATACTAGGAAACCGGTACCGCTTAATTGAAGCTATTGGCGAGGGCGGAATGGCTTTGGTATATAAAGCTGAGTGTTCCTTGTTGTGCCGTACTGTTGCAATAAAAATATTACGACCTCAATATGCCAATGATGCCGAATTTGTGGAGCGATTTCGTCGTGAGGCCCGCTCGGCAGCCAGCCTCTCCCACCCCAATGTGGTAAACATTTATGATGTAGGTCAGGAGAATGGGATTGACTATATTGTAATGGAATATATTCCGGGAGAGAATCTTAAAAACATTATTAAAAAAGAAGCTCCTTTTTCGGTCCGTAAGGCATTGAATTATACCAGGCAGATCGCAGAAGCTTTAAATCATGCGCATCAACGCAATATTATTCACCGAGATATTAAACCGCATAATATTTTAGTAACACCGGACGGACAGGTTAAAGTGACCGATTTTGGAATTGCCCGGGCGATTAGCGCCAGTTCATTTACACAAACCGGTATTGTGGTGGGTTCGGTTCAGTATTCCTCTCCGGAACAAGTAAAAGCAGGACTAGTGGGGCCCCAGTCCGATATCTACTCCTTGGGCTGTGTTTTTTACGAGCTGTTAACCGGGACGGTTCCCTTTAAAGGTGATACTTCCATATCCATTGCCATGCAGCATTTACATGAAAAGGTGGTGCCGGTCAGAGAGATCCGACCGGATGTCCCGGTTATGGTGGAGCAGATCATTAACAAAGCCATGGCTAAAGATCCCACCCAGCGCTACCCGTCAGCGCTGGCGATGTTACGGGATATTACGATTGCCGAATCAAAACTGAACCAGGAGATTGAGTCGGAAGAAGACCTGCCTACGCAAGTCTGGAGTACCGCGGCAACCAAAGATCCGGGAAGTAACGCCAATTCCGGTAAGTGGTTTACCAAAACAGTTATCGGGTTAAGTTGTGGGTTGCTATTGCTGATTGGCGGGATTT
Source organism: Bacillota bacterium (assembly GCA_036564195.1). Taxonomy (GTDB): domain Bacteria; phylum Bacillota; class UBA4882; order UBA8346; family UBA8346; genus DATCLA01. The sequence continues at coordinate 13,490 of DATCLA010000133.1, forward strand.
TCTTTTATATTTTAAAACCGCCACCTCCTGAAGTTGTAGTGCCCAATTTGATCGGTAAGGACCTTAATGAGGCCAGAGAACTTTTAAAACAACGAAACCTGAATATTAAAGTAATTAACCAGTTGTATAGCTCGGAGTATCCAATTAACCGGATTATCTCCCAGCGGCCTCCCGCCGGACGTCGTAAAAAAGTCCAGACCGATATTGAAGTTACTGTCAGTAAAGGTCCTACTTTAGTGAAAGTCCCTAATTTAATTGGCAAAAATAAACTTGAGGTGGAATTGGCCTTAGAAACGGCAGGATTAAAACTGGGGGAGATTGTAAAAACTTATCGGCCGGATGCTCCTGATGGTGTTGTTATAAAACAAATGCCGGAAGAGCATACTCAGATCGAACAAGGAGCCAGTGTTTCGATTACTATTAATACAATGGAAACAGGAAATATTATAGATGTGCCGAATTTTATTGGAAGACCATTAGCGGAGGTACGAGCAGAACTAGCGAGCTTGGGATTAACCTATAATGAAGCTACACTGCAGCCCAGTAATATTTATTCTGAAGGCATTATCATTGACCAAAATCCGCTTCCCTATGATAAAGTACCGATGGGTTCGGCAATGAGTTTTATCGTTAGCTCAGGAGTAGAAGATGAATAAGTAAAAACCTGGCTTGGATCTTTCATTTATTCTGTGTTTGTTTTAAGGAGTTGCCTTGTTAACAGGTAGAGTTATTAGAGCCATTGGAGGATTTTTTTACGTTGAGCCTTTGGGGGAAGCTTTTACTTCGGTAGAATGTTTCGTCAGGGGCAAAATGAAACTCAGCGCGGAAACAATTTTAGTTGGCGACCAAGTAACTTATTTTATGGAAAACGGTAAAGGTGTTATTACCGGGATTATCGAGCGTTTAAACGTTTTAAAAAGACCTTATATTGCAAATGTAAATCTATTGGTGTTGGTTTTTGCCTTTCAGAATCCAAAACCAAATGAAATTTTAATCACTAAATTTTTGGTACTGGCGGAACAAAGCAGAATTCCCCTGCTTTTGGTTTTGAACAAAACCGATCTGGTTTCCGAAGCTGAAATTGGCCAATTGTCCGGTAAATTACGGCAATATGGTTATCAGGTTATCTGTACCAGCGTAGTAACAAACCAGGGCAAGAGTGAATTATTAAGCGCCCTAAATGGTAAAGTAACTGTTTTTGCCGGACCGTCCGGAGTTGGCAAATCAGCTTTGTTAAATATGATTGCCCCGGGTTTTAAATTACAAACGGGTGCGGTAAGTCAAAAGATCGGCCGCGGTAAACATACCACTAGAGAGGTACAGTTATACCGGATTAACGCCAACAGTTACGTGGCAGATACACCGGGCTTTACTCAAATAGCATTTGAGGGGATCGCACCTGAAAAATTGAAAGAATTTTTCCCCGATTTTCGGGAATATAATTCAATCTGCCGGTTCAAGGGATGCATTCATCTGGCTGAACCGGATTGTGGAGTCAAACAGGCAGTTGAAAACGGCGTGATTTCCCGGCAGCGTTATGAAGCTTATTTAAATCTGCTGGCTGAAATCAGACAAAATTGGAAGAACCGTTACCGTTAGACCAGTAATGATTGGCAGTAAAGTTATTTTTACCTGTCAACTGAATATATTTAAGATATTGTAGGAACTGAAAGGATTGTCACCGTACCATTAAAGGAGTAAATTATGGTCCAAATCGCACCATCTATTTTAAACGCAAATTTGTTACAATTAGGTAGTGAAGTTGAAAAAATCAAAGAGGCAGACTGGTTACACTTTGATGTGATGGATGGTAACTTTGTCCCAAATCTCTCGTTTGGGCCGATGTTTGTTGCCGCAATTCGGCAAGTTACCCCACTACCGATTGAGGCTCATATGATGGTAATCAACCCGGATGGTTTAATCCCGCTCTATGTCGAATCGGGTATTAAAAGGATCATTATTCACCAGGAGAATACCGTTCATTTACATCGTTTAGTACAAAGGATCAAAGGATATGGTTGTGAGGCAGGAGTTGCTTTAAATCCGGCTACTCCAATCAATACTTTGGAGTCAATCTTACCAGATTTGGATTTGGTGTTATTGATGACGGTTGACCCGGGGTTTGGCGGGCAAAAACTGTTGCCGGGGGTCATTCCTAAAATAAAGCAATTGCGCCGGATGATTATTACGGTTGGTTTGAACTGTAAAATCGAGGTTGATGGCGGTGTTAACTGGGATAATGCAACCGGTTTGGTTAAGGCCGGAGCTGATGTGATCGTGGCAGGTTCCTTGATTTATAAGGACCCCGACCCGGCAAAAGCGGTTAACAGGCTGAAAACATTGTTGAATGAAGGGGGTAATTCTACTGTCATTCGAACATATTGATTCATTCGTGAAAGCAGCATACACAGTGATCGAAACGATGTTAAATCCCAATGTTCAGGCCGGGAAACCTTTCTTTAACGACCAGCCTTTGGAAAGATATGATATCTGTATTTTAGTAGGGGTATTGGGGGATATTCAGGGGCAGGTAATTTGCGGGATGGACTTAGAGACGGCAACCCGGATTGCCTCACAAATGTTAATGCGGGAAGTTACCGAGATTGATATGATGGGTGAAAGTGCACTTTGTGAATTAAAAAATATCATCGTGGGGACTGCCAGTACCAACCTTTCGCTCTGTGGCTATCATTGCAATATTACGCCGCCGCTCTTTTTAACCAAAGGAAATATCCCCAATTTTTTACAGCATATTCAGACGGCCTTGGCAATCCCTATTGAGACCCCCTTTGGCGAAATTGATATTAATTTGACACTGCGTAAAGACGAATTATTGTCATGAATAAAACAGCAGATTTGGAGAAATTTAATGCCGAGGTGAATTAAGATGGTGGATCTTAACGAAGCTACCAGGAGATTCTCGGCAGTAGACGAGAATCAGTCGGAGGTTGCAGTAGTTCTTCAAGAAGTGTGCAGTGCCTTACTGGAAAAAGGCTATGATCCTTTGGACCAGCTTGTTGGCTATTTACTTTCCGGTGACCCAGCCTATATAACCAGTTACCGTAATGCCAGGGTATTGATTAAGAAGTTAGAACGGGACTTGATTTTAGAAGAATTAGTCCGAAACTACTTGGAACATAAAGGAATCTCCTATGCTAAAGAATGAAAATTACAGTTGATACCGGTAGCATTCAAGAGCTCAGGTATTTCGGGTCTTCCTGGAGCGAGTTTCATATTATCCAATTAGTATTTTTACACAATAAATAATATATTGAATTTGTCAGACAGGAGTACGTAATGAAAAAGTTACAATGTTTGATGTTGACAATGCTATTTTTTTTTATGACTGGTTTTAGCTTTTTTAAAAAACCCCCGGTTCCGCTGGAAGGAATTTATGATCTGAAGTTAAAGACCCTTACAGTTTTTGATTTGAGCTCTAAAGACATCATGTTAAACAGCGTTATTGCCGAACTTACCGAATCAAAGCCGGAAGGGCTGCGGGTTAATGTAGATCTGAAGCAAATGACCGAGCCGACTTTTGGCTGTTTTAAGTTGGGTAATGTCAATCAAAAAATCTGGTTTTTAATGGGCCGGGATGCACAGGGTTTTTGGTCGGAAGTCTATCTTGACCAAAACGGGGACGGACAAATTGACCCGAAGGAACAGATTAAAAGTCTCCAGAAATATCAGTCAAAGGAGAGGAAGCTGAAACGGGATAGTACTTATACATTAATTCCAATCCCGATCTGGGTTAAAATTAAAGGAATTGACAGAGAAATTTACAAACGGCTTTACTACTTCTTTAATGCTGATATCTTTACTAACCAGAAAGAATCAATTACCGTAGTAAGTGTTTTCAACGGCAGTTTTCTGGAAGGCGAAATGAAAGTTGCGCTCGGTAAAGAGACCAAGCTGGTAAAGTTCAGAATTTTCGATGTTGACGGTAACGGTTGTTACAATGATTTCGGTGAGGATTTGCTCTATTTAGACACCAATTATGATGGGCTGTTTAAGAAGAACGAAAGTCAAAAGTTGACTGAATTTTTTGATTTTGGGTCTGCCAAAACACGAAAGCAGTACCGTTTGCTTTTACCACCCCAACCTACCAAGCTGGCGATAGTCGACGCCTTAACCGAATTTGACCGTTCGCTGCTGGAAGCCTCCTCTGACCCAGTTGAAGATGGAACAGCTGATGAAACTGAGTAATTTAAGGATTTAAAAGCCGGTTAAGACCGGCTTTTAACTTTTTAGCAGCGGTTTCCAGGTATCATTGCGCAATCCTCTCCGGAGGGCCTCTAAGGCCATTACTTCCGTAGGTGCTAGGTTTCCAAGGTTAACATTGGGCCCGAAGAGTTTGATTAATTCAACCTGTTGTTTTTTAAGCGGTGCTTCCCAAATAATCTTGTCAATCGGTAAGGCTTCCCGTAACACTTCCACTTTCTCTGTAATAATACCGCCCTCCTGATCGTAAATTCCGATTCCGGTCCCGGATTCGCGGGCTTCGATAATCACTTTTTTGGCCCCTGCCGCCAGGTCGTCTAAGACTAAGCGGGCGATGGCGGCAATGTGAGGTTGGTTGGCTGTGTCCTTCTTGCCAACTTCGGTGATTACCTGAAAGCCAGCTTGAATCGCCTTGGCAATTAAGTTTTGCCGTTCGGAAGGGCTGATGGTCAGGGTACCGTCGGAAATTTCTAACCATTCAAAACCCAGCTGTTTTAAATTTTCTAAACAGGTATCGAATTTTTGTTCCCACAGGGCAATCTCCAAAAATGTCCCACCGGGGTAAATGGGGATTTGGTATTTTTGGGACAGCCGGATCTTCGCTGTCAGGATTTCTTGGGGATAAAGCATCATGGTGCCGAAAGCCAATTTAATATAGTCAATAAAATCGGCATTTAGCTTGAGCCATGAATCGGTTGCTTCGAGCGGTAAGCCTTTATCAATTACCATCGTGAGGCCGTCGGCCCGCGGTTTAGAATTGCGCCCTGTCAGGGGCGGCTTAATTAATCCGGTTGATAACAACATTAGCATCACTCCCCTTTATCTTATGCCTCAGGCCTAAAATTGGGCCCGATGGTATGTTTTAAAACTTAAAGAATATGCTTTAAACAGGAGTGAAGCAAATGGTTCAAGATAATCTGTTGTTATTAGTGATCTTTACCTTGGGTTTAGTCTTTAACAATAACTTGGTAGCTGCCGGGGCTGGCAGCTTGTTAGTGTTAAAATTAGTCAAACTCCATTCCGTACTCATGCTTTTGGAGCGGCGGGCGATGGACGTCGGGTTATTATTTTTACTGGTAGCCGTGTTGGTCCCTTTCTCTCTGAATCAAGTCGGTGTTCAAGATATCTGGGAAACCTTTCAAACCACCCGAGGCTGGTTGGCGGTGACCGGAGGTGTGGCTGCGGCCTATCTTTGTGGCCAGGGGCTGATTTTGTTACAAGTCCAACCGGAAGTTGTGGTAGGTTTGGTAGTGGGGACCGTAATCGGCGTCTCCTTGTTAAGGGGGATTCCGGTGGGACCGTTGGCCGCAGCAGGGGTCACCGCGCTGTTACTTAATTTGCTGGGATTGCAAAAACGTTGAATCCGGTAGTAAAGGGAGGTTCAGTATGGAACAGGCAACAATTAATAATATGGCGCTCATCAGAGTGGTTTCCGGCCTTTTGGAAATTGGCACCGCCGTAGCTTTTCTCATCCTTGGCAGAGTGGACAAAGCGTTACAGTTAAATGCCTTTTTAGGGCTTGTCGGGCCGGTCATCTTCATTCTGGTAAGCGCCTTGGGAGTAGCGGCAATTGCCGTTAAATTATCTTGGAGTAAAATCTTACTTATCTGTCTGGGAATTATCTTAGTTGTCTGGGGGACAAAAAGTTAGAACTGAAAGTTCCAGGATAAAAAGATCCGGTTATTCTTAACATTGGTATTTAATCTTTTAGCTTCCACCCCAAATTGTAATTGATTTACCGGAGAAAAACTTTTTGTCAGATAACTGGCAAAATGATAGATATCAGTCGAAGTATCATAAAAATGAACCGGTTTGAGAGCTAAAATCCGATTATCCCAAGCCAAGCCGGGGCGCAGCTGGTTGCGTAAATAAAGTTCTCCACCATAGGAGTTTGGTAAAAACCATTCCCGGTCATCACCGGAGTTATGCGCTAAACTTGAATAGGAAGGTAAAAAGTTATCACCGAAATATCCGCCTTTAAGCTGTAAATAATTATTTTTTGAGAGCACTCTCCCGTAACTGACTAAGATACCGGGAACCCAGTCAATTGGGTCTACGTTTGAATCCGGCGCCGGTTTAAATGAATACCAAGCTGCTTCAATAGTTACTTTCTGGCCAGGCCATTCGTGCGACCAGTCGAGACTAAAACTCCGCTCGCCGGTAACACCGTTAGGCAAGAGGTTTATACCAATCAGGTTATTGGAGTTGGTCCAGCCGAGCCGTAACCCCAGATAGTCTTCGGCGCTAACATCTTCAATGATCCCGTAATCTGCTTGCAGTTCGGTGTAAACTCTCGAATAGAGGATAATGCCATGAAATTGCCGGTAAGTTTTTTGTAATGAAAACCCTTCCACCGGATCGGTATAAAAATCACTAATCAATCCCAACTGGCTGAGAGAGAATCGGAACCGGCCTAGATAATTGAGAGCGGTCGGATATTCCAAACGCAAGAAGGCTTCATCGAGTTGTAAAGGGCTTTCCATTTGGCTGGAAGTATATTCCGAACTATTATATTTGTTGCCCCAATAACCTGAATGCGTTAGCCGTAGCGACGTGCTGAGGTTGCGGTCAAGAAAGGCATCCAGATATAATCCTAACTCCTGCTCAAAATTGAGTGAACTGAGAGTCTGCTTGGTTTGATTATAAAAGGTGTTGGAGGTAATCGCCAAATTACCGCCAATCCGAAGGCGGTTCCAATTGGATTCGAAGGCACTGATCCGGTTGGACAATTCATTAAGCTTTTGCTTAGTGGTTGGGTCCGGTTTGGCTGCAGTTGGCCGCAGAATCAAGAAAATGAGTAAAATGGCGCTGAATAGCGCAGAACTTAATTTCATTAATTAACCTCCGATGCAGATTTGCTGATTATTTTCTGAAAAACAATTATTGTGATGGACTTTGGAGAAGCAGCTTTTTAGGATTTAACGGTTAAAAATATTACCTTTATTGGGTAATTTCTTTTGCTCATACAATCGCTAACTTTAAATAAAAGTTTCGGGTTTGTTTTCTAAACCCCTGCTTAATTGGGTTATTTAATATTTGTCAGCTTTAGTAAAAAAAACAAGCCGGTCAGACCGGCTTGGTGTAAGTAAGATTAATTATAAAACTCACAACAATTCAAGGATTAACTCCCTTTTACCTGGGTCAGTAAACGGGTAAGGTTCGGGTACAGTTGCGTTTGGTATTAAATTTGCCTGTTGGCAGCTTCGTTCAAAGAAGCGCTTTTGGTATTTAGCGGGTCGCCGTTGGTCCGGCGATAAACCAAGTAAACTTTTGCTATATCGTATGCAAGGAAGGGTTAAAAAGTGAAAGGTTAGGAGTTTTACTTCCTAACCTTGCCGGGTCATGTAGGATTGGGCTTTTTCAATCAAGCGGCGGACAATTAACCCGGCTTCACGGGTGGTAATGTTACTGTAGTCATAGTTTCCGTTTTGAACATTAATCCGGTCAGCAAATCCCAATTCCTTGGCGATTTCATATTTGACCTGGTCGGAGACGATGCTGCTACGTTGACCCATAATCCACCCCCTAGAGATAAGTTGGACTAAAGCAGGTTAAGCGGAAATCTTTTCCGTTAAATACAGTTTATTTCCAACATTATCTTGTTTTAGGTTAACTCAAAATTGTCTAAAATATGAGCAGTTTACTTTTGAACAATTTGGTATGGCAAATTAAAATATGGAAGCTCAAAATATAGAGTCACTAAAGCTAAACTTAAATTGGAAACTTGTAAAAACTTAGCAAATGGTGGGAAGAAAGTATGATATAATAGATTATATCATTGTTGAAGGGAGATCGGCAGGATGAATCACCTCCATTTTGTAGGAATAGGCGGCGCTCGGTTACGGGGGTTAGCACGGCTTTATTTCGACCGGGGTTATCAAATAACCGGATCGGATTGGCAGCAGTCCAAAGAGACTGATAAATTGGCCGCACAAGGAATCAAGGTCTATATTGGGCATCAGGCATCCCAAATCGATGGTGCCGATTTAGTAGTATATACGAATGCGGTAGGCGCGGAGAATCCCGAGGTGGTTGAGGCCAAACGCCGCGGGATCGCTACAATCGAAGGTGCAGTGCTTTTAGGTAAATTAATGGAGGAGTTTGAAAAAGGGATCGCGATTGCCGGAACCCATGGGAAAACGACTACTGCGGCGATGACAGCATTGCTTTTAACTGCGGGCGGTCTCGATCCCACGGTTTTAATCGGCGGAGAATTAAATGCTTTTAACGGTAATCACCGTTCCGGAAAGTCTCCTTATATGATGGTCGAGGCCGATGAATTCCGTAAGGCCTTTTTGCACTTACGACCGTCTTATGAATTGATTACCAATATTGATTGGGATCATCCGGACTGTTATCCATCTTTTGGAGAGGTCATTAAAACATTTACAGATTTTGTCCGGCTTCTCCCCAAGGATGGCGTGTTATTTGTCTGGGGTGATGATCCTAATGCCCTGGCCTTAAAGTGCAACTTTTCGGGGAAAACGGTTACCTTTGGTTACCGGCAGGAATTTGACTGGTTTGCTACTGATATTGAACCGGTGCAACCCTTAGGGATTAAGGCCGCATTATATTACCACGGTAAGTTTCAAGGTGAATTACGGTTAAAGGTTCCTGGGAAACATAATTTGCAAAATGCCCTGGGTGCTTTGGCCATCGCCCACGAATTAGGGATCGACCTGACCACCGGGTTTGAAACCTTAGCCAGTTTTACCGGAGTACAGCATCGGTTTGAAATAAAAGGTTATTACCAGGGAGCCTTGGTTGTCGACGATTATGCCCATCATCCTTCCGCAGTCCGCAATACTTTAGCGGCGGCCCGTAATTATTTTAAAGGCAGGATCTGGTGTGTCTTTCAACCCCATTTATTCAGTCGGACTAAACATTTATTGCCTGAATTTGCCCAGGCGTTTAATGATGCCGATATCTGTATTCTGACAGATATTTTTCCTGCCCGGGAAGTCGATCCGGGAGATATTTCAACCGTTGATTTATACAATGAAGCCCGCAAATATCACCAGAATGTCCGGTATTTAGGTAATTTTGATCAAATTTATGCATACCTTAAAAACCATTTACAAGCGGGTGATTTATTAATCACCATGGGCGCCGGTGATGTCTGGAAAGTCGGCGAGCGCTTGGTTAATGAAGCCAAATAAAGATGCTGGTATTACCGGCATCTTTATAGGGACCGTCAGGTGTTATAATTTGATAATCAGCATATCGGCTTCGGTGGAAAATTCATAACGACGGTCTTCAATGGGAATTTTAAACCGGTTCAGAAACTTCTTGGCAATTACCATTTTGGTAGTTTTACCTTGGATTTTGAAAGCATCGTTGGTTGATTCGTTTACCGGCAGGATCCCGATTTTATGGCCCTCCGGATCGTAGAATAATTCAACATAATCATAATTTTTTAAATAGTTCTCAACAACCGGTTTGTAGAAAGCGAAACGGCCTTTACGGTTAATTCCGATTGTTTTTGAAGAAATTCCCTTTTTAGATGTTTCCTTTTGATATTTGATAAATGCCATTGGTATTCCCTC
>DATCLA010000134.1:0-9084 GCA_036564195.1 Bacillota bacterium
ATCCATATGATGGTATTAAACTACCCCTATATTCCGCATAACTGGTATGTACCCAAATTTGCTCGTTGATTTTTGTTAATTCGACTTTATTGGGATCGCCAGCTGCAAAAACCGCCACTCCACCTACCAAGCAAACCAGTAAAATTAATAAGTATTTCTTCATCTGTTACTTCTTTTGCTTCACCTTCGGGCCCGAAAGCGAGGATAATGATATTGATTACAATTGTAATTCAATCTATGATATTACATGTGTAATCTATGTTTGTCAACTTTATTCTTTATATCTATTTTTATTCTAGCCTCCGTTGTTCCGTAAATTCTTGGGTACAAGCTTTAGCTAACTCGGAAAGCATTATTCGGCGATACGACGGTTTCCGGAAGTTTCAAGGTGATAGCAACTTTGAAGATGTGTTGTTCACAATAAATAGAGCAATGCCCATGGTATAGCGAAGAACGCGGAGAAAATAACTGTTTATAATAAACCGGATGAATTTGAACAACAGCAGATCAAAGCCTTGATCCGATCACACAAAAGCTATCTGGTGAATTTTCTGTACATCGAAAAATATGCCAATGATAAGTTTATCTTAACCGATCAAACGGTTATCCCCATTAGCCGCAGGTATCGAGATAAAGTGAGGGAAGTATTCTATAATCTTCTAAATAGCCCCCTAGTTAATAATTAATATTAGATTAAAGCGTAGCGGCGATCTTTCCCTGCCTGTGTTGGTCAACAACCTCAGTCAATTTTTATTTTTTTGCCATGTGTCATGCATGGCTTTTTATTTTTCTCATTTCGTCAATTTCATCAAAAAACTGCATTTTTCACTAAAAAAATTAATAACTGTCTAATTTAGTTATAATTACGATTATAGATTGCAATAATTATAAAAGGGATGATACGCAGCATCAATAAGAAAATTGAATAAGAAAGCAGTTACTTGAAAGAAATAAGGATACACCACCTACACAACCAACATGTTCGTGTCCGGAGGAAGCGAACTTCGAACCATAACCCTGCCCAGTCAAACCGACACGGGTGAATAGTCAATTAATTATCCATAAGTAACAAATCAAACTCCGCTCTTAAGGCTATTGCTCTAAGAGCGGAGTTTTGTTTCAAATGATAAGTGCTTATTTCACCAGATTGCGTTTCAAAGCCTGTAAAATAAACTGTGGAAACTTCTTGGTCAATTGATTACAATTGAAACAGGAAGAGGATGCAAATGAATCTTAATCAGGAAAAGTCCGAAACTTTAAGTTAACAACCATTTTTGGCATGGCCAATTAACCTAAAGATGTTCTCAGTCACCTGGGCCAACAATGCTTCGCCCCGCTCCATTGCCTCTTGAAGGGACATTGGTTTGTTGACAATACTAAACAAGGCGGTAATCCCGGCATCGTAAAGCTTCTCACACCCGTTTCCCAACGTCCCCGAGATACAAATAACCGGTTTACCCCATTTCTGCGCCACTTGGGCGATTCCAAAGGGGACCTTCCCAAACATACTTTGAAAATCAGTAGCGCCTTCTCCGGTAATCACATAGTCGGCACTTTTAATTTTCCCTTCAAAATCAGCTACTTCCATCACGATCTCAATGCCCGGTTTAATCTCGGCATTAAGAAAAGCGAGTAGACCGGCGCCCAGTCCTCCGGCAGCTCCGGATCCGGGTACATTAAGCAAATCTTTCCCCAGATCTTTCTTTATCACTCCGGCAAAGTGGTACATGTTACGGTCCAAAATTGTAACCATCTCCGGAGTAGCCCCTTTCTGAGGACCATATACGGAAGCGGCGCCGTTAGGCCCACAAAGGGGGTTCTTGACATCAGAAGCTACGGTAAATTTGGCATTCTTAATACCGGGGTGTACCGCGGAAAGATCGATTCGAGCTACCTGATCCAGTTGACCGCCGCCAAACCCGATTTCCTGGCCATCCCGGTCTAACAACTTCACCCCCAGCGCCTGGGCCATTCCTGCCCCGCCGTCATTCGTAGCACTACCGCCAATACCGATAATAAATTTTTGACAGCCACTCTCCAAGGCGGAGCGGATTAATTGGCCGGTGCCATAGGTTGTAGTTAATAAAGGATTGCGTTGGGCTGGGGCAACCAAATTCAAACCGGAAGCGGCAGCCATTTCAATCACTGCGGTGTTATCCGGCAAAATCCCATAGAAAGACTGAATCTCGTTACCTAATGGGTCCAACGCGGTCTCAGTTATAATTTGGCCGCCAACCGCTTCAATAATCGCTTCCACAGTCCCCTCACCGCCATCCGCCATCGGAACCTTAATTATTTCCAAATCCAAATTGTTAACCGCTTTCTTAATCCCCCTCTCAATAGCCAAAGCGGCCTGCTTGGCCGATAAGCATCCTTTAAATGAATCCGGGGCGATAATAACTTTCATGAAAACGCTCCTCCTTAATATGTAAAAAATCCTAAAAAATAACCGCCAACAAATTCAATTTTACAATGCCAGTATATTGTCTGCGAACTAAGTTCCTTCTTAAAATTCCTTATTACAAGTGAAAATCCTGCAACAAGTCTTATTTTAAAATGAAAGCACGCCGCTGTTTCGCTTACTTTTTGACGCAAACGCCACCCTGTCCCCCAGAAGCCCTCAATTTCCTCTCCCAACTTAAAAAGGTGGTTAGAGCAACCAATTAAGGGAATCCCATAATTGCCTTAATAAACCTTTTGGTTACAATATATAGATATGGTTACAATATATAGATATAGCGACTAGTTCGGATGTAGCTACCGATATATTGTGAGCCAAAGCTTAAATCATAAATTAGGCAATTCCTTGCATTAAAATAATCAGTATTGTATCTCAAGTTTAAAAAGTTTAAAATAAAAACGGTTTCGGCTGTCACTAACAGAGCCGCAGCCAAAAATTTAAATCAAACTTTCTTCCGAAATAATTTGGCAGAGGTGGATTCATGTACCCGAGTGATTTAGGCTTTCGGATGCCTCCGGAATGGGCGAACCACTCCCGGACTTTAATGGCTTGGCCGGTAATTGAGGCGCTCTGGCCGGAACCGTTTCCGGAAATCCTGTCGGCCTATGTCCGGATCGTTAGGGCCATTACCCACTTTGAACCGGTAGGACTGGTGGTAAAACCGGAGTTACTGCAGGAGGCTGCCGCCTGCTGCAGTCCCAACGTGGAATTAATCCCCCTGGCCAACAACGATTCTTGGCTGCGGGACAGCGGTCCGACTTTCATCAGCAACCCTGCCGGTGAACTCCTTGGCATAAACTGGATCTTCAATGCCTGGGGCGGTAAATACCCTTATGAACTGGACAACCAGTTGGCCCCGGCCCTACTCAAACATTACGGTATTCCCTGTCTGGACGTGCCGCTGGTAATGGAGGGCGGTTCGATCCACGTTGATGGTGCCGGCACTTTATTGACTACTGAGGAATGCCTGTTAAACCCGAACCGCAACCGCGACCTGACCCGGGAGGAGATCGAAACCTACCTCCGCCGTTACTTAAATGTTACCAAGATCATCTGGCTTAAGCGGGGCTGGGAAGGCGATGATACCGACGGTCACGTGGACAACGTGGCCTGTTTTGCCCGACCGGGTGTGATCCTGGTCCAAGTCTGTTCCGACCCGGCTGACCCCAACTATACCATCAGCCGGGAAAACCTGGCGGTTTTAAAATCTGCCACCGATGCCCAAGGCCGCCGGTTGGAGGTAATCGAAATCGAGCAACCTCCCGCCCATTTTTACCAAAACGTCCGGTTAACCTTAAGTTACCTCAATTTCTACTTTGTCAACGGCGGAATTATCCTGCCAGTTTTTGGCGGTCCAGCGGCGGATACCGACGCCAGAGCAGTCGCTATTTTGCAAGAAGTCTTTCCAGAACGGGAGATTGCTACAGTCGACGGATTGGTCATTGCCCGCGGCGGCGGTAACATTCACTGCCTGACCCAACAGATGCCGACCGGAAAGCCGGCAAATGGAGAACTATTTAAGGGTTATCCTCCTTTAAAATGAGAAACTTAATAATAAAAAATTATTTTCGCTCCTAAATCTTGGGGACTTTTTTTGAATGTTCTTTATGGACCGCCCTTTGTCCTGTTTGGCCGGACTTAGTCAACAGCGTTTTTAAGTACTATAGTATCAAATAGTAAAAAAACATAGGGAGTGATCCTGATGCGTACAGTTATTACCGCAGCTACCCAGATGAGCTGCAGCTGGGATATTGAAGCCAACCTTGCCAAGGCCGACCGGCTGGTCCGAGAAGCCGCCGCTGCCGGCGCTCAAATCATTTTGCTGCAAGAGTTGTTTGAAACACCTTACTTTTGCCAGGAGAAAAATCCGGAGTACTTCAAATTCGCGGTCCCACCCGAACAGAACCGAGCCATCACCCATTTCCGCCAAGTAGCACAACAACTGGCGGTGGTTTTACCAATCAGTTTTTATGAACAAACTCCTTCCGGCAACTACAATTCCGTAGCAGTCATTGACGCCGACGGCACAGTGCTGGGGATCTACCGCAAGTCCCATATCCCCCACGGTCCGGGATATGAGGAACAGTTCTACTTTAAAGCCGGTGACAGCGGTTTTAAAGTCTGGTCGACCCGTTATGCTCAAATCGGTGTGGGCATCTGTTGGGACCAATGGTTCACCGAAGCCGCCCGCTGTATGTCGTTACTAGGTGCGGAACTGCTGCTCTACCCGACAGCCATCGGTTCGGAACCGGAGCATTCCGAGATTGACTCCAAAAGCCACTGGCAACTGGTGATGCAAGGCCATGCCGCCGCCAATATAACCCCGGTGATCACTTCCAACCGGGTCGGCACTGAAAAGATTGGTAATTCCCAAATCACTTTTTATGGCTCTTCCTTTATTACCAATGAAATCGGAGAAAAGATCGCCGAAGCCGACCGGAGTTCGGAAACGGTACTGATTGCCGAGTTCGATTTGGATAAAATAAAAGAATACCGCCAGTTTTGGGGTATTCATACCGACCGCAGGCCGGAGCTGTATGGGGGGATTACTCGGAAATAATTGGCGGTCCGGGTTGTTACCGACTACTTGTTCAAACTTGGTATAATTTGAATGGCATGAGGTGTTCTTCGTGCTTCTTCTTTGGGTAATTGCATATATGTATCACCATATATGTCGCGGAGATATTGATCCCAATTGTTAGGAACAAAAAAAGTCGCATCCTCAAAAAGCAATTCCTTTAACGGAAAAACCGTCTCATAGGTGTGGACAGATTTAAGGGGAAGCCCAAGCCCATATCCTAAAACAAATCCTTCCGGCTGCTGCGACTGAATTGTAGCAAACCGGCGCAATAATCTTTCAATAGCTGCCGCAGTACATAAATTAGGAAATTTAAATTTTCCAAAAAGCTTTTTTATAATTATTGTCCGGAAATTTTTTAATAGATTCCGATGCCAGGGACGTTTCAACGGCCGTTGGCAATATCTTACAATTATACTGCAAAGAGTATATACCTTTTTTATTACCACGTTCCGCCAGAAGTAACGAACCCATCTTTGGGTCGATAATTTGTCAACGGGAAAAATGTCGATATAAATTCCTTGATGATAACATATTTGTCCATTTTGTTCGTTTGCGTCAACAAAGCGACTGTTTTCATCCCTAATTTTGCTAAAATTATGTATACAATATGGGTCAGTATAAAAATTCTGCAGAAACAGCTCCGCCGGTAATAAGGGAGGAGCTATTTTTAGAAATTTTTCATAATCACTCCGTAACATACAAATATCCACATCATCATCCCAGGGAATGAACCCTTGATGTCTGACCGCCCCTAATAAGGTACCGGCATCAAGCCAATAGGGAATTTGGTTTTCTCTGCAGATAATATCTACCTGTTTTAATATTCTTAACATTACTAATTGGGCTTCGCGTAGAACCTGTGAATCAATTGCTGTTTCACTCAACTGTATTATTCCCTTCTTTATGATTTCCCCTATTGTGAAGTCTCCCGATCTGATATCAAGACGGGCCCTTTGCAACTGCGGAATAGGAACATAAATATAACCTTCTGGTACCGCTTAGTTAATTTGCTGCTTAAAGCTTATTTTAATATAGCTTTCACCATAATTTGCCTGGCATGGGGAGGATGCCTTAATTCTTCCCGCGGTAACTGCATATAATCGCCATGCTGCTTAGTTAAATAACGATGCCAGTCCCGCGGCGCCGGAAAGAGCTGTCCTTCAAAAGAGACCGTCGTTAACTCCAGGATTTCTGATAATAAATAAGCTTCTTTCCAAGGCGCCATCGGCGCGTAACTGACATAGATGTAACCGGGTTTGTTCAAAATTTTACTACGCAAACAATTAACAATATATTTGCTGAGTTTCATTAAAGAAAAAATACCAGTTACTTTAGTTAATAACAGGACGAAACGCCACCACAGATTTCCAAGGGAATTCCGGGCATAAGATACTTTTTTTTTAGCTAATAGATTGCGTAATTCTAAAAATAATAAACAGCCCCGGCTGGGGTAACGGTCAAAGGGAAAGACATCCACAAACAGACATTGCCGAAACGGTTCCTTTTTTTTATGCCAACGTTCCCAGTAAAAACTGTCAGTATATAAGACCTTACTCATATATGACGCACCCGGAAAAGGATCGTTCATTTCAGTCTGTAAAAAGTAGGGCTTAACTAACTCTCCCGGTGCGATCTGCAAAAATCGCTCATAATCTTCACGTAACATTGCGATGTCAAGATCATCATCCCACGGGATAAACCCCTGATGCCGTACTGCTCCCAGTAAAGTACCACCATCCAGCCAATAACGAATCCGGTGTTTTTTACAGATTCGGTCAATCTCCTGTAAAATTTGGAGCATGATCAGTTGGGCCTCGCGTAATGATACCTCTTTATAGTTGGATAGTTCCTGTTCAGATGGCAACTTGTTCACTCCTTCATTCATGTATCCTATGGATTAATTATCCGGTGCGCCGGGGTTTTAGTTTACGTTCCAATTTCCGTGAAGCTAAAATTAAGACATGAGCAGGGGACACTTTTAAGGCAAACTCCTTAAGCGATTGCCGCTGGGAGATTGGGACGCGACGTAAAGCCCAAAGGTCAGTACGTAAGAACGCTGTGCCTTCAAAAATGGCGACCGCTCCTTTAAAACCGATCCGTTTTCCGATTTCCTTGACCCGGTTATCGAAACTGCCATAGGGGTAACACAGAAAATCAATGGTTCTTCCTAAGCGTTCCTCTAACATAGTTTTACTGATAGTTAGTTCAGTTTCTATTTCCGAAGCGCTCAAAGCAGTCAAATGGGGATGATTAACCGTATGGCATCCAACTTCCATGCCTGCCTGGCACCATAGCTTCAGTTGTTCCCAGGACATCGTCCGGCAGCGGGGTTTACCGGGGTAATCCTCCCAATCATTATATTTACCAATCCAACCGGTGATCGGAAAGACTGTGGCGCGCATCCCATATTGTTGCAGTAGCGGCAATGCATATAACAGATTATCTTCATAACTGTCATCAAAGGTAAGGATCACTGATCTTGACGGTACGGGCTTGCCTTGCGTAACATGGGCGTAAAGGTCCATTAAGGAAATCGTAGTATAGCCTTTTTGTTTTAAGTATCCTAATTGAGCAGCTAACATCTGCGGGGGGACAGTGATGCGATCACCGGGGATATTGTTGATCCGATGATACATCAGAATGGGTACAGGTTTAATCATAATTTACTTTCTCCTTATAAAGCTGGTGATAAATGGCTAACAGCCGCTCCAACATTTGTTTGCTGTTAAAGTAGGCTAGAACCCGGGCACGTCCGTTGACTCCCATCCGGTAGCGTAAAGCTTGATCTGCTGAGAGCAAGTTTAGTTTGTCATTCATTGCCCCAATATCCCCTTTGGGAACTAAAAACCCGGTAACTCCATCTTCAATCGCTTCCGGAGTTCCTCCCACCGCATAGGCAATAACCGGTATTGATAAAGCCATTGCTTCGATTAAAACCAGTCCGAATGTTTCGAATACTGACGGTAACACCAAACAATCCAATGCCTGCATTACAATAGGGATATCAACCCGGTGTCCTGCTAAAATAACTTGATTGGTTAATCCCAGCTTTCGAACGGCAGACTGTAGTGCGGCTAAGCCCTGACCCTTACCGATAACCAGAAGTTTCCGGTTACTGGTCTGAGCAGGGTAATGTTTCAATAGTTCCAGCAAATCCTGATGGCCTTTATCCCTTAAATTTTTGATCCGCGCCACAATTCCGACTACGAAATCATCCTTCCCGATTCCAAATTCCTGGCGTACTTTCTCTTTAATTACCGCAGAAGGGTTAAATTGAGTAACATCAATACCACTATAGACTGTAGTCAATTTATGAGGCGCAATTCCCATCGCAATTGATCTTTGCTTCAGGAAATCACTGACACAAATAATCATATCTGCCTGTTCCAAACTTTTTTCCTGAAGATTATGCCCAAATACGCCATGGGCCGTATAGACAAGGATTTTCCCCAGTTTACGGCAGGCTTTTAAGGCAGCAATACCAGCAGCGGCAGAATTTGCATGAACAATATCGATGTTACACCGCTTAATGATCCTGGTAAGCATTTGTGCAGCCAAAGTAGGATTAAACCGGATCGGCACTAAGTAGTGGCTGATGCCGGCGGCACGTAATTTACGGGTTAATTGACCGCCCCAGGAAGCAACTGTCACCTGATATCCTTCTGCTTTTAAACCCAATGCCGTCGTAATCACATAGCTCTCGGCCCCTCCAATATTCAGGCGGGGTACTACCAGTAAAATGTTTAGTTTTTCCGTTGTATTCACGGGTATACTTCACTCTTTTTATTGATTTTTAGGCTTTTAGTAACACACTATATAACTGTAATTAGTTTCGACTTGAAGGAATTCAATATAACGGTTGACAATTTTGTCGATAATCACATCATCCTCTCACGAAATAAAGCTCCTGATTTGTAATAGCTCCAAATAACATTCCAGAACCTTCTCTTAATTATCTAACAACTTGTGTTTAACCATCCGGTTTTATTGATGACTTTAGCAAACCATCAATAACCTCTTTATAACTCTTTCTCATCTTATC
>DATCLA010000135.1:0-7746 GCA_036564195.1 Bacillota bacterium
GTTTGACTCCATTCAGAAATTTTTCCGCGTTTACCTGTACATCCGCAAAATAACCAGTATCCATAATCGCCTGCAAATCCGCTTGTACCGCGCGGGTATTCAAAGGTTCACCGATCTGGGTGTTGGAAATAGCTCCTAAAATCTTTTCAGCCGGAACTCTAGTGTTACCGCTGACATCAAACATCATTACGGTTGGACTGCTTTCTGCACTTACCGGTAGGGTAAACTGAAAAATATTCAGCACTAAAATCAAAGTCACCCATATAATCACTCGATAATGCTGCAACAAATATCCCCCTTAAATAAATTTATTTTCCATTTCTTAAGCTATAAAAAGCTTCTTTGGTTAACGCTTCCTCATCAATGACCAGCGTAATCTTTACCGGTTTGGAATGGGCTAAATTACCGTCCCGGTTATTCCCACTCCGATTACTCTCTAAAACGGTCACGGGTTCAACCGCTTCCCGGATTACCGGTTTAGTGGTATTGACCGGGACTGTTTTGGTAAAGGCATTATTAAGCGTTACCCTATCATTGGGAGCAGGCTGGTTAACCGCTACTGGTTTTTTCTCTGCTATGCTTACCTCTGTTTTTACAATTTTAACCGGAGATTTCACTAACGAAACGTCCCTTGCTTTAACTTGCACTGTTTCATCCGTAGCAGGTTCTGGGACGGGGTTGGGTTTAACCGTATCTACTGATGTTTCAGGCAATTTCGTAACTTTAACCGCCACCGGCTGCTCAGGGCCAGGCTTAACTTTAGCGGAGTTAATAATATCAGTACCGTTTTTAGCAGTTAAGACTGCTGGTCCGGGATTATTGTTGCCCTTGATTCCAAAATACAGTGCAGTCCCTAAACCCAGTAAAAATACTATTGAAGCTGCTACAGCCGGGAGAAAAGGACGCGGCCATTTATGGGAACAAGCTTGCTCCTTTTTTATAACGTTTTGACTTCGGCTAAGTTCCCAGGCATATTTCACTTCGGCTTGAGCCAGGTTTAAATTCAATTCGCCACGAACCTGGTTACTGTGAAGATATTCGGTTTTGGCCTCATCCAACCAATTTTTGGCGTCATCAATGTGCGCTAATACTTTTTGGGAATCAAAGGTATTCATTATAAAGCCACCTTTATAAATCTATTTATCAATAATAATATCGGTTGTTTCCTTCAATCTGTGTCAATCCATTTATGACGATTAAATAAAATTAGATTATCAAAACTTTCGATTGCTTTAATTTAAAGGCTATTTTAACACCTTTGCAAATATCAGTTTATGACTAACATTTTTATTAATAATCGATCACCAGCTAACGCCCTGATTTAATTTCCGCACGTAACTTGGTTAACATCCCGCGTAACCTTTGTAAAGCCTTTTTTTGTAACTTATAAATATAAGAAATACTGACATTCATTTCTTGTGCCGATGCTGCCGGCTCCTTGTCCAATAAATAGAGATCACAGATAACTTTCTGCTCTTTAGGGTTTAAACGTGAAATCGCTTGATTTACCTCGTGGTTAAGAAGTTTTACCGTCACTTCTTCTTCGACATTAACCTTTTGGTCCGCAATCTCAGCTAATATATTTTGAAAATCATCCTGGTTGACCGCGACCTCCACTAATTCCCTGTAAGAACGCTGCCGCTTTAAAAAATCAATCATTCTCCCCCGAATCCGGTGCTGAGCATAAGTACTAAACTTTACCCCTTGCTCCGGGACAAAGTTTTCAACTGCTTCAATCAAACCGACCGTCCCCTCTTGGATTAAATCAAAAAAGAGAGCTTCCTGCCTGGTAATACGAGAGGCAATCTTAAATACTAACGGTTGATAAGATTCGATCAATTGATGCCTGGCAGCACGCACCCCCAGGTTTTTAAAGTCCTTCCATAGCTGGACTTCTTCCTCAGGGTCCAACAGACGGATTTTCGATAACTCATTAAAATAATGTTGAAACAACCGGACACCTTCCCGGCGCAGTTAATTTTGTAAACAGGTCTGGTTTACGTTGTTTACAAAAATTACCAGTTAAAATAGAATACTATTTTAATTCTACTTCTCCTTTATTCCGGATTATCCTGCAAATTACAGATGGTTTTCCAATACATTTAAGGAGCTGTTTACCTTTTTCGCTGCTTAGAATTGGAACGTATAACTTAACTTCCAGGTATATCCTTCCGTAATGGAATAACTGCCGCCGGCCGCCATTTTGGGGGTGAGGTAATAATCAAATGCCCATTTGTCTTCCTTATCAGTTTCACTAATAACCGCCCAGGTGTATGAGAGAAATAGCCTGTCGGTAATGTGATCACCAAAGTTAAGCCGGTATTCATTGCTACGGTAGTCAGTTTCAAGATATAGGTAATCAAAGCCAATCCGGTCCCGAATCTGATACAAGATGTCGCCAAACAAAGTATCAGTAACCATATTCATATTACCTTCTACGATACTGTCAACGGTCAAAGGCTTTTCCCCCACTAAATCGGACCAATTTAGTAAGGCAAAGATCTCCTTCTGCGATAAGGCGGGTTGCGATGACAACATCGGCATGATTTCTGATCCGACTTGCCCCTTAAGCTTTAAAAAAATCTCGGCTTTCGGTGTCATTAAACTGGCTTCAATATCAACAAACGGATTAATCCCCTGCGCATAATTGAAAGTTGCTTCACCCCGGTTAACCTTAAAGGTTTGGCTGTAAAAGGTGACCACCCCTTGAGTAGCTTTAACTTCACCGCCCAATGCCGGTTCGGCCAGGGTACCTCGGACATTGACCGCACCATTAACCGAAACATCCGCCACGCCAATCTGACGGAAACGTACCTTTTTCCCTAAAGTAACCATCAGGTCAATCCGAGGGTTCCACTCATTTTTCCCTTTCTTGCCGCCCCCAATGGTTAGTCCGCCCATTTTACAATTATAAAGGGTTAGATTACCCATTAACACCGCATCATTAAACTCACCGGCTAATTTCACGCTAAAATCACTAAACCCGTCAAAAAAGAAGTTTTTAAAATAAACCCGCGAACCTTGGCAATCCAGATTCAGTTTCAACTCTTTGGGATTACTAAATTCTACCTCTCCGGCCAGATCAATCCGTCCGTTATTGGTATAGCCCACCGCCCGGTTAATAACCGCCCGGTTATGCTTCAGAGTTACGGAAGCAGTAATCGCATCCACCAGAAACGGTAGTTCGGGAAATTCCAGTTGAACATCGGAAAAAACCAAGTTTCCTGCTATTTCCGGTTTAGTAAGGGTTCCGGTGAAGTTAAGATTACCGTCACAGCTACCTTTGCCCACCAAAAAACCATCGGCAACCGTATTGATCAGACTAGCCGGTATACTTTTTAAAGTCATCCGTAAATCAAGTTTGTTTTTCAAGCCCGGCACAGTCGGAAATTTCAAGTTGTGGCGCAGTTCTTCCGGCCATGGTATAAAGCCGGCCAATTCCAAGTCACCGTTTTTCAGCAACAAATCACCTGAGGCAACTGTAAATCCGGTTTCATTGAAGTAGCCGTTTAAAGATAAAACCCCAAATTTTTCTTTATTCACCTGCAAATTATCAAAATTCATCTGATACTCGCATTTCAATAAAGACTCGGACCACTCCAAAACAATCGCGGCGTTGACTGACCCGTCCAGATTAAGTTGGGGATTCTTAATAAACCGGTTAATTGTTTGTAAAGGAAAGTGACTTAAACGGCCTTCTAATTTTAAGGTTTTATCCTTTTCCCAGACCCCGCTGGCGTAAAAGGAACCTGCCTCATGGATCAGTCCGATTTTTTCCACGAACAATTGATTGCCGGTATAAAAAAGCGCCAGTTCACCGTTGACTGGAATTGAGCCGATCTGTGCCGCCGTAATTTCGCCATCCAACCGAATTTTAGGATCATCTAAAGTTCCGGAAACCATCATTTTCCCGGAAAAGTTTCCTGACGCAGCCACCTGTTCCAGTTTGGCCAGGTGTAACAGTTCACGAATCTTAAAATTATTCACATCCAAGCCTAAGTCAAAACGGACCGGTTTGGAAGTGTAAATTTTACCGCTGGCGCTGATGGAGTCATCAACTCCGGTAAGCTCCGTATTGTAAATCTCCAGTTGCGGAGCAGCCCAACGGATATTAGCTCTTAATAACGGGTAATTGAAATCTCCAAAACTGATCTCCTCCCCCCGCAGCGTCGCAGTTAACACCGGTTGTTCAAAGCTGCCTTCCAGTTTTCCCTCCAGGTTCAAGCGACCTTTTAAACGGTTACCATTATACTGAATTCTAAATCCTTCGAGATTGGTAATACCGGCGCCAATGTCGATTTTCAAATTGTCCCGTTCCAGTGCCCCCATTGCGAAAATATGAAAATCCGCACTGTTTAATTCACATTGAGTGATTTGAATCCGGTTCAGATCCCCATGAAAAACCAATCTGCCTGTATCCATCGGGATACCAGCAACCACAAGCCGGTTTAAATTGATCCTGCCGGAAAAAGACGGCGCCGTTAAAGGGCCTTGAACTACCAATTTGGTACTGGCAAAACCTTCGATTTGCGGTTGGGGCTTTGCCGGCAGATAATCCAGCAACCTTTCTAAGTTTAGATTCTCCGAAGCAACCTCGAACTCTAACTGTGGGATCCGTTCGGCCAACACCACCCGACCATTGATTTGATAGTTACCGGACGGATTGTTAAGCATCAGGTTAACTATTTGGATTTCTTTATTTGATTGTTGGTACTCTAAAATTCCGGTAACCTTACCGATAGATTTGGAATCCCAGGCTAAATCGGCAAACTCCCCTTCCAGCCGTCCGGTTAAGTTGGGTAAATCCCCCTCCAGTTTCAAGTTTCCGTTGAAAATCCCGTCGACCGGGATCTGCTCCCCAGAGAGCACTTTGCTTAATTTGATGTTCTCTGCATCCAAATTGGAGGACAACCGGCCCCGGTTAAGAGTTAAATTCCCAAAAACATGCCCCGACCCGGATTTGAGCAAAATGGTATCAATAGAAAGGTTTCCCTGGTCCCAACTGTAAACTCCGGATACCTCATCCGCGACCAGATTTTGATATGCCAGTTGTCGTCCTTTAAATACCCCCATCACCGTTCCGGGTTCAAATACTGAATCATATTGCCAAGAACCTTTTAATAAAGCGCTGGCCGTAATGACCGTACCGGTGAGCGTACCGTCGGGAAACTGCTTAACTTCATTAAGGTTTAAGGCTTCAATCTTCGCTTTGAGGTCCCAACTGACACTGTTGGCATCGGCTACTACCCGGCCATCCGCGGTCAAACGGCCTGCCCCAACCCTACTTTCCAGGGAAAATACTTTCACCCGTGTCGCCATTGGTTCCCAGGTAAAGTTGGTTTTAAGCTGCTGCAGTGAGATGTTGTGAAATTGTAACTGCTCCAGAAAAACCGCACCGCTAAAGACCGGATTATCCCAAAAACCAGTAAATTTCCCTTCAAAATTGGCCGTCCGGCAAAATTTTAGGTTCGGATCGGCCTGGCGGACCAGAGCGAACTGCTCCAAAACCACCCCATTGCCGTGTACCTTGAGATCCAGGCGCGGGTTGTAGATATTATAGATATTGCCTTGGGCATGGACCCAAGCTTCATGCCATAAAGCTTTAAACTTGCTAATTTGAATATTGTTTTTACGAATTAATAGTTTCCCATGGACTTTTGAAAAAACCTCGCCATTAGAAGCTACCCGGGTTTGAGCGATGGCAGCTGCTCCATTAAAGACCGGATTGTTGATTAGACCGGTGATATGGAGTTGGAAATTAGCCCGACCGTTGATGACGGTCCTTGGGATCGCCGGGAACATTTCCAACAAATCCTCCAACCGTGCCGACCGAGATTTAACCCGGGCATCGATTGTCTGCTGCAACGGGTCGAGTGTTCCGTCAAGATTTACTTTAGTCTTTTGGTAATTGATTTCTGAATGCTTAACTTTAATTAATTCTGGGGCAAAGTCGGTCCGGGCGGTAATTATCCGCAGATCGTGACAGAACCGAGGAAACTTGACAACCGTATTCTCCAAAACCGCCTGTCCCTTTTGAAACCAGAGTTTCTGCTTATTCCAGCCAAAGTCCACTGTGGCCTTGGCGATGCCGGTTTTCAATTTAAACGGATAACGCCACGGCGTCAGCAAAATTGCCTTTTGCAACGGTAGATTTACAAAACTCAGCTTACCCTGGCCGGCCAGTTGGTCGGTACGAAACTTCCCGCTGCTTTTCCAGATAACTGCCTCACCAAAATCGGATTCGCCTTTGAGATTCCAGCCAATCAATGGGTAGTTATGAAAGTCCAGTTCCCCGTCGACCTTAGCAAACTGATGTTTACCAAATTTGTAATCATCCAACTGCACCAAACCGTCATCAATCCGTAGCTTCATGTTCATGCTGAGGCGGCGCTTCCCCTTTCGAAACAAACCGCTGAAATTCCAGGTTCTATTTTTATAGTGCTTCAAATGTAATTGAGGGCGAATCACTTCAAAATCTTCCAAAACCAGCTCCGGATGGCTCAAATTTCTGAGCGCCGCGGTCCAATTAGTCCGGATGATTAGCCGGTCGGCCCGGAGTAGTAATTGACTGCTTTGTGTTTCCACCAAACCGATCTGCTTGGCTTCAAACCGTCCGTTCCCTACCCAACGGACATTAGCCACCTCAAAGCGGAACCCCCGCTGTTGAAAATAGTTTTGAAGCTTGGAGCGGACTTGTTTAGTTAGAAACGGTTCGTTAAGTAATAAAAAAGGCAGATTATATAATAAGACAACAACCAGTAAGACCGCTGTCATCCAAGTCACACTTCTTTTGGATAGGACTACTTTCACATTTTAGCCTCCCTTGAAAAAGATAATCATCAATGGACGGAGCTACTTTACGATCTTTAACTCTTGTTGCAGCCGGCCGGTTAAAAAATAATCCGTAGGAACCTTCAAACGTACTGGTTCACAATTGCAGTTGCCAGTTTGATCACTCACTTCAACTACTTCCAATACCAACTCATTATTCTGGGGATTCTCCCTATAACCGGCTAACAGTTCTTCAAATGAATCAACCAGGGGTTCACCGGGGTTCGGTGCTGCATTTTTAGAGTTATCTCTTGCCTCAGCTGGTTTTTCCGAACCGCCGCGCACCGATAATAGATATTTTCCCGGACTGATAGAATCGGGAATTTTCACTGTAAATGTTTTACAAAAGTTGGTACCCCGAAAAGGGTGCAAATAAACCCGGATCTTAATCGACTCACCCGGTTTAGCTTCGGTCCGGTTTACCTCCAGTTTTTGAACAGTGGCGGTTAGGTTACGATTTTCGATTTGAACATCAATCTGAATTAATTGCGGCCGGATTGGGACAAACGCATTGTTGGCAAAGGCCTCGACCACCGTCGCCAACTCTTGAAAACAACTTACGGCAATATCCTTACTGAAAATTAAATTTTCCCTCACAAACGGAACCGGGTTATCCTTAGTAAAAATCTTAAATATTACCTTGGCCGTACCGCTTCCCACCCGGTCAAGGGACCGATCCACCGCTGCCGTGGCCACCTCTGTAACCAGTTTACTATAGAATTGCTCATTGTTGATAACCTGGAAGTCACTGTGTAACCAGCGGTCACGTTCGACGTCTTTAATATTAATAGCCACATCGATTAAGGTCGGAAATTCATTCAGCCGGCCGGCAATTCCGTAATGCCGGTCTTCGACGATCCGTCCCACTGGGTATAAGGAGCTCCCCAGTTTAATCGGGAGTACCGGGCTTTTAAC
>DATCLA010000136.1:0-33280 GCA_036564195.1 Bacillota bacterium
ATAAAACTGAGGCAGGCACAATTAATACTCAGACAGGAAATTCCGGAATCACCCAACCCCAACTCATGCAGTAATTGCACACTTTGGTCCGGTATCACCTGATCGTACATACTTGAAGCATGAAGCACCAGATCCAGTTCGGAACAGGCGATCCTTGCCGCAGCAACCGCTTGTCTGGCCGCAGCTGCGCCGATTTTAGCATGGGACACAGTTTTGTATTCATCCGGACTAAACCAACGCCGTTCTTTAATACCCTGCTTTCTTTGGCACCAACCCTGAGGTAAATTACATTGCTGCTCAAGCTCACTGCTTTGAACCACCTGTTTTGGAAGACAGTGTCCCATACCGGTTATTTTAAGAGGCAAAGGATACCCATAATTTTGATCAGCCACAACAACCTCCGGTTAATTTATTATTGTACTTAAAAGAGTTATTTCAGATGCGCTATCAGATCATCCAAATTCACGTTAAGATCTTCCCAATTAAATTCTTCGCGCCGTTTCCGATTGAACGGATGACAGATCCATTCCAGACTGGTCTGTTTTAAAGCTTCATCTTTGCAACCACAGACTGCCATCTTCATTCCAAGTTTTTTACAAATTGCTTCGAATTGCAATAACTTTTCTACCTTTTGGTTAAACGGCAGCGAATATAGTTCTTGCTGAGAAATTGTAATGGTCTTTTCCGTAAGCACCTTAGCGCAGCTGCAGGTAACTTCTTTGTGTAACCATGAATTGCGCATCATTCCGGTGAGAATAATATAACCGATGACTGCTTCTCGCACACCGTATTCACGAACATCCTGGAGAATTTTGGTAATATTTTCGACAGTATCGTCAATCAGGGGTAATAGCGGATCAATCCGGACAATCAATGAACCAAGGCCGGGGATTTTAGAGAGCTTTTCAAAATTTTGCAGCCGTTTTTGATATAAAGGGGCCCCGGGCTCGATAATCCGGTTACGGCTATCATCATGATTGGTTATACCGATTTGGATCTGCATTAACTCAGGCTTTTCACGGATCACATCCAAAATTTCGTCAGTAAAAACACCTTTGGTAATCAATAATACATTTACATTATGGGCCAGCAGTTTCTTCAGGACCGTAGCGGTTGAATGACTTAATTCCTGATTACCTAAAGGATCCGACGAATAACACATATATACTGCCGGCGGAAATTTTTCCCGCGCTAAAAACTTATCTAATTTTAATGGCAAAATATCTCCTTTATATCCCGGATTATGCAATTTGTACACTCTCAGTTCCAAAGGAGAAAACAGACAATAGATACAGTGATGCGGACATCCTAAAGAAATATCCATAACATAACCCCTACAAGCATTGGGTTCAAAACGGATATCCGCTTGTAAATCTTTGGAAATACCCCAATTTATCTTATTCTCCATAATATTTACCCCACCTTTTGGTATAAATTTTCAAGAATTATTTGACAAATAGTCCTAACCATTACCGGTTTTCCGTCGGTACTGTTATAAGCGCAGCTGACAAAGGAGTCGACGTCGATTATTTCCGGTTTATCCGCTCCAAATACTTCTTTGATTTTTAGAAGTAAGTCCATCATATCAATGGAGTCAAAACCGAAATCATCTACTAAGGAAGTAGTGGGAGTAATCTCACCCACAACTTTAAATGGTGCTACTTCCCGTAAAATCTGGATCAGTTTTTGATACACTTCTGCTTCATAAGGCTTTGAATAATCAGTCATAATTCGATTTCCTCCTTTAGCTTATTGAAGATTAACCGGTAAATAGTTTTTAATGAATATCTTTTTTCAGTAAATCAAGTAAATTAATGTAAGCAGGTGTTTTTAGATGAGCGTATAATAGTTTCCAGTTAATTTCCCCTCCATTCACCCAAAATTGGGCCAGTTGTGAGTAGTTCCCCTTTTGAATTAAGCTTGTTACATCCACTCCTTCCGCAGCAGTCTGTAAACTAGCTGCCACCATGTTACTGTTTTTGATATTTCCCTGAAATACGCCCTCAATTTGCGGTTGATCTTGACAGTAGGCAGTCAATTTTGCCAATAATGATTCCAAAGTTGGAACAATTATCGCCAGGCGTTCTTCCAACTCGGCGCTACCGGTCTGTAATGTATATGCCAAATCGGTCAGGTTGAGATCAGGCTTAACTGGGGCTGTTGGATAATAAGCTAAAATTGCACTTTTAAAGTTTCTTGCCAGATATTTGGCAAACAGCGCCACCGAAGAACTTTGCAAAAATAATTCCGGAGTGGCTGTCAGGCCAAAGCGTTCATTGATAATACTGGTAAACTTAACAACCGTCTCCGGGAGATAACCAGCGGGGGTAACTTGCAACACCTCTTTGGCAATCCGCATGATCTCAGTTTGAAAATTCCGGCTGATCGTTGCAAAATTTTGTGAATTTACTTCAGTAGTTTCCTGGTAATCTTTTAAAAATGCAAGGAGCAGTTGGGCATAGTCCTTAAGACTTTCTTTATTCCGAGCCGATAAAACAATAATCTGCTGGGAATGGGCCTGGGTTTCTCCAAGGGTTGGCGATGGTAAACATTCAGCACTGCTGTTTAAATCGGAGTTAGGATTATCCGGGATGCTTTCATCCAGTTGGGAACTGGCTATTTGCTCAAGGCAGCTGTAATAATTATCGATTTCCGGTTGATATTGCCCGTATAAATGCCGGGTTAAGGAATGCAATGATGGATTAGTCAGATCAAAAAAGCTGTCCAAAGTAACTTCAATCTTAAACCGTTCATTAACTGCTTGAATGAACTCCATAATCGTAATGGAGGTAAAACCATACTCCAATAGATTAATTTGGGTATCGAGGGCAATGTCATTAATTTTTAAAATTTCCGCCGTAATTGCCGTAACATCCTTAAGTAACTGATTAAAAATAATATCGCCTGAAAAATTAGGGTGTTCCTGCAAATTCTGGTTTGAGAAATTAACCGTTTGGGATAGAGACTCAATCTTTTTTAAATAATAATCTTTAATTTCGAAAACCAGATTCCCCTGGAGATCAAATACCTGGAAATCAAAGTGAAGTAATTGGGAATCAGGTACTTGATTATTCGACCATTTAACGTAGGTATAAAATTTATCAGGTAAAGGATTAATCATTTCTAACTTCTTAATTCCAAAGCTAAGTATTCGTAAGTTTTGAATTTGATCAATACTATCAATAACCAAACCAGTAAAGGCCGTAAGTGTTCCCTGTAACAATGATGGATGTAATTTGAAATGGTTTTTACTTTGTTTCAAGGTATTGTCCATTTCAATTAGGGCTAGCGCTTCTTTATCACTATAAAATATCCACTGGATTGGTTTTAAAGTTGTACCGGAGAGATGTCCAGTTCGATCACATATCTCATAAAATTGCTGCCGGTTTAGAAAATTAGGGCAGCGCTCTTTAATTTTCTCAATATTGATTTGCTGTGCTTGTTCTCCGGCAGCAATTGCAGAAGTTTCAAAACTAGCCTTAGCCTTTGCATTAATAATCGTTATACCGTTTTTAACCGTACTGATTATCAGTTCTGCTGGATCGGATTTTAATAAGACACTTACATAAAGATTACCTAATTCATTGAGATCAATTAGTCTAAGCATAACCAAATCAGTCAATGTTTTCATCCTTTTGCCACTGGCTATTTCATAGGCAGTACAGATTATTTCCGGAAAAACCGCTGGCGAAAGCAGTTTTTGCCCGTAAACACTATTGTCTTTTAAATAAAATTCTCTTCCGGAAAAGCTGATTTGAAACCGTTTTTCATGAGGAGTTTCTACCGGTATTTCGACCATAGGGATAGCAGCCATTGAAATTTCCTGGTGATAAGAAACAGGATGACCAGGGGTTAAATTATCTGCTGAAAGTGAGTCCCTCCAATATCTTTTCAATAAAAACGGGTAGGTTGGTAAAGAAATTTTATGAAATCCCCAGGCTTTATAAAGTCTTTCCCAGTCCAAATTGAATCCACCTAAATATTGTTCAGCTAACCAGTTTAATTTCTCCTTAAATAATGAATCCGGTAATTTGTTGGTAGGTTGCAACTCCTCCATCACTGCCTCAATTTGATCAGGAGCAACGCTTACTTCAACCGGAACGATTGCCTTTTTTATTAAGAGACTGATTTCAGACGGTTCAGCAATTAACCTATTTAACATGGATTCCAACTCTGGAATATTCGTGACAACCAGGGCTATGCGGTATGAAAAATGATTTCGTCCCGTACCGAGGGTATAGGCGATATCTCCGATGCCGCTCTTGCTTCCGGCATTAGCAAGCCAGTCCGCCAGTTCCTTCAATTTAAGCAGTACCACCGCTTCCTCTTTCGCAGATAGCGGAATCAGGTAATAGGGACAAGAGCATTCCTCTTTATTAGCTGCTTTAGAGCGACTAACTTTCGGAGCTTCTTCGATAATCATATGTACATTCGTACCGCTAAAGCCGAAGGAATTCAATGCTGCCCGGCGCGGGAGAGCCGAAGTTATCCAGCTTTGAGCCTTTGTATTTACATAAAAGGGGGTTTCGGAAAAATTAATCTGTTCATTTTCCTTTTGAAAATGGAGTGAAGGAGGAATAATTTGGTGTTTTAAAGCCAATATTATTTTTATAAGGCCGGCCACTCCCGAGGCAGCAGAAGTATGCCCAATATTAGTTTTTACCGAACCAATTGGACAAATCTGTTTTTTATCGGTATAGCGGTGAAAAGTTGCGGTTAAAGCATCGATTTCAATCGGGTCCCCCAATTTGGTGCCGGTCCCATGACACTCCACATACGAAATACTCTCGGGACTGATTCCCGCTCTTTCGTAAACCATTGTCTCCAATTCAGTCTGGGATTGAGCGCTAGGTGCTGTTATTCCGTTAGTCCGTCCATCCTGATTCATGGCTGAAGCTTTTATGACACCATAGATCGAGTCACCATCCTGGATTGCACGATCGAGTCGTTTAAGCACAACAACTCCTACTCCTTCTGCAGGTACAAAGCCATCCGCCCTATTGTCGAAAGCTTTACATCTGCCGTCACGCGATAGCATCCCTCCCTTACACATGCTGATATAAGGGTTTACAGTCAAATATAAAGTGACTCCTCCGGCAAGCATCATTTCAGTTTCGCCGTTAATTAATGATTGGCAAGCCAGATGAATTGCTACTGCTGATGAAGAGCACGCTGTGTCAATGGCTACCGCCGGACCTTTTAAATTAAGAAAATAGGCAATCCGGGATGCTAAAATAGATGGTGTATTAAAAAGATTGGAAGGCTGGTATTCTCCACCCGTCATCACCCCAACATATACGCCGCATTTCAGATTATCGAGAGTTTTGGCAGCATAGCCGGCATCTTCTAAAGCCCGCCAGGACTCCATTAAAAATAACCGTTGTTGGGGATCGAGTAATTCCGCTTCCGCCGGTGAAATATTAAAGAAGAGCGGATCAAATTGATCGATATCGTGGAGAAATCCTCCCCATTTGCAATAGGTTTTACCTGGAGCATGAATGTTGGGACTATAATATTGATTAATATCCCAGCGTTCGCTGGGCACTTCCGAAACACAATCCACTCCGTTTTTGAGGTTTTCCCAAAACTGATAATGATTATTAGCTCCGGGGAAGCGGCAAGATATACCGATGACTGCAATTTCATTAGCAGAAACGGTTTGATTTTGATATCTTTCTGGAGCAATAAAGGAGCGTTCCGCTCGGTCGGCCGGTTGATTCTGGGGATCCTGGCCGCTGGCAATATTCCCGAAAGATTCGTTTCGTGTTTCGTTTATCGCTATTGGCAAGGTACTTAAATACTCCGCCAATTCCTTAACTGTTGCGAAGTCATATAATCGAGCGGTTTTTAACTTCACTCCGAATACCCTATTAATTTTCTGAGTAAATTCCAAACTTAGAACAGAATCAAGCCCTAATTCACTAAAGGGCTTATTTTTATCAATTTTATCTATTTCAATATAAAGAACCTCAGCTAAAATTTTTTGTACTTGTTTTATAATCAGATCGCCGGTTTGCATTTTATCGGGATTATCTAAAACTTCTTCGGCTGCCACCTTATAATCTTTCAGTTTAATCTTAGGGAGCTCTCTTTTTTCCTTGCCCTGTTGCGAAAAGTTTAACCGCTCATCAGAAGTCGGATCAGCAAGGCTTGACAATACTACCTTTTCCCCATTTTCATCAAAAGGAGGGCTTTTTGGGAAATCCTCTTGAGGCCGGATTTGCACTTTATCGGTGGGCATTTTCAAAGAATCAAGATAATTGGCTAATTTATTTATAGTTGAATAGTCGTATAGCCTGGCAGTTTTCAGCTTCACTCCTAATTGGTGGTTGATCTTTTGCGTGAATTCCAAACTCAAAACAGAATCTAAGCCCAACTCGGTAAAGGCCTTGTCGTTGTCGACCTGATCAACTTCAATAAAAAGTACTTCAGCTAAAATGGCCTGCAGTTGTTTTACAAGATCATTGGTAACCTGGGATTCATTCTTATTTATCCCAATCTTATTTGGCTTAACATCTACCCAATGGCGTTCCCTTTCAAAAGGATAGGTCGGTAAAGAAATTCGGCAGGGTTTGGTAACAGGATATAACAACGACCAATCAATTGAAGCTCCGGCCACGAACTGTTGGGCAATTGCTTCTAAAGATCCGGACTTAATCAGTGCTAAAAGATGACTGCTGTTAACAGCAGGCTTTATTCTTTCCACCGTACCGAAGTATAAACCTTCAATCTGGCGGTCTCCTGCGCTGAACCGGTTAAGCTTTTCAAACAATTCTGGCCAATCGGCAACCACCAGTGCGCATCTTGTTTCCAGTGCCACCCGTCCTACCTGGAGAGTAAAAGCCACCCTTGCCAAAGTTACTTGCGTTGGATCCTCGATTACCGCTCTTTCCAGATAGCTCCTTAATTTGGCGGCGTAATTTTTAAGTACGGTTTCATTTTTGGCTGATAACACAATGAGATAAGGTCCAGCGAATTTTTCTGCGTAGGTCGGCAGCTCATATTCTTCCAAGATAATATGGGCATTGACACCACCGAATCCAAAAGAACTTACTCCGGCCCGTCTTGGCAGTTCACGGCCTTGTTCATCCCGTAATTTATCCCAGTTTTTAACCTTATCAACAATATAAAAGGGCGATCCTTCTAACTGAATATAGGGATTTAACTCTTCAAAATGGAGGTTGGGCAGTAACTTCCGGTGTTTCATAAATAATAAAGTATTGATAACTCCAGCTATTCCGGCAGCGGTTTCCAGATGGCCCGCATAAGTTTTTACCGTTCCTAAACCGCAATGGGCTTGGGAAACAGTTTTATTCCATTTTTTATATAAATGTTCAAAAGCTTTTTTCAAGCCGTTAATTTCCACTGGATCGCCCAGACTGGTACCGGAACCGTGAGTTTCAATATATCCTACGGTACTTGGGTCCAGCCCTGCCTTTTCCCAGACATTAATAATAAGTTGTGCTTGGGCGTTGGGATTAGGTGCGGTCAATGAATTGGCATGGCCACCATGATTAATTGCGCTGCCGCGAATCACCGCATAAATATGGTCACCATCATTTTGAGCCTTGGCAAGGGGTTTTAAGATGATTACCCCGCATCCTTCCGACCTGACATAGCCGTTGGCCCGTTTATCAAAGGTTTTACACCGGCCGTCTTCCGCTAACATTCCCGATTTACTGAAAGCAATGTGTAACTTGGGATGAATGATGGCATTGACCCCTCCAACAATGGCCAGTTCACATTCGCCGTTATGAATCGCTGCTATGGCCCGGTGAATCGCTACCAACGAACTGGAACAGGCCGTATCAATCGGCTCACTGGGACCATGAAGATTAAATAAGTAAGAAACCCTGTTAGCCAGCAGTGAATGGGCTGATCCCGTTGCTGTCTGGGCTTCAACTTCAACTCCCTGTTCGTTTAGGAAGTTTTCATAGTCGTTGGTGGCAACAGCGGCAAAAACTCCGGTAGCAGTCCCGGCCAGATCCGACATTTTATAGCCGCTATCTTCAACAGCTTTCCATACCGTTTCCAGAAAAATCCGGTGTTGCGGGTCAAGCAGTCGAGCCTCCCGTGGCGAAATTCCAAAAAATTGGGCATCAAATTTATCAATATCCTTCATAAATCCGCCCCAAATAACATTGGTTTTATTGGGTTCGGTTGCCGGATCCCCATAGTAATCCCGCCAGTCCCACCGGTCTGCCGGGATAACCGAGATTAAATCCTTACCGGCTTCGATTTGATTCCAAAAGACCTCCAAATCTTCTGACAATGGCATCACCGCGCTGATTCCGATGATGGCAACCTCTTGCTCTTTAAAACTTTCCCCCTTATGATGAAGGTCTGGTGCTGGAGAGTTTTCTTTTCCTACCGGGACTGTTGCCAATGACCCCAACGTCGGAGCAGTATCCGGCTGATCATGAATAGCTATCTGAGCCAGGTGGGCTTGATAAAATCTTAACAATTCCTTATGGTAATTATTTTTTAAATGATCTACAAATGAAGCAAGAGTTGCATGTTCAAAAAAAATTGACGGCATAATATTTAATTGGTATTTTTCGTTAATCAACTCACTAAACTGGGTTAAAGTAATCGAATTGAATCCAAAATCACTCATTTCCAGCTCAAGATCAATATCCTTTATTTTAACTCCTAATATAGCGGAGATCCCCTCCTTCAAATCACTTTCAAATTGCGTCTCGAATGACCGGTTTAAATCCAACTCCAAATCAGTTTGGACACTATGGTTTGAAAATGGTTGCTCCAAG
The DNA here is from genome assembly GCA_036564195.1 of Bacillota bacterium. Taxonomy (GTDB): domain Bacteria; phylum Bacillota; class UBA4882; order UBA8346; family UBA8346; genus DATCLA01. The sequence goes on from DATCLA010000136.1 coordinate 8,769, forward strand.
TAATTTTTATCTTCAGAAACGTTAAATTTAGCTGCTTCCGGCACCCAAAAACGTTCGCGTAAAAATGGGTAAGTCGGTAATGATATCCGCTGCCGCACTGATCCGGAAGCTAATAATTCCCAGTCAATCTCATTTCCTTCAACCCAAAGCCGGGCTAAATCAACTAACTGGCTAGTGGCGATTAATTCTTGAATCCGTTCTTTAGTTACAAAACGGTCTGTTTTATGTTTGCGTACATTTCCAGAGTAATATTCGGTAACAGCCAATTTGTCGTCGAGATAAGCCTGGAGTTTTTCGAGCAATGTTTCACAGCTATCCACAGTGATCGCGAACCGTTCCTCCATTGCTTCTCGACCAATTTGTAAGGTATAAGCTATGTCTGGTAGATTCAGGTTTCTATTTTTTTCCAGATAGTCGGCAATATTGCGAACCTGTTCTTTAAGGCGCTCTTGGTTCTTGGCTGATAATACGATCAACTGCACTTTGTTCTCTTCCAAAGTATCAAGGGTATCATTGACTTCGGCCTCATATTCTTCTAATATGATATGGACATTAGCGCCTCCGGCACCGAACGAACTTACCCCGGCCCTTCTGGGGTAGACTTTTTTTACCCCATCTTCAATAACAATTGGCTTTTTCCACTCACTTAGGTGACGTTGCAAATAAAATGGTGAATCTTCCAAATTGATCTTTGAATTGACAGTTTCGCAATGAAGTGTCGGTACCAATTGTTTATGCTTCATTTGTAGCAGTACTTTAGTAATTGCCGCAATTCCGGCGGCAGATTCTGAGTGACCGATATTAGATTTTACCGACCCCAGCGCACAAAAGTGTTTATCCTGTGTATATTGCTTAAAAGCTGCAATTAATCCCGACACTTCAATGGGATCGCCCAGGTCTGATCCGTTAGCCTGAGCTTCCAAATAACTGAGCGTCCGGGGATGAATCCGGGCTGCTTTTAAAGCTTCTTTAATCAAGTCCCGCTGGGCATTGGGGTTGGGTACTCCGTAGCCGCTGGTCTTCCCACCGGCATTCATGGCGGACCCCCGAATGATAGCGTAAATTGAATCATGATCGCTTAATGCTAGTGCTAATGGCTTGATTAAGATGGCCCCAACCCCTTCAGCAGCGACAAATCCTTCGGCATGTTCCCCAAATGATCTGGTTTGATCTTCTTGAGTTAACATTCGGGCTTTTAATAAAGTTTCAAAATGTTCCGGACGAATAATCAGGTTAACGCCGCCGGCAATTGCAGCTAAGCATTCGCCCCGCCGCAGGCTGGCACAGGCCAGATGGATCGCAGCTAACGACGAGGAACAAGCGGTATCTACCGCTAAACTTGGTCCTTGTAAGTTAAAAAAGTATGATACCCGGTTGGCGATGGACCAATAGGCTACGGGATTTCCTCCTTCGCGCATATAATCACAGTTCATCGCCCCAACAAAAACGCCCACACGATTATCGATCTTTTGCAATGCCTTTCGGGTAATTCCCGCGTTCTCAAATAAAGCCCAAGTTATTTCTAAAAACAGCCGTTCCTGAGGATCCATCACTTCCGCCTCTTTCGGAGCTATTCCGAAAAATAACGGATCAAATCGATCAATTTCCTCAATAAACCCTCCCCATTTGGGTAACGATTGTTTAGGGTCGGTTCTTTGAAAACTGCTCCAATTCCAACGTTCTGCTGGTACTTCGGTAATACAGTTTTTACCGTTGCTTAGATTATCCCAATATTCATCGAGCGTTCTGGCCTGAGGATACCTGCCGCTGACACCAACGATAGCCAGATCCAGATCACAATGGTTACGGTTGCGGGAGTCAGTAAGCAACCGCAACAACTCTCTTCTTTTTTCCGACGATAAATTACTTTGAATCTCCTGCCATAGATCCATTTTGATCACCCCAAATCATGATTTTCTAAAAGGTTCTTTAACAACAGGTCAACCTCAGCGTCGGAAAGACGATCAATTTTCATAAGGTCTTCCCCAGGTGGTTCCGGAAGAGTTAGTAGATCCTGATGGCTGTCGCAAGGTAAAGGTTCATCAAAATTTTCAAAAGACCCGGCTGCTGCACTGATATTACTAAATAAAGTCTCAGGATCGGCTATGGTTTCAGGTCCAATTTGAAAATGCAAAACTTGCTGTAAACGCTGGAGGTGGTTTGTCACGAAATACTGGCTAAGCTTGGCAATAGTCATATTCTCATATAATAATGTAGCGGGTAGTTTTCCAAAGATCTTTTCCAGTTTGTTGGTGATTTCAATTGTAAAAACTGAATCGACACCGTACATTTCAAAGGTGGCTTCACCATCAATATTTTCCGGCTCGATTTTTAAAGTTTTAGCAAAAATATCTTTTAGAAATTCTACGGCTGGTTCATTTAAATCCTTAGCCGAAACCGATTTCGGATTATCAATGCTTTTAGGCTTTTTAGGTTCGGGCAATTTTTCTTTAGTAACATTAATTGAAGCACCGGAAGGCGGTAAATTTTCTGCCAAAAAGGCTACTCCGATTGCTTCAAGTAGCTGCCGACTGGCTTTTACCGGAACAACTTGTTTGATACCCTGGGCGATTGCCCGTTTAAATGTTTCCAGACCCTCATCAGGATAGATCGCTCTTACACCTTGGGCAGCAAAACGTTTCTGGTATTCCTGATTAGCGGCAACGCCTACCGTCCCCCAATAACCCCAATTAAAAACGGTAACCGGATAAGACAATTTGGTTTGAAGATAGTACGCAAAGGCATCCTCAAACGCACACCCGGCTGTGTAATTGCTTTGGCCAGGATTACCGGCAAATGATTGCGCCGAAGAAAAGAAAGCCATGAAATCCAAATTCTCGTCTGACAATACTTTATGTAAGATTACGCTCCCTTCAACTTTTGGGGCCATTGCTGCTCGGAATGAGGCCTCATCCATGTTACGAATAGTCTTATCTTTTAAGACCAAAGCGGAATGAATGGCACCATGAATCGCACCATAACGTTTTTTCCCTTGAGTAATTGCTTGGCGCATCGCTTCTAAGTCAGTGGCGTCTGCCTGAATATACAGCACTTCCCCACCGGCAGCTTCAATCCGTTTAATCTTCTCGTTCTGCTCGTGACTGAGGAGGCTGCGGCCAATCAATATCAGCCGTGCCTGCGCTTCTTTCGCTAAATAAAGGGCTAATTCCAAACCGATGCCTCCGGCACCTCCCAAAATTAGATAAACTCCCCGGTGGCGGAAGACCGGTCTTTGAGTAGCAGGCAGTTTTACCGGATAAAGGACCCTGAGGTAGCGCTGGCAATTGCGAAATGCAACCACATCACCTTTAGGATTGGCCGGTTCATTGGCAATGCATTCTACTAAAGCTTTCCAATTTTCCGAACCGTTGCCGGCTTGCCAATCTGACAGATCGAGGTCAATGGTACTGATTTGCCAGTAAGGATATTCACCGGACATAGATTTAATCATTCCATGGATTGTTGCTGCCTGAGGTTTTAACGATTCATTACCTAACACGGAATAGACATTATTGGTAATGACTTTAAAGATTAACTGTTTTTGATCATACCCTGCAGCGCTTAATAGTTTAATCAGCCTAAAGAAGGAGAATACTCCCAGCTCTTGGCTTACAGCCAAATTCGCAACAGGATCGGCTTGGCCTTGACTTGTATCAATTCCCCCTAAAAAATAGATTAAAGATTGCTCCTCCAGATCAGAGAGGAAACTGCGGAGATTATCTTTACCTAAATCAATTGTGATGACTGGCACGTCTTGATGATACTTAACTAAAATGTTTTTGAGTTCCAGACCATTAGAATTATAAAAGATAAAAATCTTACTTGGTTTTGGGATCACCGGAATTAAATTGGCTGTTCTTTTTACGGATGGCGCCGTCTGCCAAAGTGGACGATAGCAAAACTCAGTAAGTTGATTTTTAACTGCTTTAACAGTTACTCCCATGATTTTAAGACAAACTTGCCCGGAATCATCCAATAAAGCGACATTAAATTTATTTTTACCAGCAAATTGTACATAGGCATAACCGGATCTTGGCAGCGGTTGCAAGATTTCAACTTGAGCAACTGCAAACGGGATTAATGCCCGGGAAAGATCCGACCATAACGTAATACCAATAGCCGTTTGCAATGCTCCGTCAGTCAAAGCCGGGTGGAGTAAATACGAAGTAAAATCGGTTGCCACTCCTTTAGGTAGGTAAAGCCGACCAAGGGATTCCCGATCATTTCCCCAGACTTTCTCCAAACTCCGGAATAATTTGCCATATTCCAGGCCGATTGCTGAGTATTTTTCATAAATGGTTGCTTGACTTAAATGACGGGCAGCCCGCATTTTAATTGGGTCGATCTCAATCTGTTGTCTACTGCGGTTACCACCGGAACCGGTTGTGAAATCTCCCTGGCAATGGAGGACCGAGTCATTGCCTCTGGCACCACTGCGAATTTCAAAATGAAACCGATTCTCTATTTTAGTTACCAATAAACGAATCTGTTGCGGCTGTTGGATTTCCAGCGGGCGTAACCAGACGATGTTCGATAAAACTACCGGCTGATTACTACACAACTGAACGGCAGCAGCATAAGCCATTTCCAGATAACCGACTGCCGGAAAAATTAGCCGACCCCCTACTTGATGGTCCTTCACAATCGGATCGTTTGCAGTCAGAGTTTTTGCAAAGGCGAAGCCATTATGGTTAAAACTATAGCTAAAATCAATCCGATCGATTAATGGATGTATGCTTGTCCGGGTAATTTCTGATTTGTTGTCGGGGGTTTCCGACACCCAATAACTCGCGCCGCTAAACGGATAGGTCGGTAAAGAAATACGTCTTGGAAAAGTCCCCGGGTAGAAAAGTTCTTCCCAATTAATTTTCATTCCGCATACCCATAATTGCGCCACCTGGTTCAATTTACCGTTCTTGACTAACGAATAAAGATAGTCTTGTTCTTCTTTTCCGTGATCCAAAGCGTTCAGGTTGTTTTTAGTTTTACCGATATTTCCCGTAAAGATATTTTGAACATCGCCTTGGCTAAAATTGAGTAATTTGGCAACTGTCTCCTCAATACTTGTGGCAACAAACGCCAGCCGCTCTTCCATTTCTTCCCGTCCTACTTGTAAGGTATAGGCGATATCCTCAAGACTATAGCCAGGCTGAATTACTTTTACCTCTTTTTGAAAGTCCGTTCCATTGAATGAATTAGTGCCAAGTTTTTTAACCTTTGTGGATAAATAGTCTGTCAAAGCTGTGATTGAACCACAGGCCAGGATTGTTTCTGCTGTCTCCGTCAGCTGATACTTTTCATTGATTTTTTGAGTAAGTTCCGCCGCGCTGATTCGGTCTAAACCATATTCGGACAGATCATCGCCGGTACAGTTGTTTGCGGCAATATTTACCACATCTGAAACTAATGAAATCAAATCGGATTTCCTAACTTGAAACTGTACCTTCTTTTCGTCCTGCGAAGGTAAAGGTTGCAAACAGAGCTTCTGGATATACTCGGCCATCTCTTTGGCATAGGTTTGTAATACTGGTTTCTTTTTGGCCGACAACAGGATTATCACCTTTTTCTTATCCGATGCCTGCTCCTTTACAACCGGTAAACCAGCTTCATACTCTTCCACCACGACATGGGCATTAGTCCCGCCAAAACCGAAAGCGCTCACTCCCGCGCGACGGGGTAGCTTATGACCATACTCATCAAGCAACTGTTCCCATGGTTGGGTCTTAGTAATGATATAAAAGGGAGTACGTTCCAACTGAATATAGGGGTTTAACTGATTAAAGTGAACAATTCCGGGTAGCTTTTTATATTTTAGCGCTAAAATGACTTTGATCAGTCCGGCAATACCGGCCGCGGGTTCCAAGTGACCGATGTTGGTTTTCAGCGCTCCTAACCCGCAATAATTAAAGGATTTAAGGGGAGTCCCCATTTTAGCCGCTAACTTTTGAAAGGCCTTGTTCAAGCCTTCAATTTCAACTGGATCTCCCAGCTCAGTTCCGGTCCCATGGGCTTCGATGTAGCTGACTGTCCCCGGAGGGATTTCCGCCTCTTCATAAGCTGCAACCAACAGATCAGCCTGAGCTTCGGAGTTAGGCGCAGTTAATGAATGAGCCTTACCGCCGTGATTAACTGCTGTTCCTTTAATAACCGCATAAATCGAATCATGGTCGGCAATAGCCCGGGACAATGGTTTTAATATTATCACCCCAATCCCCTCGCCTTTAACATAGCCATTGGCGGACTGATCAAAGGTCTTACAACGACCATCCGGAGATAAAATGCCTAATTGACTGGCGGCAATGTGGTTATGGGGCGTTAAGATTAAACTGATACCGCCGGCAATTGCTATTTCACTTTCACCATTTTGAATGGATCTTACGCCGCGGTGAACCGCAACCAGACTTCCGGAACAAGCGGTATCAATCGCTTCACTGGGGCCTTTAAAATTAAACAAATATGAAATCCGGTTACTGATTAAGGCATGAGCATTTCCCGTCCCGGAGTGACTGTTAATGATGCCGTTATTTTCTAAAATGCGTTGATAATCATTAAATTGAATTCCAGTAAAAACACTGATTTGCTTCCCGGCTAACTGCGAAGCTTTATAACCGGAATCTTCAATGGCCTTCCAAACCGTCTGAATATATAAGCGCTGTTGCGGATCGATTAACTCTGCTTCTAACGGGGAAATATTAAAAAACTCCGCATCAAATTTATCGACATCACTAATAAACGCGCCCCATTTGGAAACAGTCTTATTTTTTTCAGATTTATCAGTACTGTAATATAGTTGCCAATCCCAGCGTGAAGAGGGTATTTCGGTAACCAGATCATGTTGGGCCTCCAAATGGTTCCAAAATTCTTCCAAGTTGCGCGAACCCGGGAAAATTCCGGCCATTCCGATTACGGCAACGGGTTCTTTAGGTCTTAAAACTTTATTTTGAGGTACTTGAGCCAAACTCACCGGAGGTGAAGTAATCATCGGTTCCTTATTTTCATTACAACCAATCGCGGTTACCGGTTCCAATGATTGGTTATGCTTAGTGTAATAAGCTTCGATTGCCTTACCATATTGCTCTAATAAATACCGGCAAACCCTTTTAATACTGCTATGGGAGAAGAAGAGCGATGGTAAGACGGTTACTCCAAAAGTGGTGTTAAGCTTGGCCGAAAACTCTTTTAAGGTAATCGAATCCAGTCCAAAACAGCCTAAATTCTCTTCAAAGTCCAACCTTTCCGGGTCGATCTCAGTGATCGAGGCGATGATGCCCCTAACCTCGGTTAGCAATTGGTTCCAGATATTGTCCGGGGCTGTTGGTACAGGCATGGGAGAGTCCTGGTTTTCCGCTTCAGCGGATGACAACACAGACTTAACTGTTGACGGTTGGTTTTCATTCAGTAAAAATTGATTTACTTTAGTAGGCTGGCCGGAAATAACTATTACGTGGGATTGATTACTATTTAAAATTTTTACAAAAGCTTCCCAGCCTTCGTTTGATTCGAGATAAGACATACCGGAAGATTTAAGGTAAAACGCCTCGCCATCCGGATCAAAATGCATGCCGCCAGCTTTCCATAAAGGCCAAGCAATCGCAATCGTTCGTCCTTGCCGTAATTTTTGTCCTCTGAGTTTTTCTCTGAAAGCAACAAAGCTATCTAAAAACCGGTTGGCCACTGCATAATCACATTGTCCAAAATCCCCCAGAATCGAAGCAAGTGAAGAGAAGGTAACAAAAAAATCCAACGAAAGTTCTTTGGTCAATTCATCAAGGATAAGCGTACCTTGCATTTTCGCCTGTAAAATACTTTCAAACTCAGCCCAACTCTTTTGCAGCAGATTACATTGGTCAACACTGCCGGCGGCATGGATCACTCCGTTCAACGTACCAAAGCGGTTGCTAATCTCCTCTATGACCTGGCCCATTGCCACCGGGTCGGTTACGTCAGCCTGTAAATAGAGGCAATCGGATCCGTAACTTTTGAGGGTATCAACTAATTTCTGGCGTTGCCGGTCTAAAGGAGAACGGCCGAGCAGAATCAACCGGGCTTGGTATTGTTCAGCTAAAAAGCTGGCAAACAAAGAGCCCAGGCCCCCGGTTCCACCGGTGATTAAGTAAACTCCCTGTTGCTTTAATAAAGCAGGATTGCTCGAATTGTCCATTACTAAAGGCCGTATTTTCTGGATATATCTTGTTTGATCCCAATATCTGACTTCAGAAATGAATTCAGCGCTCCTAAGTTCCCTGGCTATAATCTTTGCCAGCGAAGCTTCATCCTGGTTATTGCCATTAATCTCTAAGGTCGATAAGAAGATCGCCGGGGTAATCATTTTTAAAGAACGCGCCAATCCGGCCATTGACTCAAAAAAAGGATTAGCGTTCTGCCCCTGGGAACTGTAAACTATGTTAATTATTAGCTTTTGATTGTCCAGAACCTCATGAACTGCTCTAATGAGATGAAATCCCACCGAGAGGCCGAAAATCTGCAAATGTCGGATTAAAGCTGCCGGAAGGTTATTATTTTCAAAATTATCGGTAGCAGCCTGGACCTCAACCGGCCAAAGATTAATGATTCTTTCCAGATTTATCTGCCGCTCCTGCAATGCTATTAAAAGTTTAAGGTAATCTTCAGGGCAAAGCGGATTAATTGTATACTCCAGTTCGCCGGTGGGTTGAAATTGTTCTCCGTTCCTGACCAAGATTACCTTGAGCTGATCATCAAGTTCCTGTTGAACCGTTTCAATGGTCCGTTTGATGGCTGCACCGTTTCCAAAGAAAAGGATCCACCGGACATTATCAGTAACGAAAGATTCTACTGGATCTGCCTTTTCCCAAGTTGGTTGAAAGTACATTACTTTCGGGCTTTCTGAAGGAACAGTTAATTCCTTGGCGGCGTTGGTGCTCCTTTGCTGTTCCGGGATAATCCAATGCCTTTCTCTGGCAAAAGGATAGGTCGGTAAGGAAATGCGGTGATAGCTTTGGTTATGGTATAAAAGGCTCCAATCGAATGAAAAGCCAGCAACCCAGAGCTGGGCCAGCTTATCCAATTGCCTTTTAGCAATGATATTTCTAATAAATTCCTGCCCTTCCTCACCTTCAAACAGAAGCTTTGGGTTACACCGGTTATTTTTAACATTACCGCGGTAAATCTGGTTTAGGTCGGCTTCCCCCCGGAGAAATGAATTCAATTGCTTTTGTAATTCCTTAATATCAAAAGCAATGATGGCTAACCGTTCTTCCATTGCTTCACGACCTACTTGAAGTGTATAGGCCAAATCGGTCATTGTAAACGTTGAATCCGGCTGATTGTTATAGAGCTGACGCTCTAAAAAGACTTGTAACTTCTGGGCAACAACCCGCAGCCGTTCCTCATTGCGGGCAGACAGAACAATCAGTACCGGCTCATCCCCTGCGTCTTTTGTTTTATTCCGGCTAGAAGGATACTCTTCCAATACAATATGGGCATTAGTCCCGCCAAATCCGAAGGAACTTACTCCAGCCCGGCGCGGAATCTCTCCTTGGTCCGCAGTGGTAACAGACTCCCAGGGTTTAGTCTGGCTGACGATGTAAAAGGGAGTTCCGGTTAGATCAATGTAAGGATTTAGATTTCTAAAATTAATACTGGCCGGCAACTGTTTATATTTTAAAGCTAGTAATACTTTAATAACACTGGCAATTCCCGAAGCACACTCCAGATGGCCGATATTCGTTTTTACCGAACCGAGACCACAGAAATCTTTCTTTACCTGACCCTTGTCTTGAACCAGTCGCATAAAAGCTTCTTTCAATCCGTTAATTTCAATGGGATCACCCAAACTGGTTCCGGTACCGTGGGCTTCGATATAGCTCACCGTCTCGATAGGAATTTGTGCCTGGCGATAGGCGTTCACCAATAATTCTGCTTGCGCTTTGGGATTCGGCGCGGTCAAGGACTGGGCGCGACCGCCATGATTTACCGCTACGCCTTTAATAACAGCATAAATATGATCCCGATCCGTAATGGCCTTATGTAACGGTTTAAGTACAATGGCGCCTGCACCTTCGCCCCTGACATATCCATCCGCAGTTGCGTCAAAAGTCTTACACCTTCCGTCCGGACTCAACATCCCTGCTTTCCGGAATGAGATATGAAACTTGGGTCTAAGGATGACATTAACTCCACCGGCAATCGCCATTTCACAACGGCCGGACCGGATAGAATCCACTGCATGGCTGATTGCTACCAATGAACTGGAACAAGCAGTATCAATCACTTCACTGGGGCCATGAATATTTAATAGAAAAGAAATCCTGTTGGCAATCATGGAGTTATTGATACCACTGGAAATTAAGGGATCAATGGGAATGCCGTAATCTTTCATTAGTTCATTATAATCATTAATGGATGCACCGACAAAAAGGCCGGTGGCAGTCCCGGATAATGCTGACGGTGGATAACCGGCATCCTCAATAGCATGATAGACAGTTTCTAAAAAGAGCCGCTGTTGCGGGTCCATTAGAGAGGCTTCCCGGGGCGAAATACCAAAGAACAAGGGGTCAAATCTGTCTACCTCGGCAATGAAACCGCCCCATTTAACATCAGTCTTATTGGGGATTTGAGGATCTCCATAAAATTCTTCCCAGTTCCATCTTTCTTTGGATACTTCTGTAATCAGACAATCTCCTTGAACCAGATGTTGCCAAAAACTTTCCAAATCTGCAGATTGGGGGAAGATCCCTCCCATTCCCACAATAGCCACAGGTTCGTTCGCTGCTAAATCTTCGGATAAATGGTCTGAAACTACATTAAAACTAGGTTTTAGTAAATACCGGTCAGGCAGGTTCGCGGTTGTACTTACTACATCTGCCCGGTCTGATTCATCCCCTGCTGTAGCTGGAATATTTAGACTATTATCCTTTTTAAGATAATAACTCTTTAACAAGTCCGGGTTTTCTTGGAACAGAAATTCGCTAAAAGCTGCTAAGGTTTGGTATTCATAAAAGCTTGCTGGTGAAATATTGATATCATAACATTCATTAATCCGGTTGGAAAATTGGGTAAAAGAAATCGAGTCGAACCCAAACTCACTGAAGTTTTGATCGATTGCCATTTCCTCGGGAGGTAATTTTAAAATCTCCTGAATAAGGAGGCGTAAATCATGAATTAGCCGCTGCTTCAGTTCAGGATTGGCAGTGAGCTCCGGGTCGATTGAAAGTTCCGCCGAAACCATTGGCTGCTCCTGCTCACTCTGCGGTTTAAACAAGCGGGCCACTTTGTCAGGGTCGCCGACGATAAGTGCAAATTCAATCAGACTACTGTTAAGACTGCGTTCAAAGACTTGGAGGCCTTTTTCTGTTGCCAATCCTTGCAGCCCATAAGCTCTCTCCAACAGTTTTTCAGTATTCCGATCAAGCCGCATGCCGCCTTCCTGCCACCAGGGCCAATTTATCACCATAGTTTTTCCAAAACAACGTCCCATCCGGCGCAAGTTCTCTCTCACTAGAACATATTCATTTAAAAACCGGTTGGCATAAGCATAACCAGCCTGACCAATATGTCCTATAATGGCTGTGGTTGATGAAAACATCACAAAAAAGTCGAGTTTTTCCCTACAGGTTGCTCGGTCTAAAAAAACACTTCCCCAAACTTTGGAAGCAATAACTTCCGCAGTTTCCTCCCTTGATTTATTAATGAGCAAGGAGTCTTTTACCAGGCCAGCACTATGAATAATACCGTTAATCGTCCCGAATTCCGACTTAATCGTGGCAATAAGCTGATCAACTTCTTCGCGTCGGGAGAGATCCGACTGAATATAAGTAACTTGCGCACCAGCGGCTTCAAGTTCTTTCAATTTAGCCGCTTTTACGGAAGTTATAGCGGAACGGCCGGTCAATACCAGTCTGGTTTGAAACTTAGCTAAATATTGGGCAAAAATCAATCCCAAGCCGCCCAAACCGCCGGTAATCAAATAAACTCCCTGATTTCGGATTATTGGCCCGCCGGAAGTTTGGGTTGCGGTTTCAAAATCAAATTCCGTAAAGGTTTTGGAAAAACGCTGTCGGTCACGGTATTTAATTTCCATGACCGGATTTTCATTCATTTGAGTTTCTTGCAAGATACATTCAAGAGTGGTTTCGGCCCTAGGAAGGTCGATAATTTTCAATCTTAGTTTTGGGTTCTCACAATGAATGCTATTGGCCATACCACCGATGGCAGCATATTCAGGCTGATCAGCCTGCTGACTGGAGAAAATATAGATTAAGTCGACATGGTTTTTAATTCTTTCCTTAAGCAAGGCTTTACACAAAAATTGAATCGAGAATAACCCCAGGTCAAGATGGACGCCTAAAGTCTCAACCCCAAATCCTTCTTCCATTTGGGACCATAAATGAATTACTTTCCCGGGCTTAAATCCTTGCCTGTGGAGCGACTGGATTAATAAATGATAATCCCCTTCCTTTCCGGGATTAATCTCATAAATAAAGTTCTCAAGTTCCCGGTAGGATTCACCCGGTTTAACCAATGCTATGGAAGGTGCTGATGCAGAGATTTTCGAATTAAGCTCAAGTAAATCACGGTAAAGGTGCTCATCACTGTCAAAGAGGAGATATCCGGTGTCTGCTTCGAGATTTGCTTTTCCACTGATCGGAGCAGCTGTCCATTGCCATTGATAAAAAAGTTCTTTAGCAACTTTAGGTTCTGCTATTGGCAGGGCCGGTTTTTGAAAAGGACGCGGATAATATTCTTTAATATGAACTAATAATTGACCCGTAGGGTCAACAAGCTTTACATCATACTTTTCAATTCGGGCCGTTCCCGGGTGAGCGACTGCCACCTCACTAACCACTGCATAACAAACCGGAGTTAATGGCTGGAAGATCTCTACTTCAGCCACGGTAAAAGGAACATAGGGACAATGCGGTTTTTGCCGGACTTGACTGATCCAACAGGTGATCGTTTGCAGCGCGCCGTCTAACAAAGAAGGGTATAAAGCAATCCGTTGATCCGCTTTTTCCTGAAGTTCAAGCCGGGAAACTGCCAGCTTTTGATTATAAGCTAAACTTTTGATCACTTGAAAACTGGGGCCGTATTGATAACCAATGGATCCCATGATTTGGTAACATTCAACTCCGGTCAATGTTTGAGGACAAGAAGCGGTAATTGCTGCAAGGTCCTCTTCCCACCTGTCTTGATCGGCAGTATGCTCATATTCTAAATTACATTCCCCATGAACCAACTCTTCGCCAGCTTCATCAAGAGTCCAAACTGTACAAGCCACCAGGTTTTGTCGGGGACGCAGTTTTAAAAATACCTGTTGCGACTGGTCATTTAAAATTAGCGGTCGTGACCAAACCATCTTCCGGATCCGCCTTACCTTCCGGTGACGGTTGGAAAGCGTGGCAGCGCAGCGTACCATTTCAAAATAGGCAACGCCCGGTAGAATCAGTTGGCCATTAACTACATGATCTTTCATAAACAGATCGGCTTCTGATAAATTTTTAACAAAAGTTTGTTCATAAAAGTCGGATTGGTTGCTATCGATCAGCGGATGCAATTTAGAATCGGTCTCTGTTTTAAGAAATTTTTCCAAAAATTTTTGTGGTTCACCAATTTGATAACATTGGCCACTAAACGGATAGGTGGGAAGCGGAATCCGTTGGGGCTTTACTTCCTCATAAAGCAGTTCCCAATTTATTGTTCCACCGGAAACCCACTGTTGCGCCTGGCGTTTTAATTGGGCACTGTTAGGAGTGTCCGTTGCGGAAAATTGCTGTGCTAGGTCACGATCCATAGCTTGCTTTCCGTGGCAATCACCGCTAAAAATGGATTCACCATCGGTTTGTCCTTGACAAAAAGCTTCCAATTTCATAATTAGTTCCTGAAGATCGGAAGCGATAATCGCCAGCCGCACCGGCATCGCTTCTCTTCCCGTCTGCAAAGTATAGGCAATATTGACTAAATTCAGCCCGCTTTCCCTTTCCGCCAGGGCTTCACGGAGGGATTGCCCCATTTTTGCAGCATAAGTTAGCAGTCGTTCCTGACTGCGGGCTGAAAGCAGGATCAATTGGGGTCCTTTGGTCGGAAGGTCGGCCACAGTTTCCTGCTGGTACTCTTCAATAATAAAATGGGTATTGACACCACCGGCGCCGAAACTACTCAGCCCTGCCCGACGGGGAAAAACCACCGGTTTCCCGTCAACCGTTCCTTCTAACCGGTGCCACGGTTCCAATTGGTGTTGGAGACGAAAAGGCGTTGCTTCAAAGCGAATCATCGGATTGGTTTGCTCCGAATTTAAAGAAGGAACTAACATTTTATGTTTCATTTGCAGTAAAATCTTGATTAATCCTGCCAGGGCCGCTCCGGATTCCAAATGACCGATATTGGACTTCACGGAACCAATAGCGCAGTATTGGTTCTTTACTTTTTCCGACCCGGTTGATTGATTCTCCTGAAAAGCCTGAGTTAACCCACGAATCTCAATGGGATCGCCCAAAGGAGTCCCGGTACCATGGGTCTCGACATAACTGATAGTTTCGGCAGCGATTTTAGCTTCGCGTAACGCTTTGGAAATCAATTCCGCCTGAGCCAAAGGATTGGGCACTGTGAACCCGTTGGTTTTGCCTCCGGTATTGACCGCACTGGCCTTAATTACACCATAAATATAGTCCCCATCTTTTTTGGCAGCAACCAACGGTTTTAATAAAACTGCGCTAACCCCCTCACCGTAGATAGTACCGGTGGCATTAGCCCCAAAAGGACGGCACTTATCGTCTTTTGATAATACTTGCATTTGGGCATATTGGATAAACCGGCCCGGATGAAGAAACAAATTCACTCCGCCCACAATAGCCGTATCGCATTCCCCCTGTTTGATGGCTTGGCAAGCCAAGTGTAAGGCTGTCCCTCCACCGGAACAAGCTGTATCAATTGCAATACTGGGGCCGTGAAAGTTAAAGAAATAGGAAATTCGGTTGGGAATCTGATAATAATCAGTGTTGCGGTAACTGCCGGCACCGGCGACTGCTGCTTCATTGGTATAAATACCATAATCACCGGCGATTACTCCCACATAAACACCTGTATTCCTGGAAATGGTCCGGGGCGTATAACCTGCGTCTTCCAACAGACCCCAGACTATCTCTAAAAAGAGCCGTTGTTGCGGATCCATAGTTTCAGCTTCACGCGGGGAAATATGGAAAAAAGAGGCTTCAAAACGGTAAATCTCGGATAAGAAACCACCCCATTTGCAATAGGTTTTACCCGGCTTTCCTTCCGTTTCAAAAAAAGCCGCTTCATCCCAACGGTCTGCCGGAACTTTTTCAATACAGGAAAGGCCTTCCCGGAGATTATGCCAAAATTCATTGATCGTTGCTGCTTTAGGAAATTTGCCGTTAATTCCGATAATTGCAATAGCATCATCGTCAGACCCAGCAGGGATTGGCCGGGATGCGACCGTAACGGAATCCCGGTGTTCATCGACAAGTCCCTGCTGTTTTTTGGCATATTTTGACTTTAAAATATCACGATGGGTTGCAATGATACTCCTTGCTACATCTCCCAAATTGCGCTGTTCAAACAGGATTGTCGGAGGAAGGTTAGGAAACTCCTTGCTCAGAATGGAGGTAATCGTAACAATCTTTAAGGAATCATGCTGAAAATACTCTGAAAATTCCCGGTCTTCAACTAAAACGTCTTCGGTTACCTGAAGTTCTTGAGTGAATGCTTCTTTCACAGCAGCCAGTACCACCGGATAAAACTGATCATCATGAATCTGATCCTTGGTTGCAATTGCCGCTGACTTTGTTTCAGGAGGAGTTACAATAGTGGTAATACTAGTTTTTTGCTGATTAAAATCAGCTATTGCCCGGGTTAAATCCCGGACATTTTTTAACTGAGTGGCAATCCGAAACAACAGGCGTTCCCTTTTCCGGATCAATTCATAGTACTGGGGATTATGTAGTTGCTCCCTGTGTCCATTTACATTGGGTTTAGTTAAAGACGTTTTCTGCTGCGGGGGCCGGAAAGTACAGGCATTGACTTGCTCCAGGGAAATAACCAGCTCTACCGGTTGTTGCTCTTGATTCAATGAAGTAAATTCGGGAATAAACTGCTCTAAAAATAAGCGGGCCGGTTCATTTCTGCCGGTCTTTTGATAAATTATTTTTACTGATGCTAATCCATGTTGCCGGGCGATCGTTCCGATCTGGCGCATCATCTGATGTTCCACGCCCCGTCCTAATACCCGGCAGCTCAACAAGAAGGTGTCTATTTCCAACAGATTAGCTGCTTTTTTTAGAATAAACAACCCCACCACACCATAATCCCCGAAGCGGTCGCTGACTTTAACTGTCCAACCTTCGAAAGCTGGTTCCGTCAAGAGATTACGAAGCTCAGCTACAGTCCGACGGGTTCCGGTAAAATTAAACTGATTAGTCCGGGCGGATAGTTGGGCCGCCCGAGGTAATGTCGGACCGGTCAGTGGCTGCATAACCACATCCAGTTGAAGATTTTGAAGAAAAGATTCAAAATCATAACTGCCGGCCAGTAATTTTTCCCGCTCAACATTGGCACGGTATGAATCGCGACGGAGTCGGTCCTCAGCGGTTACCTGAAAATGATCCAGCATCCAAAGGTGGTCTAAAAAGTTGGCATCAGCTGCAGCTTTCGGCCATTCCATTGTAAATACTTCCGGACAATTGGCGCGAACTTCGGCACACTCCACCGGATTATCATCAATAAAGACAAAACTGTCACTGCCAAGATTCATTGCAGCTGCCAATGATTGAATATTCTCTGACTTAGGCAACCAGTTCAGCCTGGAATCCACCAATTGTTCTTTTTTAAGGATCATTCCCTGATGTTCTTGAAAAACCCGCCAGACATCCGCTTCATTATTTTTACTGCAAAGGCATAACAGATAACCAGCCTCAGCTTTAATTGCCAAGTACCGTTGGAAAGCGGCATAAATACCTTCCACTTTCACCCCTTCCGGACCGGTTTCACCGCAGACGCCATCCCACAAGGTATGATCACAATCTACAATAATTGCTTTATAAGAATTATTTTTTAAACTATAATAACGTCGGATGATTAGAGTAGCTAAAAAGTTATAATATTCTTGGGCATAAGGGACATGCCCAACTGCGTCACTCACTGAATCAAAGATAGTTGTCACCTGGTATTGGGAATGAAATGCTTCCGCCTTAAGCAATTCGATACTGTTTAATTCCTTTAACTGTGTTACGAGTTTCTCCTCAAAACTACGGAAAAACTGACGGAACGTCCGGCTTTTCCCATAAGTCGGCGCCGGGGGACAGATTAGCAGTAGTGTATGGCAGGGTGAATGTGCCGCGTAGCTGTGCAATGCTTTCAAAAATTCGGAAAATGCTTCTTTTAAATGTTCCTTTTGTTTTTTCGTTACCGTCGGGGACTTTTCCTGATTACCCTTAGCCGTCTTTTCCTTGTTAAAATAGCGGAGCCAATCATCCCACTTGATTAACAAGGCATTCATTCCGTTCGCATTAGTGGTAAAAGTGCTTCCGGGGAGAAGCAACTCTTGGAAGACCTGGTTATACTGAGCAAATTGGATTCGGAAAGGCCAGGCAAGTTCCTGGCGCCAAAATTGTAAACTCGGCAATAAAGGTTGGGTTGTAAAAGTAGCGGCAATAGCAATCTGTCCGTTTTCATTTTCAGATGTTAACTCAAACTCAACCCGGTCCGGCTCTGTGTCAGATCCACTGGCCAAACCGGCATGTGAGGTTTGACGTTGACGCAGCGCATAAAGGTTTACAATTCCCGTTCCCTTAAGGCAAGCTTCTGTTTCAGTTTCAACCATAAATCCTTTTTCCTGAAGCAGCCGCATAATTTCATTAAGAACTGTCCCTTGAGGATCATGGACTTCCATCACGATCTGTTGGATCTTAGCCCAATCCTCAGCGGCAATACCGCGCAACGCTTCCAGTTCGCTTCTTTCAATATCAATTTTAAGCAGGTTAATGGTTTGAATCTGATACTCTTCAATCAAGCTGGAGATAGTTCTTAACTTACAGACATAATCCTTTCTTTCCTCCAGTTTCTCCTTAGCCAAGTAGTCCAAGCACTTTTTTTCTACTTCACTTTGGTCTGGTTTACCAGTGTCCAAACCGGCACGCAATGAGTGAAAGTCTGCTTCCGGGTCCGGGTTAAATCCGGATAAAATTGAATAACCCGGATAAAAAGAGAACAGAGCTTCTTTATTTTCAGCAGCAATTCCACATTGGATTACTTTAATCCGGTCATGGTAGGAGGCAGTATTGGAACGAATTAAGTGGCATAGTTCTAAACAAGGTTCAACCGCGTAAACCAAGGATTTTTTAAAAGTGGTTAATATAAACAAAGAAAAAAGGCCGATATTGGCGCCGAGATCAAACACGCAATCCCCGTCGCGCAAGGAGATTCCATGCTTCATATATATTTTTCGTTCAAAAATCTCGTTATAGATGAAATTGGTCTCATAAGTATTCAACTGTTGAATGCAAAGTCCGTTGGGCAATTGATATTCTTTACCAATAACTGTTTCTTGCTCATCTTGAGTCAAAATATTGTCAATCTCCGCCATTTGCTGCGCTCCTCCTTTTTTGTTAAATAACCCGCTTACGCTCCGGTCTGTTGGGTTTGTAAATCAAGCAACTCCTGAATAATTTCATCATATTTGCCCTGTTGGTAAGCTTCTTTCAACCGGTATCGTTGTTTTTTACCACTGGTTGTTACCGGAATACTTTTAACCGGGATAATTTGGGTGATCCCAATACCGATTTGCTGAACAAGATGTTTTTTGATTCGTTCCCTTAGCGGCAGAAATTCTCTTAGCTTACCACGAAATACCACAAAACAGAGGACATCATCCATTTGCAAATCCGGGTTGTAAACACCGCAGGCAGCTATTTCTCGGGAATCGAACCCTTCTAGCCAGTCACAACTAAATTCTAAATCATGAGCATAAAAATTAACTCCATTTACGAAGATGATATCTTTAGAACGGCCAATGATTACCAGCCGCCCGTCATTTAAAAACCCTAAATCTCCGGTACTCAGCCATCCGTCGACCGTGATAGCCTGCTGGGTAGCTTCAGGATTATTATAATAACCGGAGGTCACGTTCTCTCCTTTAATTTGAATATGACCAACCACCTGTGGCTCAACTTCAATACCGGAATCATTGACAATACGCAAACGGCAATGGGGAAGCGGTTTACCGGTTTCCACAAAAGTAATCGTTTGGAGTGAGTTACTATTCATTTTCACGACTTTTGCGCCAGGATCCAATTTAGTCCGATCCAAATGAACTTCGCTAAAATCTTGCCCCGGTTCGGAAAAGGATACGGCTACACAGGCCTCAGCAAGACCATAAGCAGGGAACATTACATTTTTTTTAAGTCCCCACGGTGCCAAGGTTTCCAAAAAGCGATGGCACACGTTTGCAGAAATCGGTTCTGCTCCATTCACAATAATCCGGACCGATGATAAATCCATGGATTTGCATTTAGAGAGATGATAAAATTTTAATAGATGCTTATACCCGAAATTAGGTGAACAAATTAAACTAGCTTTATATTCCGATATTTTTTCTAACCATAACAACGGATGGCGTACAAATAATTCCGGCGGCATTAAAAATTGAGCATAACCCATCACCGTAGGATATAAATGCATTCCAATTAAACCCATATCATGGGTTAATGGCATCCAACTCAGTAATCGATCACCCTGAATAGGAGCACGGAATCCAAAATCGATATCGCTGATGTTTACCATCAAGTTCTTATGGGTTAAAACAACCCCTTTCGGATCATTAGTCGAACCGGAAGAAAATTGAATAAACGCAATATCCTGTTCATCCGGGTAATTGATCATCCCTTCGCCGCTCACCTGCTCCAAATCTTCAATCAACAATTTACGCTGCTTCATTACGGCAAAATCATTTTCCAGCCGGTTATTGACTGCAAACTTTTCCAACCCGGAGATAGCGTTTTGCGAAATCACTAAATAAGGAGCTTTTAAGATTTTCCATACTTTAAACAGTTTAAAGCGGTAATTATCGGTTTTGGCAATTGTCAACGGTACCGGGATCATTCCTCCCAACAAACAACCCCAAAAAATGGCGGTAAAATCAAAGTTATCTTCCACTTGAAACAAGAGTTCGTTCCCGGGCTGTACTCCTTTTTGCTGCAGGTTAAAGAGGATAGTTACAGCCCGTTGATATAAATCACGGTAAGAGACGTATTGATCGCCTTTGGGACCAATAAAAACAATACCCTGATCCCCCTGGCTGCTCTTTATAAAAGCTTCGACTAGAGTTTTACCATTAGCCGTTTTTTCTCTCAGCATTTTGAATTTTCCCCCCAAATGATCACTTAGGACCTCCCAATATTTTGGTTATCATTCCGGTAAGCTTTATTTGTTCATTTGGTTGTAATCAAACTTCCGGGCTGATTTCCGGATTCAGATAGCTTCCTTTAGCCATTTACAATCGCAGCATAGCGCTGATTTAACAGATTAGCCGTTTCATTCATGATCATCAATCCGATTTCATCCACGTGCCGATTGCGCCAATTTTCCAAAGGTGTCCCTTTCACCAATTGGTTAAAAGCTCCTAAAGCCGGCCCGCAAGGGATCTGGTAATCAACTTGGTGTTGGTCATCACCACTTAAGGCAAGCTGTGTAGCGTAGCCGAAATACCACTTGAAGATCAAGGCCATTTTAAACTTAGGATTATTCTCGGCTTTCTCAATCATTTTTAAGGGATAATACCTTTTTACATCTTCATAAACCGCAGCGAAACTCCGGTGAAAATATTTTTCTTCTAATTGTTGTCGAGTCGTAGCATCGATTTCATCGATGGCATTATATCTACGGTAAAGTTCCAGCAATTTATTGGCTCTTACCGGAAAAAACACCCCTTTCTTCAGTACCTGTACTTTAGCGCCAAGCTCAAACAGATCCCCGGCCGGTGCATAAGCGGTATCCTGCACATTGATCTGCTGTAACAAATCCTTCACTTTCGGATGTGTGTCGGCTTCAACTGTGCATTGATTGATCGAACCGGTAAGGATGAAATCCGCCCCAAGAATGAACGCTGCCGCTGCCGCCTCCGGAGTGCCAATCCCGCCAGCCGCTCCCACACGAATGGTCTTTTGATAACCATATTTCTGCATCATCTCCGCTCTCAGTTTAAGCATTGCTGGCATCAACGTATAAGCGACACCTTGGTCGGTATGCCCCCCGGAATCGGCTTCCACACATAGGTCATCAACCATCGGAATCTTCTGGGCTAACTCAAATTCTGTTTCAGTGATTTTACCTTCTGCCAATAAACTCGTTGTAATCCGTGGCGGAGGCGGAGCCATAAAGGCAGCGGCAACCTCCGGCCGTGATACTTTTGCCATTAATTTATTGGGTATCCTGATCATATTTTGATCTTTTTCCCTCGCAATACCATTGAGCCTGTATCTGACTAATGCCGGTGATACTGTGATATAAGCAGCCGCTTCAAGATGCCGGATTCCATAGCGAAGCAACAACTCCACTATTTGCAGCTCTTTATCCGGGTCATTCGGGTCATAGGACAGATTTATCCCATATGCTTCGCCATGGTTAAGTTCCCCTTGGATAAACCTGATTGCTGTCTCAATCTCAGCTATAGTCAACCCCCCCGTGCCAAAAAAACCCATCATTCCGGCCTTCCCCATTTTTACAACTAGTTCCTTTGAAGCAATCCCCCGGTACATTCCTCCGGTTAAATAGGCGTATTTTAAGTTATAATCCTTTTTAAATTCGGAGCTTCCCAAGGATCCGGGTAAAATTTTGACCGAATTTTGAATCGATTTTTGGTATTTTGCTTGCCAAGTTGGAGCCGGATCTGGGGCCGACTCGCTTGATAAAACCGGTAGCTGTTGATGAACGGTACCATTATGAAATTGCAAACGATTCGGGTCGGTTTCAATCTTTAACGGTTCTGCCTCTTTGCGAATCCGTTGCACTAATCCGGTTAAAACCCGGCCGTTACCGATCTCTTCAAAATCCATTTCGCCAAGGCTCATCAGATAACGAATGCTTTCGGTCCAACGCACCGGATGACTTATTTGTTCAGCCAAATTTCGTTTAAGCTCCGTCTGCCGGTAGGGCCGGGCCTGAAGATTAGAAATAACCGGTATTTTTAATTCCGAAAACTCCAGAGAATCTAGATATGCTTCAAATTCGCGCCGGACGGTTTCCATATACCGGGAGTGAAATGCTCCGCTTGTCTTTAATAAAGTCACCATTTTGACAGCCTTGATTGTCTCAAAAATTGCCATGCTGCGCTCAATATCTTGCTTCGGACCTGAGATCACAATTTGATATGGAGAGTTTAAGTTGGCAATATCAATAGTATCCAAATGATTCTCTTTCAAAACGGTGGCAATTTGTGCTTCATCAAGCCCAATGACTGCCGCCATGCTCCCGCCGGTCATCCGGCCCATTAATTCGCCTCTTTTTTTAACTATTTTCAAGCCGGTTGTAAAGTCAAATGCCTCGGCTGCAAATAAAGCACTATATTCTCCCAAACTATGGCCGGCGACAAAATCCGGTTTCTTTCCGGTTGCTTCAATTTTATGCAAGTAACATAAAGCGTTAACCACATAGATTGCCGGCTGGGTATATTGGGTTAAGCCCAATCTGGAGTCGGGGTCCACGGTACAAAGTTCCCGAATGGAATAACCTAAAATTTGGTCGGCGACAGCAGTAATTTCCTTAAATTCATCAAAAAGTGGTCCACCCATTCCTTTGCTTTGGGAACCTTGTCCGGGGAAAATATAGGTTACCATCTTCATTCAACCTCCTAAATGTACTTAATCTATTTTTAACATTTTCAAATACTATAGCTCCGGATGATTCTTCATAAAAACTCTGCTTCCCTTATGTAAAGATCCTCTTGAATTATGGGCAATCATTAAACAATGCTTCGATTCTTCTTAAATTTTTCAGTTCCTGATTGAACAGAGTTATAATTGGATAATATTGTGAACCGGAATTGCACTCCAAATTATTCTTGACAAAATTAGCCAAAGAACCTGAAGGTCCCAGATCCAGATAAATACATTCATGTTTTTTTTCCAATTGCCAAATAGCCTTTTGAAACAGGATCGGCTTTCGGACTACGTCCCAAAAGTAATTTAAGGGAAGCTCAGTTAATTGCTCCCCGTTCAAAGAAGATATGAAAGGAAAAACCGGTTTATGAAATGACATCTTTGCCAAAAAGCTAGTATATTTAGCTTGGATTGCATCGATATACGAGGAATGAAATCCAAACGAAACCGGTAATAACTGATGAATAATCTCTTTATCTTTTAAAAAATCGCTGATTTTTGCCAGACTTTCCGATTCGCCGGCAACGACAAAATGGGAGTCATAATTCAACGCGGCAAATTCAATATTCTTAAACAAAACGGGATTTTCATAGTATAATTTAGGATCATAAACAATCGCCAGCATACCACTGTTTATACAATATTCTTCCAAAAGCGCAGCCTGTGTCAGGAGACATTCAATAGCAGCTTTAACTCTGATTACCCCGGCTACTGCGGCTGCTGTATACTCTCCCAAACTTGTGCCTAAAACATAGTCCGGTACGATTCCCCGGTCTAACAACACCTGAGCCAGGGCATATTCCACCATGAAAATTGCCGGGTGGGTAAAGAAGGTACGGTCAAACCTTTCCCACTTTTCTTTGCTACCATAAAGCTCCTTAATGACTGACATGCCGGTTTGTTCTTTTATGATGTCATCCATTTTAACCATCCAACTGTGAAATATGGGACATTGATTAAATAGTTCCTTTCCCATCTGATAAAATTGAGAACCCTGACCGGAAAACATAAAAACAATTGGCTTTTTCATATTATTGACCTCTCAACATCATTTACCGAATTTAAATCGAACATTTCAATACCAACATCGATTTCCCGGGCTAACCCCATAAAATGCACTATAATTTTAATCCTCATTTTCCTTCTGTCCACAGCCTTAATCAAACCTTCCATTCCTACTAACGGGCCGGATTTTATAACAATTTTTGAATCGGTAAGATATACCTTTGAGAAATCTACAATACCTTTTTGATCCATCAATTGAATCAGTAATGACATCTCCCGTTCCGGAATTTTAGTGAAATATTCTCCGGAGTGAACTATCTTAATCAGATGGGGCACTTTTTTAAGGGTGTAATACTTTTTAAAATCCATTTCGGTTTTTAGCAGCACATACCCTGGGAACAGCTTTTTTAAAACCAGTTGTCGCTTTCCTTGTCGCCGTTCAATAAGTTTTCGTTTGGGTATTAAAACAAGCATTTCTTGGTCTGAAAAGTAAAATTTGAGCCATTTAGATACATATTCTTCTTTTTCAGTAGTCACGAATAGCGAATACCAATCCATTCCCTAACCACCTTGTTTATTGATGATTATGACCTCTCTGCCCATATTTGAGTGAAAAAAATAAGGCTTCGCCCCTTCATGTAC
>DATCLA010000137.1:0-15327 GCA_036564195.1 Bacillota bacterium
CCCTATAAGGGGTGTGGAACCGAATGCAGAATAGATTTAAAAAAATTTATAAATCATTGAAATCGAAACTTGGTAAAGGCTTCACTTTGATGATGATTCCTAATTCGGGAAGTAAGGTTAAGAGTATCCAAATTCCCTTTGTATTAATTTTGTGCTTTATGGTAATTCTTGCCGGTAATATTTATATGGTAATCGGTTTTGTATCACAAAAGGGAAGTATTAATTATTTTAAAACTGTATTAACTCACAAGAACCAACAGATTGAGCGGCTTAATCAGGAACAAAAACTGATTAGACCAACCTTGGAAAAGACTTATCAGATTAACAAAGAGTTAAACCGTTTAAAACAAGAACGGGTTAAACTATTAGAGCATTGGAAGTCTTTACAGGAACAAAACCGTCGGACAAGTTATCCGGTAAGCCGTGGTGTTTATTTTCGTAATTATGATTATAAATTTACTAGTTTGCAAACAGGACAGGATCAAGCCTCCGAATTAACTTTACTTAACCATAATATTGACCAACTTAAGGAATTTATTGAAGTTGAAACCCGGGAACAACAGAACTTATATAAAGCGATTATTAACTACCAACAAAAACTAGAACAGATTCCTTCGTTAAATCCGTTACGTACGAGCCGAATTACATCATGGTTTGGCCGTAGGCTCCACCCAAAGTTGGGGTATAGTCGGTTACATACAGGAATTGATTTAAGCGCCAGAATCGGGACAAAAGTTCATGCCACCGCCAGCGGGATAGTTACTTTTTCCGGCTATAAAAGCGGCTATGGTTATACGGTTATTCTGGATCACGGCCAAGGTTATCAAACCCTTTATGCTCATAATTCGAAATTAGTTGTAAAAGTGGGTCAACAGGTAAAACGGGGAGCGGTAATCAGCTATTCCGGTAATACCGGTACTACCACCGGCCCTCATTTACATTATGAAGTCAGGGTTAATGGAAAACCTGTCAATCCGATCTGGTTTATAAAGTACTGATAGGAGGTTATAATGCTTTCCAAAAAAAAAGCTAAGAATGGTTGCAGAGTAGATACGATTTTGGGAAAGGATTTTAGTTATAAAGGAATCATCGAGGCTAACGAAGGTTCGTTACGGATTGACGGCTATTTTGAAGGGGAACTTTGTATCGGTGGTGATTTGGTAATCGGTGAAACCGGTTCAGTCTATGGGACGGTAATTGCCAAAAATATAATTATTGCCGGTGAAGTTCACGGTAATATCGAAGCTCGGGGTAAGCTGGAATTAGCTCCTTCGGCTAAAGTTATGGCCGATGCTAAAATGGTCTTTTTTGTAATCGAAGACGGAGCCTTCTTTCAGGGCCAATGTGAACCATTATCCCAGGATGATTTAAGCGAAGAAGGTAAAATATTAACAGTAAACAGTAATGAGAATAATTGAAGAAGTCCTAATACCGGTGGGTGTCATTCTATTTAGGTAATTGTAATTTACTGAAATAGTTTATTAATTGCGGCTGGTGCAAAAGGCGGCGGGCGGTACGGTAACGTTTTCGATAATACGTTTGATCTAAATTATCAATGCGTACAACCTGCGCCCCGGATGAAGCATGGATAAACTGGCCATTGCCGATATAGATCCCTACATGGCTGACTTCTTTAGAGTCGGTGGTAGTGAAGAAGATCAGATCCGCCGGTAATAAGTTTTCTTTACTGACCGGCATGCCCAATCGCATTTGCTCCGCTGAACGACGCGGGATCTCATAACCGAACTTTGAATAAACAAAGCGGGTAAAACCGGAACAGTCAAAACCCTGAGGAGATTTACCTCCGTATACATAAGGGGTTTTTAAGTATTTTTTGGAGAAAGCAATCAATTCCCGGGACAGTTTGAATGAAGGATCAGGATAATAACCCGAATCAAAAGTAAGATAGGATTTAGGGACCCAGCCGGTCTGCTCTCCCTGAAGTCTAACTTTATACCAAAATTCAGTCTCGGTTTCAATACTTACCGACTGCGGTCCGGATACAGCGGCGCTGACGGGGGTAGCGTTATCAGGAGCACTCCAGAGCATCACATTGGCACCCATAATCAAGCCGGTTCGTCCCAAATCGTTCCCAGCAGACCAAGAAGGATTTCCTAAGCAAATTGCGATAATACTGATCATAAATAACTGAATCCTGAATTTCATGCTGTTCCTCCCCTACGAAGCCCTCTTAATTCGATTAAACAAACTTATTGATTCTCCAGATTTTGTAAAAATCCTCTTTTGGCTCTACCCACTGATTTATCATAGAGTGAATCACGATGTGAAAGTAAGAAATGTTTCACATGAAACATTGATTATCTGGAAATTTATGATCCATTATAATATAAGTAGAAAAATGGATAATTACAGTCGAACTAAAAGCCGGAGCGGATCAGAACTTTTTAAACATGGTATTAAACAGGCGGGTAAACCCGCCTGTTTAATTACTGGCTAATTTGCCGGTTAGGTAAGGAAGATTAATATTTACTGGCGTCATAACGGTTGCTGGGATTCCAAATCAGGTATTCATCGATACCGTTGTCGCGGAGCGCTTGGATCTGGGCCTGAACTTGGGCACGACCGTAAGTGCTGCCCAGGTTAAAGTCTTGAAGCCAGGGACGGTATTTCACTTTGGTAAGGGGAACTCGGGCCAGGCCGTCTTTGATGGCCCGGTTGACGACTTCATAAGGGTGGAGATCCGGTAGGTCAAATTGAAAACTGCCTCTGGGGTAGTGGGAGGGGTAAACCATCGGGCAGATAATGTCAACTCCTTCAGCTAACTTTTCCAGCTTTTGTCCGATATTATTGTCATGCGGGAATGTTAGTACCAAACCGAAAATGTCCGCCGCCAGGGGAACACCCAAAGAATTGATCGCTTGTTTGGTGTAAACCAAGAAATTGCGGATTACGTCTTCTTTAGCCTCGCCTTTGGAAAAAGGGTAAACAGCTTCGCTGATCTTGCCGTCACTTAAAAAACGGACATAGTCGAATTGAATCTCCGCAAAACCCATAGTAATCGCTTCTTTAGCAATGTCCAGGTTATATTGCCAGACCTGTTTGCTATGGGGGTCGACCCAGACCATTCCCTTACGATCGCGCCACAGCCCGCCGTTACGGTTTTTGACTGCAATCTCGGGATGTTTGGCTGCCAACAGCGGATCTTTAAAGACCACTTGGCGGGCGATGGGATAAATATTCTCCTGTTTCAACCGGGTGAGTAATTCTTTTAAATTAGCAATTCGTTTCGAAGTAGCACCGATTTCACGGGCTAACGGGACTTCCGAAGGGTAACTGATCATGCCGGTGTCATCTTTAATATCGATGACAATGGCATTCATTTTAGTACTTTTAATGAATCGAATCAACTCTTCAAACCGTTGGGGGGATCCGGTAACCCAGGCAGTGCTGTAAATACCGGTGGCTTTGAAGGTGCCAGGTTGGGTTGGTCCTTGGGTAGACGCAGGGGCTTTTTCAGGTTCCGGTAGGTCGGATTGAGTCGGGGCGGGAACAACCAGGGACGGCCCAGCCGGTTTATTCAAAGGGCTAATTAAGGTGGTAGTTCTCTTGTTAAGCAGCATGATTAAGATTCCAAGCAGTACTGCAGCAGTAACAGAAAATAAGAAGATCTTTTTCAATCCGGTAGCTCCTTTTCAAAAATTTAGATTTCATTAATAGATAAGGTTGATACTGAATCCTGACTTTCCATCCTAAAGCCAGGTAGGGGCTGATTACTGTAATCAGTGCATCTAATTAGGGAAGGAAAAATATGTTTTATTTCTCAATTATAATCAGAAATTCGGGGTTTAGTTATACTATCCTGCTTTTAGATTAAAAAACATTTATGAGATTCATTTGGGAAATTTGTTCCTGGTAAATCTTTGATTAAGGATATTTTTTAATAAAAACTTTAATAATACTAAAGCAAAAGTTTGATTAAGGAGAGAAGGATGTTGCGATGTGGAAGATACGAACGGTAATCTTAATCTTGAGTATGATCATAATAACCGGTTTGACAGTGTTTTTTGGCGAAACAACCTTAGCCGACTGGCGTTATACAATCCGACGGGGTGATACCTTATTTAAGATTGCTAGAAGAACCGGAGTTACTGTAAGAGCGATTAAAAACCGTAACGGGTTAACCTCCAACCGCTTACGGATCGGGCAGCGGATTATGATCCCTTCTGGGGTTACCAACCGCAGCAGCCGCAGAGTCGGGGTCCGGCATTCCGGGGAATTGGACTTACTAGCCCGGGTGATTCATGCCGAAGCCGGTGCAGAGCCTTATGTGGGTAAAGTGGCTGTCGGAGGGGTGATTTTGAATCGAGTACAAAATCGCAAGTTCCCCAAGACAGTCGCCGGAGTAATCTATCAGCCCCATGCTTTTGAATCGGTTAGTAATGGGTTTATCAACCGTCCGGCGAATGCATCCTCCCGGAAGGCAGCCCGGGATGCTTTGGCCGGCTGGGACCCTTCCGGAGGTGCCTTATACTTTTTCAATCCGGCGAAGACTAATAGTCGTTGGATTTGGGCCCGTCGGATTATCAACCGTATCGGGAAACATGTATTTTCACTTTAAGGAGGTAAAAGATGAAAGTTTTTTACTGGTT
This sequence comes from Bacillota bacterium, assembly GCA_036564195.1. Lineage (GTDB taxonomy): Bacteria > Bacillota > UBA4882 > UBA8346 > UBA8346 > DATCLA01. Next base: position 4,611 of record DATCLA010000137.1, read on the forward strand.
ACTCCGGTTTTTAGTTCCCATGGTGGTGTTGTACGGGATTGGTTATTATGTTGCCGGATTTAGCGCCTTAACCTTTACCTGGTTGGTGATACTGTCGCTTTTGATCTATCTCGGTGATTGGTTGATCTTAAAGGCATTCGGAAGGGGACAAGGTGCTGTTGCCAAGTTTGTGCTGGACTTTTTAGTGGCAGCAGTGGTAATCTTTACGGCCACGATGGCGATTGAAGGTGGCGAGGTACCCTTGGGTGGGGCTTTATTGGCAGCCCTGCTGATCAGTATTCTCCATACCTTGATCCCAGATTCGGCTGAAAGCGCTACACCAAGATAAATCGGAATTCATACTTATAAAAGAAGCCGCCTAATTCTTTTAGGCGGCACATAGGAGGATGGATTATTGGGGGTAGATGAAAAGACTTGCTGACATAGAAACAATCAATTTCTATACTTTATATTTCGGATTTATTCCAAAAAACTTTAGCAATTTTAAAAAGTTTTTTAAGAGTTAATCATTTATTTAGATTAAGAATTAAGTCGTTGACTATGGGTCAACGGCTTTTTTGTTTAAATGAAGCCGGGTGGAGAATTATTGCTAAAATTATTGCGGTAATGAGTAATTGAGGAATTACATAATTACCTTAATAAGCGCTTGGACTACAATATAAGGACTAGCCCGGATGTATCGATCAAGATATTGTGAGCCAAAGCTTAAATCAGGAATTATGCAGTTCCTTAAATAGAGTGTCACAAGGGGTTAACGGCACGCAAGACCGATTTTATTTAAGGAATGGTAAATACGAACGGGAAATCAGCCTCCGGCCCGTGCTGAAAAGGAGTTAACTCCCAAATTAAGCTTGTTTTCGGAGGGATTCAATAAATGCTTTAGGTGGTTTTGATGCTATTCCAGTCCGAAAAATACCCGCCGTTACAGGCTTTAGGAATAATACATTTTTGAAATACACGTCGTAACAGCATTTTAAGTATTTATGAAACCATAAAGTCAGTAATGATAAGTATTTGCAAAATTAATATCAATATTGACAAAATAGTTTTACTACAGTATATTAGATCCAATCTAGGATGGAAGAGGGGAAGAAGATGAAGCTAAACGGGGCGCAAATCTTAATGAAATGTCTGGAGCAGGAGGGAGTTGAAGTAATCTTCGGCTATCCCGGAGGACAGGTAATTCCCATCTTTGATGCTTTATATGATGCAAAAATCCGTCTGATCTTAGTCCGTCATGAACAGGGAGCAGCTCACGCCGCGGAGGGCTATGCCCGCAGTACCGGCAAGATCGGGGTCTGCCTGGCGACCTCCGGCCCGGGTGCGACCAATTTGGTGACCGGTATTGCCGACGCCTATATGGACTCCGTCCCGCTGGTGGCCATTACCGGCCAGGTGCCGACGTTTATGATTGGCCGTGATTCGTTCCAGGAGGCGGATATTACCGGGATTACCATGCCGATCACCAAACATAATTATCTAGTGAAAGATATTAAGGACTTACCGCGTGTGATTAAAGAGGCCTTTTATATCGCGGCTACCGGCCGGCCGGGCCCAGTCCTGATTGACCTGGCTAAGGATGTTAATTCCCAAACCGCCAAGTTTGAATATCCGGAGGTAGTGGATTTACCGGGTTATAAACCCAACTACGTCGGTAACATCCGGCAGATCAAAGACGCAGTTGAAGCCATTAACCGGGCGGAACGGCCGTTGCTGTATGGAGGCGGCGGCGTGGTCAACTCCGGTGCTCATGAAGTATTGCGGAAGCTAGCGGAAACCGCAGATATCCCGGTGACAACGACTCTGCTGGGGCTGACCGCGTTTCCTGCCGGGCACCCGTTATTCTTGGGAATGCTGGGAATGCACGGCACGGCTTATGCCAACTTCGCCGTCTGTGAGACCGACCTGTTGATCGCGGTCGGCGCCAGATTTGATGACCGGGTTACCGGTAAAGTGGAGAGTTTTGCCCCCAAGGCTAAGGTGATCCATATTGATATCGACCCGGCGGAAATCGGTAAAAATGTGGCAGTGGATATTCCGATTGTAGGCGATGTCAAGAACGTCCTGGAAATGCTGGTGGAGAAGGTGAAACCAACTTCCCACCCGGAGTGGCGTAAACAGATTGCCGCCTGGAAAGCTGCTTATCCCCTGAGTTATCGGGAGCAACCGGGCGGAGGCTTAAAACCGCAACGGGTGATTGAGGAGATCTACCGTTTGACTAAAGGAGAGGCGGTGATCTGTACCGAAGTCGGACAGCATCAGATGTGGACCGCTCAGTATTATCAGTTTACCCGACCGCGTTCCTTAATAACTTCGGGAGGCCTGGGGACGATGGGATTCGGCTTTCCGGCCGCCATTGGTGCGCAAGTGGGCAATGCCGACCGGCTGGTAATCGATATCGCCGGGGACGGCAGTTTTCAAATGAACATTCAGGAATTGGGGACGGCAGTCGCTTATAACCTGCCGGTGAAGGTAGTAATTATCAACAACTGCTATCTCGGCATGGTCCGCCAATGGCAGGAGTTCTTCTTTAATAAACGTTACTCGGGGACAGTCATGGACCATAACCCGGACTTTGTGAAGATGGCTGAGGCTTACGGCGCCGCCGGATTTCGGGTTGAACGGGCCGAGGAGCTTACGGAGACGCTGCAAAAAGCTTTTGCCTTTCCCGGACCGGCGGTGGTGGACTGCCGGGTGGATCGGGAGGAAAATGTATTGCCGATGGTCCCGGCCAACCAGCCGATTGATCAGATGATAGGGGTGAATAAGTAATGAAGCATCTTATCTCCACTCTGGTTGTCAATCAACCCGGAGTGATGATCCGAGTTGCCGGACTTTTCAGCCGCCGGGGTTATAATATTGAAAGTATCGCGGTGGGACGTTCCGAAGACCCGAACCTGGCCCGGATCATCATTACGGTTGAGGCAGCGGATGACCGGACTATTGAACAGATCGAAAAACAGCTTTATAAATTGATCGATGTAGTTAAAGTCACCGACCTGCCAGTAGCGGAAGCGGTCGAACGGGAACTGGCCCTAATCAAAGTTAACGCCTCAGGTCAGAGCCGGGCCGAAATCATGCAGATGGTAAATATCTTCCGTGCCAAGATTGTTGATGTCGGCAGCCGGGCGTTGATCATTGAGTTAACCGGCGGCACTGCCAAAGTCGAAGCCTTTATCGCTTTATTGAAGCCTTACGGAATCCGGGAGATTGTCCGAACCGGGCAGATCGCGATGCTCCGGACGCAACGGCGGGAGAAGTAGGAGTTATTTCTGTTTAATTAGGATCAGTTTTAACGCTGCGGTATTATTTATTTAAGGAAGATTGCTTGACTTGGCTTGCTTTGGATTTAAAACAAGGCCTGCCGCCAAGTTGGAACAATTAATAAAAGAAGGCATAAAAATTACATCATTACCGCTAATAATTCCAATAAATCTTTGGTAATAATTCCGGCGATACCGGAAGCCGCACCGATCAGCAGCAGATCATCTTGGGTTTCTTTTGTTGTGGCGCTGAAGTAACTGGCTCCTTTTTTAAATAAGGTAATCTAAATCAGTAAGCGATTCTCCATTGAAAGCCTTAAGGTCGGGACTGGTGGCAGTCCCCGACTCTTGTAACGACGTCCTGGTAAACGCCATTCGCAAAGCCTTAATCCAAGGAACGGTCGCCCATGTCAGTTTTACCAAAGATGTCTGGCAAATTTCTACCGCAGAAGCGGTCCGCCTGCCGGAGTCTTATTTGAAAACCATGGCCCAATTGCCTCCGGAAGTAATTGCCGCAGCCGTTAAAAGGTTGGGAGAAGCGAAACGGCCGGCGATTGTAGCGGGACGGGGCATTGGAAAGATTGGCCCGAAACTAATAGAATTGGCTGAAAAGTGGCAGGCCGGCATCTGTCTAACCTTGCCCACCAAAGGGATGATCCCTGGGACTCATCCTCTGGTTATGGCCGCTGAAATTCCCGGGCTTGGAAGCAAAGACCGCGCCGGATAAGGAGTTGGCGTTGGTCTAGCCCCAGCCGGTTGAGGCATTAATGACTATCCTTAAGGTCGAAAATCACGCCTATTGATCCTTGGCGTAAAGAGCGAGCATCCGTTTAATTCTATTGATAACTTCCACTCGTACCTTTTCCGGTTCCAAACATTCGCATTTATCGCCAAAACTAAGCAGTAGATTGTATCCCCAGTCGTCCTCAACAAAGGGGAAGTTAACCATTAATTTATTATCACCATATGATTGAATATTTTCCTCGCCACAACGCGCGACTATTTGTTCGCGGAGTGACTCGTCAACCAGCAGTTTAATTGTTACAATTCTTGGTGCGATCCAATCGGAACCGTCGAGGGAGCGGGGATGAAATTCCCGCGGCATAAATGTTGAATCGAGGATTTCCAGCCCGGAAATGCGTGAGAGCTTAAAAACACGAAAAGCTTTTCGCAATAAACAATAGGCTTGCAAATACCAATTTACTTCTTTAAACACCAGTTGATAAGGTTCGACTTGCCGGTGGCTTTGCCTTCCCTTACTGTCGCAATAATGAAATGATAGCAATTTGCTTTCATTGAGCGCTTTTTTGATCTTGTTTAGGTTAGGTTGAAAGTTCTTATTCCCCGCCCAGGTAGTGAGGTCGATGGAAATTTGTTGCGCCTTTAATTCAATATCTCCAATTTGGTCCGCTGCAATTAAACTTCTGACTTTCGCAAGAGTATTAATAACTGCTTCACTGGATATGGTAGCTGAGATACTTTTGAGACCTTGTAAAAGGGTTATAATATCTGAAATGGTAAATAGCTTTTTGTCTACTTTATATTGTTCCATGATACTGATGCCGCCGTTAACACCGGGATAGGTAATTATCGGGATACCCGCCATGTTTATGGTTTCAATGTCGCGGTAAATTGTTCTGGGTGTTACCTCGAACATTTCAGCGAGTTTGGTAGCGCTAATTCTTTTACATTCAAGCAACAACATGATAATGGCGATCAACCGGTCGATCTTCAAGCGGCCTCATCCTCTATTAAAATTTTTAGTTACCTGAAAACTATGACAGATAGCTGTCAAGGTTTTGTTAGTAAACTAAAGCTATATCCGGAAGGTTAATATATTTTAATGAGGAGGCAAAATCATGGATTATATGAAGGAATTTATGCGGATTATGGAAAGCCAGAGTGCAATCGCTTTAGCGACTGCGGTAGCTAATGTGCCAAATGTCAGAATTGTAAATTTCTGCTCTGATAACCAAAACAAAGGTGTCTTATACTTTTCAACATTCAAGAATAATCGTAAAGTTAAAGAATTTGCCGAAAACAGCCAAGTGGCATTTACAACCATTCCGATTGGGACTAACGAACATGTCAGAGCTAATAAGGCGACAATTCTAAAGAGCAACTTAACAATTTACGATTTAAAAGAGGCCTTTATTAAAAAAATCCCTGATTACGCGTAGGCCATCGCGCAAGCCGGAAGCCATTTAGTTCTTTATGAGGTTCATTTTAAAGAAGCGGTGGTAACTTTAGATTTTTCAAAGATCGGTAAGGTTACGCTTTAGGTATCTAAAAAAGTCCGATTTTCTTCTGCCGATTTCAATGGCGTCAGTGGTGGTAGGCTGGTCGCCATTTTTTTAAGTTTCGGTCTACTTCAATTTTATTTAAACTCTGCCGGAATATATTAGTGGGAATTCCGGTTAGTAAAAAAGAAGGCCTTTTTTGCGCCTTATTTCATGATACTCCAATGATATCATTATGGTTTAATTATATCCAATTTTATACAGAAGTTCAATTACACTATGAGATTCTACTTGAAACTAAGCTACCTAGAAAAGCGATCACTGCCGGTCAACTCTAAAAAAAGACCGCGACTAAAGCCGCGGCAGATTTTAAATTTTACCCTTTATTTTCTCCATCAATCTTAGCGCTCTTACTCCGTCAAAAAACCCTTGCCGGTACATGAGGGAGATCACTATACCGTCTTGTTCCGCTTCCGCTTCGTCGTATCGGTTTACTAATGGTTGCAGTCGTGGGGGAAGGCTATTTAGGAGTTCAGATTGGACTTGGATAATTTGTGAGGTCAATTCCAGGTAGCGTTGATTATTTAATAAAATCTTGCGGCAGACTTCTTCGGTCCGAGCAGTGATGAATTCCTTGACATAGTGGTTTAGCAATTTCAACATCATTAAAGCCTCCTTTTTGATCGCCTTGAAGGAGGTTATGTCTTCTGTTATAATAAGGTAGAAGCATATCCTTCAAGGGATGTTTCACTGAGGAAGTCTTGGATACTTTTGCGGGTGTTCGGACTTCCTTTAATTTTGTTTTCCTCTGTTTTGCTCGATCCAGTTAAGAACCTCTTCCTTCTTAAACCTGACGCTACTACCGATTTTATAAAATGGCAGCCCGTTTTTTCGCCATCTTTCAATGGTTCTTCGGGTGGTTTTTAACCAATTACAAAGTTCATCGGTAGTCAAAAATTCTTCTTTCATTCGTCACCCCTTCCGTCGTAATGTAACTACATGTTACATTATACGACAATACACAACATAGGTCAACCAAATTTTGTAAAAAACACTTTCAAAATAGGCCTCTTCCTATTTTCCTTCAGAACTGCAGATTTTTAGAATTATGTGCGTATTTCGTTTCAATTTTAGTCCCTAGAATCATGGCTGCTAATTGCCACTATTGGTTCTTAGGGTTTAGTTCCCGCTAAATGGCAAGCAAAACTTGTAAGGCAGTAAAATTTGTGGTTCGCTAAATTTATACAATATACAATGAAATCACTCTTCGGGATGCAAGGTTTTTAATATGAATCAATCAATTTTCATGTATATATTCTACCATGGAATGAATCTAGTTCAGCGCTTACATAGACTTAGTTGTTATTCAGCAAACCCTAATTAAAACCCAATAATGAAAAAATGTAATCCGCAAAGGAAGACTTCACAAGGACTGTAACTTTTTGAAGCAGTGGTAGTTATAGGGATGTTTTGGAGCTGGTGTCGAAATATGTAATATATTAACATTAAATTTCATGTTATACAAATATAGGTTGCAAATTGGAAATATTCGGGTTTAACTGCTTTTCCTTATTTGGGGATCAGGTTAATAAAAATTAAAAATTACCTTGACAGGTTAGCGATGGATGATTTACAATGGGATTTGCAGAGGTTTTTGCAAGAATGTTTTACTTTTTGTCGATTTTTAGCGACAGAAGTCGCGGAGGCGATTAAGGGAAACCTGGATACCTTAAGAAATTTGCCGCAAATGGCGTTAAAAAACGACAGAAACAAACGGGACTTGCAGGACTTCTTATCAATTTTTTAAGGAGGAGACAGAAAGAATGAAAAAGGGATTAGTTCTAGTTTTAGCTCTGGCAATGGTCCTTTCCGTAGTGAGCATTGCCTCTGCCGCCACCACCACCGTCGGCGGTCAGCTCCGGGTTTGGTATTTGAACACTGACAATGAGAAAGCAGCCTCAGGTTCACAAGAAGATGACACCTTTAAGTTTGACCGTGTGGCCATCGATGTGAAGACCGCTTATGACGATGGCAGCAGCCTGTTTGTGCAATTCCAGGGCCGTAATATTAATAAAAGTGGTGGCGACAGTGGCGACAATGTCTATTTCTTTGTCGACCAGGCTTTTTGGACCAAACCGATTCTGGACGGCGGCAAGTTGATGATTGGTGCTTTTGACGGTCAGGTGCCGTTTAAGAACGGTTATAGCAATGTTATTATCAGCGGTGGCCTGGGTGATGGCCTGAAGATTGGGAATTCCGTCGGTGTTGCTTACCAATACAATCAAGATCTGTTCGGATTCGGCCTCGCTGTGGTCAATGCCGAACTTGGAAAGGCCAAAAACCCTGTTTTTGGTGACAACGTTGATGATCAAGGATATGCTTGGTCAACCCGGTTCGACTATAAACCGATTGACGGTTTAAAGGCCGGTATCGGTTATGCTGATTTAAATGAGAATGATGAAACCAGACTAGTGGTTGACGCTTCCTACAAAAACCTGGATGTAACCCCGATCAGCGGCATGGTGGAATATGCTAAAGTGGAAGAAGATAATGCTGATGACCTCGATGCATACTATGTAGAAGTTGGTTATACTTTCGGTAAAGCAGTTGTCTACGCTGGTTATGGCGACGGCGACATTTATGGTAAGAAGATTACTTCTTCACAAGGTACCTTCAAAATCAATGATGATAACTATACAGTTGCCGGTTTAATCTATCAGGTTGGTGACAATGCCTTCCTGCAAGGTGAGTATACCAGAACCGACTCCGACAACGACGGCTTTGGTTTACGGTTAAGAGTAAACTTCTAAGCTGAACTTGATTAAAGTGAAAGAGTGAGTCAGGGTACGGTGGCCTTGACTCACTTTTTTCATTCAGTCAAGTAAGGACGGTTGGTTGACTGATTTCGATCGGCCGCTGAAAATCCTCTTAAGGCTGCTGTTATAGTCTCAATATTTACCCTCCCTCAAATTTAAAACTTCAATCATATTTTGCCTATAAATTCCCTCAATTTCGTACCGAACAATCTCCCTCACTTTAAGACCAGTCAAGCTTTAAAAGTAGTACAGACGGAAACGAAAAGCCAAATTAACAGGTCGGTGGCAGGATTATAATTAAAAAACTGTAAAATTTAGTAAACTTAAAAAGGAGATCGCAGACTGACGTCAAATAAAATTATACTGCCGATGGAAATTTATGTAAATTAGCTAACACTATAGTTTGCATCGGGTATCGAAATACCAGGGTTAGATAGTTTTTCAGTCAACTCCGCGATTTTGCGAGTTGTCGTTACCAACAACGGGGGAAACACGGCTACCTCGTTTGGCTGGCTAACAACCGGTAAATCCCGGAGGGGATTGGATACTTAGCAACGCTGGTATTTTTACCAATAAAAAACGGGGAGGATTATTGAGGATGAAAAAATTTTTAATGCTGGCCTTAAGTGTAATACTGGTGTTCAGCCTGGGTGCTGCGGCTCTGGCTGAGGTGAAAGTGAGCGGTGAGATTACCGCGACTTACGACACAGAGGCTGATGAAGACGCCAGGGACGAGATTGAAGCAGTGTTGAAGTTGGAGTCGCAATTGACGGATACCATGAAAGTGTTTGTAGAAGCAAAGGCGGATGATTTAGAAAAGTATTCATATTATGATAGTGATGGTAGCCGGGTAACCGGGACAATTGAAGGTGACAGACAAAACTTCTGGCTCAACCAAAGTTACTTATTGGATAAATTTGACAACGGTATTAGCCTAAAACTGGGTATGTGGGAAAATAAGTTCTACAATACCAAGCTGATTGATAACGGTGATGCGGTAGTCGGTAAGATCAAACCCGCTTTCGGAATCGGCTTTATCAGCCCGGAGCTGGCAGAAGGGCTTAACATTGCTGTCAATTATTACGCGGATCATAATGATCCCGGGACTTACGATGCCAAAGAAGGTAATGACAGCGGTGCCTATTCAGTGGGATTACTCTATAAGAAAGGAATCTTCGATGCCAGCTTGTACTTTGTAGATGGAGTAGCCAAGTCTGGGGGCAATGACGAATATGGTGACGCCTACGTGCTGAATCTGAGCGCAGCGTTAAATGACAATATCAACCTGATCTTACATTATGGTGATAACGCTGACGAGCAGAACGTCTGCATCATTGGGGCCCATGCTAAATTTGGCCGGCTTTATCTGGAAGGTGAATATGATTTAGCGGACGAGGCCCATGGCGACGGTTGGAATGCTTATGCGGCTAGAGTCGGTTATAAGATTAGCAACGGGTTTAAAATGGAATACCGCTATAAAGAGATTGAAGAGGATAAGAAAAAAGGTGAACTGCGGGCCATCTTTGAGTTAAAGTAAGTCAATCACTGTTACCAGGCGGGGGCAATACCCCCGTTTTTTATTATCCATTTTGGAATTCATCTTGACAACCGCCGGCCAAATCCGCTATGATTCAGCTAACAGGAGGTTGGCTAAATGCGAAACGACTTAGAAAAGATCCTTTTTAGTGAAGCGGAGATTCAACGAAAGGTAACGGAGCTTGGCGAAGTGATCACCAGAGATTACCGGGGGAAATCCCTGGTCCTAATCGGGATCATGAAAGGCGCAGTACCCTTTGTGGCGGATCTGATGCGCCGGATTGACCTGCCATTGGCCTATGACCTAATGGCAGTCTCCAGTTACGGGGCATCCACTAAGTCCAGCGGGACAGTGCGGATTTTAAAGGATCTGGATCTCAGTATTGAAGGGCTGGATGTATTGATTGTCGAGGATATTGTGGATACCGGACTCACCCTACAGTATCTGGTGGAAAACTTAAAGAGCCGTAAACCGAATTCTCTGAAAATTTGTACGTTGTTGGACAAACCCAGCCGGAGAAAGGTGGAGATTAAACCGGACTATAACGGATTTATGATCCCGGATGCCTTTGTGGTCGGCTATGGCCTGGACTATGCGGAAAAATATCGTAACCTGCCTTATATCGGGGTGTTAAGGGCTGAAGTGTATCAGGCGGGTTGAAGAAGAAAACTGAGGTTCGGAAAGTTGGCATTGTAAAAGGGACTGCTGGGATAAGTTAAGAGTGGTCCCTTTTATATTGATATAAAGGAAAATACGGATCAATGAAGGGGGTCATGGTCCCGTTGCGACTTTTGATTCTTTAGCCCGGCCAAAAAGAACTAAGGGGCTTTCAAAAGACGCTTTCATCATAAAGTAAAGGAG
>DATCLA010000138.1:0-3663 GCA_036564195.1 Bacillota bacterium
ATATATAATATACATCATAACTTCTTCTTGTCAAATGTTTCTCCCCGACCCCCTTGCACTCATTTTCAACCGCTAACAGTTGCCGCTGTGATCTTCCTATGGTATCCTTTTAAGGGGGTAACTACAACTTGAAAGGAAGTGCTTGGAATTAATCATCAGAAAGAGGAGTGAATCTTACCTTGAACATCCTGGCTGAAAAATTTAAAGAAGTATTATCAGCAGTATTTCCTATTACTATCATTGTATTAATCTTGAATTTTACTATCACCCCACTGGAAAACCATTTACTGTTCCGCTTTGTTTTAGGCGGTCTCCTGATTATTTTGGGACTTTCAATTTTTTTAGTCGGAGTTGATATCGGAGTCACTCCCCTGGGTTCTTTAATTGGGACCACGCTTGCCAAAAGCAATAAAGTCTGGATTTTTACTTTCGCCAGTCTGATTCTGGGCTTCTTTATCTCCATCGCCGAACCTGATCTGCAGGTGCTGGCGGGACAAGTCGCTCTGGTTACCGCGGGGACCGTCTCTAAAATGAGTATTGTCACAATTGTATCGGTCGGTATTGCCATAATGCTTACCATCGGTCTGCTGCGGATTGTATATAATAAGGCATTGCCGCAAATGCTCACCATCTTTTATCTAATCATCTTTGGCTTAGCCTGCTTTACTTCAAAAGAATTCCTGGCAATCGCCTTTGACGCCTCCGGCGCCACCACCGGCGCGATGACGGTCCCGTTTATGCTGGCGCTGGCCTTAGGTGTGTCTTCACTGAAAAAAGACGGTAAAGCCTCTGAAGAAGACAGTTTCGGCCTGGTGGGGATCGTCTCCACCGGCGCCATTTGGCCAGTGATGGTCATGAGTATTTTTTCGCAGTCCGACCGGATCAGTGGCAGTCTCGAATATCAGGTCTCGCAATCGGCTGCAGTATTATTACCCTTTATGCAACAAGCACCGAAAGTCCTTGGTGAAGTCTGCTTGGCGCTGCTTCCGCTAATAGTAACCTTTTTTGTTTTTCAATTCTTTAAGTTTAAACTTTCCAAAAAGGCGCTTCTTAAGATTATCAAAGGACTTTTGTATACTCTGATCGGATTAGTATTATTTCTAACCGGTGTTAATGCTGGTTTTATGGATGTCGGTAGCGTGGTCGGGTATAAACTGGCAAGTTTGGACCAACCGTGGCTTGTCACTCTGGTCGGATTTACACTGGGACTAACGGTGGTCTTGGCCGAGCCTGCCGTCTATGTCTTAACTCACCAAATTGAAACCGTAACCAGCGGTTCAATCCAAAGGAAACTGGTTCTGGTGGCTCTCTCGATCGGAGTCGGCTTCGCGGTTAGTTTATCGATGATCCGGATCCTGATTCCGGAAATCCAATTATGGCATTATCTACTGCCTGGTTTTCTAATCTCGATTCTAATGGCCTATTATGCCCCTAAACTATTCGTCGGGATCGCTTTTGACGCCGGCGGAGTGGCTTCCGGCCCGATGACCGCCACTTTTATCCTGGCTTTTGTCCAAGGCGTTGCTGAGGCTACCGCCGGGGCCAATGTCTTAGCTGAGGGGTTCGGCATGATTTCAATGGTTGCATTAACACCAATCATTGCGCTTTTGATCTTAGGATTAATCTACAAAAACAAATCTACCAAAGGAGGTTTGAACGCTAATGAACCCTTGCTCTGACCTAACAGGCCAAGAACTGCTTTGCCTGGTGGTTAATTTTGGGCAAAGCCATAAAATCGTTAAATTTGCCAAACAGCATGGCATTAGCGGAGCTACTGTTTTTTTAGGCCGGGGAACCGCCCACAACCATCTGTTAGAGTTGTTAGATCTGAATGAAGTCCGCAAAGAGTTAATTTTAATGCTAGCCCCAACAGAGTTGGTTGATTCGACCCTTGCTGAACTTAACCGGCGGATTGAATTTGACAAACCCCGACACGGAATTGCCTTTACGTTTTCCGTTAGTGAGCTTTACGGAGTCAGAAACTGTAATATCACTAATCTGAATGAAAGCCGAGGTGCAGAAACTATGCATAAAGCGATTTTTGTAGTTGTCGATAAAGGAAACGCCGAAACTGTAGTTGATACGGCAACCGCAGCCGGGGCCCGGGGAGCGACCATCATTAATGCCCGCGGTTCCGGAATTCACGAAAACCAAGTACTGTTTGCGATGGCGGTTGAACCGGAGAAAGAAATCGTGATGATCATCACCAAACACGAACATACTGAGTCGATTGTTGCTGCAATTCGCGAACAACTCCAAATTGACGCTCCCGGCAACGGAATCATGTTCGTTTTAGATGTTAACCAGGCCTATGGTTTGCGTTAAAATTTAGTACCTTAAGCGGTTTCATAATTCACCATGCCTAGCTTGGATTGGTCGATCAATTGGGCTAAAATAGGAATTTTTAAATTATGAAACCGGCTCAACTATGAATTAAACTAAATTCCTGGTGAAAAAATATAATATCTTTACCAGGAGGTGTTTTAATGGAAAGTAAACATTGGCTAAGTCCATTCAACAATGATTTTTGGGATGACCGATTTTTTAATCAACTCATCCCCAAAACCCTGAACGACTTTTTTAAAACTGGTAGTTTCGGCCCGTCAGTGGATCTTAGGGAGACGGATAAGGAACTTATTTTAGAGGCCGACCTTCCAGGGGTACGTCAGGAAGATCTGGATATCACAGTCGACGAGAATGTGGTAATCTTAAAAGGCGAAACTAAGCGGGATGAAACCCGTGAGGAAAAAGGCTATCATCTTACGGAACGGCGTTACGGCGGTTTTTACCGGACCATTCCTCTACCGGTACAGGTTAAATCCGACCAAGCGGTGGCCCGTTATAAAAACGGCGTTTTAGAACTGCGTCTGCCTAAGGTGGAAGTTACTGCCCGCCGGGGTTTCAAACCCAGGATCGAGACCGACGACCGCCACCTGCAATAAGCGAAACACTGAACCGTCCTAGTAAGTACTGGAGCTTCCCATCATTATTACATCACTTAGCGAGGGCTGTTTCAAAATCATTCAAAATTAGCTTTAGAAACAGCCCTTTTTTTGTACTTCCAAAATAAAACGCTTTTGGTTAAAAGAGCGCAATAATGAGAGAATAAACCGGCTAAACTTTACCTGAAGCTGTTTTTAGCTAAAAAGCATTTCAAATTCCGGTTTTTTTTTCTTGCAAAAGTCAGGCAAGATTAATAAAATTAAGTTTGTTAGCACTCGGCATGGTTGAGTGCTAACAGAAAACTTAAGGAGGGATATTATGAATATCAAACCTTTAGGAGAAAGAGTCGTTGTCAAAGTATTAGAAAGCGAAGAAAAGACTAAAAGCGGCATTGTTCTTCCGGATACCGCCAAAGAAAAACCGCAAATGGGTAAAGTACTAGCCGTTGGATCCGGAAAACTCCTTGACAACGGTCAGAAAGTTCCCTTGGAAGTTAAAGTAGGCGAAAAAGTCCTGTTTGCCAAATATGCCGGGACAGAGGTTAAGCTGGACGGGGAAGAATACATGGTTTTGAAAGAAAATGATATTCTAGCAGTTCTTCCTGAATAATTAAGGTTTTGATAGTTTAAAAGTTTAAATAGGAGGTTGAGCAGATATGGCGGGAAAACAGATTCTATTTGGAGAAGAAGCGCGTCATGCGCTGGAACGCGGCGTCAATAC
>DATCLA010000139.1:0-27093 GCA_036564195.1 Bacillota bacterium
TTATTGACACAACTAAAAAGTACTATTTACTTCAACCACTCTATTCCGAAGGGTGTACCATCTATTCACCGGTTGATAATTGTAAAATAGTGATGCGTAAGATTCTTACCAAAGAAGAGACTGCAGAACTCATTAGAAAAATTCCGTCGATTGAACCTTTCTGGATTGAGGATAAAAAGGCTCGTGAAAAACATTACCGCCAAACGTTAAACACTTGTAATTGTTATGAATTGGTACGAATCATCAAATCACTACATCGCCGGAAAAAAATGCTCCAACAGCAAAATAAACCTACCAGCCAGGTTGATGAACGTTATTTGCGCACCGCGGAAGACCTCTTGTACGGAGAATTGGCAGTTCCATTAGAGATTCCCAAAGATCAGGTGGAAAGTTATATTTTGGAGCAGGTGGAGAAGGAGAAAGCAGTGTAAACAAGGAGTGCAGCTTAACAGGAGTGACAAAAGACGGCTGACAGAGTACCTGTCTCACCTCCCCCCTTTCACTGATGAAATCTCCTTCTTTTTCTTTTACCTTCTTGTCATTATTAACTATATATTTTATTTTTGGAAGCACAGCTTTTTATGAAGGATTTTTATTTTAAATCCGCGTATAATTTACTATGTGCTTTCATCTTTTTGGGAGGTTTGCCATATGATTCATATTTTTACCGATACCACTTCAACACTGACACCCGAAGAATATAAAAAATATGATATTCACCCTCTTCCCATCATCATTAATCAGGGGGAAAATTCCTGGCGGGAGCTGTTTGACCTAAAACCGGAAGAATTCTTCAAAAGTCTCCGCGCAGGTAAAAAGTTTACCACCTCGCAACCATCGCCTGCGACCTATCTTGAGGCGTTTAAACCGATTATTGACGCAGGTGACGAAATTATTTGTATCATCTTTTCCAGCGGGATTTCCGGCACTTATAACACTGTCTACTCTACGGCTCAATCATATCATGCTGACCGGATTACAGTATTCGACTCCCGGGTAAGCGGTTTCTGCCTAGCCTACATGGCCATTAAAGCACGGGAAATGGCAGGCCGTGGCGTCAGCCGCGCCAAGATTAGCGAATATCTAGAGGCATTACATTCCCGCTGCCGGATCTACTTTCTCGTGGAGTCCCTCCGTTATCTTTATGAAGGCGGTCGTCTCTCCGGTGCCCAGGCTCTAATCGGTTCCATTATCCAGATTAAACCGATCATCTGGTTCGAGCCGGGCGGCAAGATGTCTGTCTTCGAAAAGGTCCGGACCATCAAAGCAGCAAAAAAACGATTGATTGAGCTTGTTAGTGAACAGGCCGCCACCGGAATTGAGGCCATAGCCTTACATTACGGCGATAATAGCGATGAAGCCGCTAGCTATGCCCAGGAAATTGAAAGCGCTGTCGGAATTAAACCCCAACTCATTCCAATCTCGCCGGTACTCTGCGCCCATACCGGACCGGAGATCCTGGGGACCTGTATTATTACCAAAGAATAGCGGCGCGGAAAGACAGAATTTATAAAAAGTCTTAAAAAATGCTCTTAAGTTTGATGGCTTTAATATGACAAAAAAACACCAAGTATCCATACCATCTTTGAAACTCGAGCGTTATGGTCAACCTGACGCCAGTTGACTCCCTTATAAAAAAATGACTGGAAAGTCGTTTTTTTAAAAAATTATACAATTAAAATTTATAATTCCCTCAGAGGAATCTTTTAACATCAATTCTTACCAGGTACTCACCAAGTTTTTCGCTGTATTTGCGCTTTTCCATATCTTTAGTGAACAGCTCTTATATTCCGTTACTTTTCTTATAAAACAACCACAGTCCGACTCCGCCCGCCAGTAGCGGCAGACGAACCATTGGATACTCCAGAGCCAAAGCTACCAATAGACCGAATAACCCTCCCGAAGTTTGGATAAAGACCAATTCTCCCAGGACATTACCGGTTAAAGCCTCTTCCAGTTGGGCTTCGTCCATCTTAGCCAGTTGTTTGGTTATAATTTGTTGAATATCCAATAATTCCAAACTTTGCTCCACAAAAGCAACGACAGCAACTTCAAGCTGCTGCTGATTATTGCTTATAGTTGACGGTAGCTTGTCCAACCATTGATCATAAAGGTCAAATAGACCTTCCATTGATTTGGTAAGCTCCGGCACGGCAGCGACGATCCGTTCTTGAACCCAAGGTCCCCAGACTCCCTTAGTCAATTCTACCGGCTTCTCCAGAAAATTCTTCGCCCTCCAACCATCAATGGCCTCCCCAACCAGTTGCCGGACAGATTGACTGATTTCCGGCCGGTTCAACAATCGCTCCAAATAAATCCGGGAGAGGTTTTTAATTTCCTTGCGAAATTCAGCGTCATTTGTCACTCGTTCCGTGGCGTAAACTAACCCTTCTAGTAATGGAGAGGTTCGCAAAAACTCCCGAACGATTCCGGCTGAAAAGAGGCGTTGGTGAATCCCGGCGGCCAGAGACTGAATCAGTTCATGGCGACGGGCCGGAATCAAACCTTGCCAAAGCCGGTTGGCGCGGCGAGGGTGAAACAGCATTTTAATAGCCAGCCAGTTGGTCCAGTAACCGATGACCGCCGGGCCAACAAATTTTGTATACTTTCGAGCTTCAGTCGCTATCGCATCAAAGCGGGGCGCCGGAAGTAACCATTGCAGCATTGCCTCTGTAACCAGCCATAACAGAAAGACAATCCCCAAATAAAAAAAAGGTCTATCAAAAATATTAAGCAACTTGGCAATACCCAGTGCAAAACTAGACACTTTATGCTTTTCTTGGTCCATCGTTATTTCCGGAGTTACTGGGTTGTGATTCTGAAGTTCTTCGGCTAACCGGTTTAACCATTTACCGGCAAAACCGATGAGATCAATTGACTCAGAGCGGTAATCCTCACTGCCGAAATTCATCGCTACTTATCCTTCTTGCTTTTAGTTCCTAAAATCTTTATTGTTTCTTCATAAATGATAATTTACTAAATTATATAAATTTCCTGCATAATATATATTTATACAGTGGCATAAAGCGGTCTGCCGCTCCGGGTAAAGGTCCATTTTACTCTCAAAAACATTACCCCGAAGTCGCTTTGAATATATAATATATAATCCCCGTCTTTTAATTCGCTATCCAACCATTCTTTAATGGGCCGAAGGTGTCACTTCAGGAACTTCCGTGGGATTTTGCCCATAATGCTCTTCAGGTAAATATTTGATCCGTTGATTGCCAACCCGTCTCGATAATCGCCGTTTCACATGACAAATGACATCGCACTTTTAAAACTACCTCATCGACTTTAGTATGTAACTTTCTTTGATAATATCCAGCTCTTGTATTTTTTTCGTGCTTTATTTTACCGTTTTGAGGTTTTCCTGAAAATTTTCACAATTAATTATACCTTATCTGGCCTCGTTGTAGATTCGGGGGGACTTTCAAACCGTTGGGAGTTGCCATGATATAACTGAATTTTAATATATTACCCTTCAATTCCGCTGTTATTTTACAGACAGTCAATACTCTTTGATGAAAGTTAATCCGATCACCGATTTGGTATATTTCATTAGTATCAGTAAATAGAACCGGTCATTCTCATCTAACTTATCATCAAACCGGCTGTGGTTTAATTGCAGGCCAATTCACTGTCTTCCATAACGCTTGAGATCTAGTAGTTTAACCGGCTATGGTTATCTAACTGACGTTCTCGGCCTTCCGGTATCCCTATTGATAACACCGGTTTAAAGAGCCACGCCCTCAAATCTTCTTTCCCATCTTGTTTTTATCCTTAGACTTAAAAAATAAAGAGCCTTCCCTAGTTGGCCTAAGTTTACGACTGTCTAAACCAGCATCTATATTATTGTCGATAACGAAAACTCATCTTCGGAACTTTGGGAACCTGATCAAAAAGTGTCTAGGCTTTGGAAAAAAGTAAGCTTTCTCATCACTAATAGGTAGTTACGGTTTATATTTCATCATAGTTGAATAACCTTTTGAATTTCCGACCAGGACCGTTTTGCAAAAACTGTTTTGAGGCCTTTACGTTTGGCAGTCGTTTTTACATCCGAGAGCATGCTGTGACTTAGATAATCGGTTAAAACTAAAACCGTGGAAACATGGGACGGAATATTCGTTTTCAAATCACTATGTTTACGTCCGGTAACATGCTTAACCAAATTAAAACCGTGATTTTTCAATAACAGTGGAATTTTACCTAAACGATCGCCTCCATAAATTACAATGTTCACCTTTGCCATTCCTATTCTCGATTTAACATCCTAGTAGCTTCTTCACTTACTCCGATTATTAAATACTGTATAAGTAAAAACTCTCGAGTTTTAATTCCTATTAATTATATAAGAATACTATGTTTTATAAGTTTAATAATATATTAAGCCTCTGATCTTGTCAATAATAAAATGTAAAATTTTACTTTAAAACCGAATCGCCGCTTAAGGTGGGGTACAGGTTTGAACTCTCCAGTCAATATGCTCCATTTGGAAGTCTTTGCTCCAAATCTTCAATAAAGAATTAATTTTCTTCCTTACCTGTGGATATTACACAGCTTCCTTGGAGCATTTAGAGAAAATAATATTACATCTAAAACCAAAACGGTTTGTCAAATTTGGCAGACCGTTTTAAAATGCCGTAACGACGCGGCTTTTTAGTATTTAATAGAAAATTTTTAGAAAACTGGGTAATAAATTAGGGTTTGCGTTTTATGTAAGTTAATCGCAAACCCTTGTAATTATTGTGGTGCCGAAGACCGGAATCGAACCGGTACGGTCTTTTGGACCGAGGGATTTTAAGTCCCTTGCGTCTGCCAGTTCCGCCACTTCGGCACAAAACTTATTCACTTTTGGAGGCGGCACCCAGATTTGAACTGGGGGATAAAGGTTTTGCAGACCTCTGCCTTACCACTTGGCTATGCCGCCAATTTTTCCTCTGCTTTATAAGGAAACTTTAACTCTTCCTCAGAGACATCTATCTTAAAAAAACGATTGTCATTTTTGGAGCGGAAAACGGGATTCGAACCCGCGACCCTCGCCTTGGCAAGGCGATGCTCTACCACTGAGCTACTTCCGCATTTTCTAAAGTTGACTACTTGACTGGAAACTTCCTCCTGGAAATTTTCGGTTTTAAAATGGTGCCACGAGCCGGAATCGAACCAGCGACACGAGGATTTTCAGTCCTCTGCTCTACCGACTGAGCTATCGTGGCGGCGTTAATTATTATAACTTCTCGGTTTTACTTTGTCAAGAACCTTTTCTTTACTCAAAACTTCCTGACTCGTTTGGCAATTTTAATTAAATGGCGGAGCTGACGGGGCTCGAACCCGCGATCTCCAGCGTGACAGGCTGGCATGTTAAACCGACTACACTACAGCTCCATTTTAGTAATTGGTGGGCGATGTGGGACTCGAACCTACGACCCCCTGCTTGTAAGGCAGGTGCTCTCACCAGCTGAGCTAACCGCCCATTTGCGTCTTGCCTGCCGGACGCATATATTAATATACCTGAAATCTTCTCGTTTGTAAATAGGCAATTTTAATTTTTTACGATTTTCTGCCTGGTAATATAGGGGAAACTACCGTGCATGAACCGACTTCTTCCCTTAAAGCCCGCGGGTGTCAACTACCTTCATCCCCGGCCTTAAATCAATTCCTGGATCCAGAATTACCTGCTCACCAAGGAATAATCCGCGCTTAATCTCTATGTTCTCAGCATCGGCAATTCCGGTTTCCACAGTACGCAAGAACGCCTTGCCCCTTTCCACCACATAAACCTGATGCCTGCCGAAGCGCTGAAAAACCGCACGTTTCGGGATAAACAGCACATCCACAGCCTCATTGATAATAAACTTAAGATTGACTTTACTATTGGTACGCAAAATCGTTTTAATGGTATCATAATTTACTCTGACTTTAAACTTCCGGCCAACCTCACCGTGGTTCTTAGCTGAGGCCAACGGTGTGTAAGCACCTACTGAACCTTCAATTACATTTCCACCCAATGCTGCTACGCTAATCAGGACTTTTTGGCCAATCCGGATTTTAGCGGCGACAGCTGCCGGCAGTTCCGAGCGGACATATGCAGTTTGCGAATTTTCTAGTTCCAGCAACCGGTCACCGGCTGCGACTTTTTCCCCGACTGCGACGTATTTCCGGACCACCCGTCCGCTGATTCCCGCATATATTCCTGCTTGTCCTGGGTTTTTCCGCAGTTGCTCCACCTCCAGGCCCAGTTGCTTCAGTTTAAATTCGGCTTCAGCCAACTCCTGGTGATTAATAGCTTTTTTAACCAATTCCAAATTTTTGCGGGCTACTTCAGTTTTACGGACTGCTTCCGCTAAGGCCCGCCCCGCAATCTGCAACCGTTCCTGCCAGTCAACCAACTCTGCTGCCGTGGCTTTATTACTTTCATGTAATCTTTTAACCTCTTGCAATTTGTCGTTTACCTTTACCAACTTTCCTCGTGCTAAAGTTTCGATAGCTTCAGCCTGTTGTAACAGGTTTTGAGCCAGTTTAACCGGATCACTGCCGATCTTCCGACGCAGTTGTTCTACTTGCGATTGCATCTTCCTATAACTGTTCTCTGCTTTTTTCAAGCTATTTCCCCAGTCGGATAGGTTTACTAATAACAATTTATCAAAAGGCAGTACGGAAAGGCCTTCACTAACCAGAAATTTCCGGACCTTGCCATCATATTTACTGTAAACCGTCTCTTTCTGCTCAACCTCGATCTGTCCGGTGAATTCCAGGTAGTCTTGAAGGGATCCCTTTCTGACTATAGCCATGCGAACATCTTTACTGGACAACCTGGTCAAAAAAACCCATAAGACAACCAGTGCAAGAAAGACGATTCCGATACTCTTCAATTGTCTTACCAAATTCATATCAAGTCTCCTCACTCCTTAGGTATCATATATTATGTTAAATGAAATTATGCAATCATCAATTTCAGCTGGATTAACTAACGGGCTTATTAATCTAATTTTAGCTACCCAAAATGGTATTAGTCAACATTGATGTAAATATATACCGCCTAGAAACATTTATTGACTAAAGCTCTGTTAAAAAAGGCCCGGCGATGATATAATACATCATATAGCTTAGAGCTTTTAAGCAACCTAATCTGTAAAGGAGGCAATTAAACCAACCGGTTTAACTAATCATGCCTAAAGTAATCTGTGTCTACAGTTCTTCCAGTTGTGCTATTGACCAGTTTTATTTTGACCTGGCAGCCCAATTAGGCCGGGAGATTGCCCGCCGGGGTGACAGTATGCTCTATGGCGGCGGCTTAGTCGGGTTAATGGGTGCTACTGCTAAAGCCGTCCATGAGTTGCAGGGGACGGTGATCGGAGTGATTCCTAAAGCTTTAAATCTAAAAAATGTTGTTTATGAAAATTGTGACGAATTAATTGTTACCGAAGATTTGCGGACTCGCAAAGCCATCATGGAACAACGTTCCGATGCGTTTATCGCTTTGCCGGGCGGATACGGGACGTTAGAGGAAGTGTTGGAAATAATAACTTTGAAACAGTTGAACTATCACCAAAAACCGGTTGTGATTTTAAATGCCGCAGGTTTCTATGATAAGTTATTGGAACAGTTTGAATTACTGATTGACCAACATTTTGCCAAGCCTCAATGTCGGCAGCTCTACTATGTAACCGATAATGTGGCCGCTGCCCTATCATATATTGATAATTATCACCCAACCTCCATCCGTCCCAAATGGCTAACGGAGATTGATGAAAAGACTTAAAACTCCTAATTTTAGTTCAGTTTTTCCGAAAGCTTTATTAACTAGCGCCTGTGCTGATTTAAGCCGCTTAAAGCCTTAACTTCCCCATACCGGAAGCAGTCAATTAGGTGGTCGTTGACCATACCTACCGCCTGCATAAAGGAGTAACAAATCGTCGGACCGACAAACTTAAACCCCTGCCTAACCAGTTCCTCACTCATTCTTTCCGCTTCCCGGGTATAAACCGGTACTTCCTTAGGATCCCGCCAAGCGTTTTGTTTGGGGCTACCCCCGGCTAGATCCCAGAGGTACTCGCTGAAACTCCCCTTTGTTGCAGACAACTCCAAAAAGGCTCTGGCATTTTGGACTGCCGCCAGAAGCTTACGCCGGTTCCGGATAATCCCCTCATCCGCGAGGAGCACTTTGATGCGATTTTCATCATAAGCAGCGATTTTGACCGGGTCAAAGCCGTCAAAGGCCTGCCGGTAATTATCCCGCTTTTTCAGGATGGTTATCCAACTCAAACCGGCCTGGGCACCTTCAAGAATTAAAAACTCCAACAGCTTCCGGTCGTCATAAACAGGGACGCCCCATTCACGATCATGATATTCAAGGTACAACGGGTCATTCCCCGGCCAGGGACAGCGAATTGGCCTGCTCATAGCGGCTCACCTTCCGATACCGTCCCGGTTGCGGTTGGAGAAAACGCTCCGGTTTCGAGTTGCCGTAACATTCTTTGACAGTAATAGGCGTATTTGGATTCTGCAGCCCGGTTGGAGAGCATTTTAAAAAATTTAACGGCTTCAGCAACATTGCCAGCTTTCCAAAGGTTTTTACCGTAAAAGTAGACTGCCGCACTTTTCTGAAAAAAATCTTGAGCATTAAAAAGCTTTATCCATCTGCGGTTGGCTCCCGCGGGATCCTGACAATTTTGTAAAGTCCAAGCATATTGGAACTGATACTCATCAACTATTTCCGGAGTAATTATAGCTTGGTCTTCGCCGGCATGCAAAATCTCCAGCGCTGCGTGGAAGTTTTTACAGGCATTATGAAATTTGGCAACTTCCAAATACGGTATTGCCTGATCCGGAAATTTCCGCAGCGCCCGTTGGTGCAAGAGTAACTCATAATTACTATCAATTTTAAAGGCTAAACTCTGCAAATAGCTCCGGTAATCATCTTGATTAACCCGTGAGATCAGAAAGCGGGCCAGCTCCCGCTCCGCCCGGCCGGTCCGGTCATAAGGGATAGCGAGAAACCGCTTCATTGCACTTATCCACCCGGGATTATTGTTATAATATAGCAACAGACCCTTAAAAAAAAGTCCGTCGTGCCTCCGGACCGCTTCCGACCAGGATTCTAAGTCCTGTTGTGCTTGGGAATACTCTCCTGAAACCAGCCAATAACGGAAGCGCGTCTTAAAAAATTGTCCCCCTTCCGGATGCGGCAAAGCGGCAGCCCGTTCCAGCCACTCACCAGCTTCACTTAATCGGCCGTGGTCAATCAAAGTATCTGCCAAAGCGGCATAAACTACCGAATCATCCGGATAAAAGCAGATAATTTCCTGGTAGACTTCGATAGCATCCGACAAAGCATTCCGGTCCGCCAAACAGCGGGCCAAGTCACACATTAGGTATTTTAAGTCTTCGGATTCCGAATTCCTGGCGTTTAACTCTGCCAATTCTGCCATTAATTCCGGTGTCATTAAAGCCTGGGCATATAAATAGGCTAACGCCTCCCGAAGCTCCGTCTGGGAAGGGTCAAGTTGCAACGCCCGCTGCCACCATCCGGCCACTTCCGAAGCAACCACCCGGGGAATTAGGACCGGAGCAGTTTCAACCAGTCCGTTCCAACGGTTAAAGATGGATTCATCTGTTAAGATAAAACTTTCAGGATCAGCCGCCTCGTGTTGGTACAGTACCACCATTCCCTGCATGATCCAAGCAGCTACGTCTGGTGGATCAGTGCTCAAATAGGTATCAAGCTGCCGTTGAGCCAGGCCCAGCTGGCCCTTTTGCAAAAGGCTGCCGATCCGATGGATCAGATCCGGCTGGCTTTGCGCATTGCTAACCGGGAGTAACAACATTAACCCTAGGAGAAACAAGATACCCAGTTTCAGTTTCATCACACTATTCCTCGCTGTCATTGCTTTACCCAACATCTTCGCTGCGGTGATGGTGATTCCTGCAATTTTTTCATAATACAACCTATTAAATTAAGAAATTGCACAATTCCTGATTTAAGCTTTGGCTCACAATATATCGACAGATACATCTGGGCTAGTCACTATATTGTGGCCAAAGGGCTTATTAAGGTAATTATGCAATTTCCTCAAATGACCGAACAAGTCAGAGACAGTTAGCTTTGTTTACCACAACGCCGCAGGTAAGTTGCCTTCCACAGTTCCGCCACAGGGATCGTTGTCGCTGACAATAGCCAAACGATCAGCCAATGCCACCCGTCTAAAGCGGTTAATTTAAAGATCTCCCGAAGGAGGGGAATTAACATGACGATTAACTGCACCAAAGCCGAGATGGCAACCGCGCCCCAGAGAAACGGATTGGGAAGCATTCCCCGTTTAAAAATTGTCGCATGGATCGAACGAAAATTAAAGACATGGAACAACTGAGAGAAGCTGAGCGTGGCAAAGGCCATGGTTCTTCCTTGTTCGAGATTTCCGCCAAAATTACTACCGATTGCAAAGGAAATCAAAGTAAAGCCGCCGATCAACAGCCCTTCGAAAAAGAGCGTCAGTTTTATTCCGACTTCAAAGATACCTTCAGTTTTACGACGGGGTTTACGCTTCATAATCCCGGGTTCGGCCGGTTCCATCCCCATGGCTAACGCTGGCAGGCTATCGGTGACCAGGTTTACCCAGAGAATCTGGATCGCCAATAGCGGCACCGGGTATTGCAAGATAATCGCTAAAAAAATCGCGAAAATCTCCCCGAGATTGCAGGAGAGCAGAAAATAAATAGCTTTTTTAATGTTTTCATAAATAATCCGGCCCTCTTTGACTGCTCCGACAATGGTCGCAAAGTTATCGTCCGCCAGTACCATCTCGGCCGCGCTTTTGGCCACATCGGTTCCGGTGATGCCCATGGCGGCGCCAATATCCGCTCGTTTTAAAGCCGGGGCGTCGTTAACACCGTCTCCGGTCATTGCCACTATCTGTCCCTTATCACGAAAAGCACTGACAATCCGGACTTTATTCTCCGGCGACACCCGGGCATAGACGGCAATTGATTCGATCTGTGCTTTCAAATCCGCTTCGCTTAATTGATCCAGTTCCGGTCCTGTCAAGACCCGTCTTTCCGGGGTTAACAAACCTAATTCACTGGCAATGGCCGCAGCCGTATCCCGATGGTCACCAGTGATCATCACCGGCAAAATTCCAGCGCTCCGACATTCGGCAATTGAATCTTTCACTTCCAACCGTGGCGGATCGATCATCCCCCAAAACCCGACAAAGATTAACTCTTCTTCCACCCGATCCATCCGAATCTGACTGGCTTCCGGCATCCGGCGTACCGCAACTCCTAAGACCCGTAAGGCTTCCTGAGCCATTCTGGCATTGATCTGTAACAATTCTTTGCGAATGCTGTTCTCCAATGGTTTGATCCCTGTTTGAGTTAAATAAGCCTGACAACGTTGGAGGATTAAATCAGGAGCCCCTTTAGTAATCGCCCACAAACCGGCGGGGTTGTCGCTTTCCATCTCCTTTAGGTAATGCTCCGGCAGGCTACCTTGATGGATCGTAGTCATCAGCTTCCGGTTGGAATCAAAGGGGATCTCCAAAACTCTTGGATAAATATTCGCCAGCTTCCGACGTTCCAGTCCGGCTTTAGCTGCTGCTACAACTAAGGCGCCTTCGGTAGGGTCACCGATAATCTTCCAGATGGTTTTCTCCCCCGCCGGATCCTGGTCCAGATTCGAGTCATTACATAAGGCTCCGGCTAGCAGTGTTACGGTCAAAATTCCTTCCTCGGGTACGGCATAAGGCTTTCCGTCCCGCATAAATTGGCCTTCCGGCTGATAACCCTGACCGGTTACTTCATACAAATTACCACCGGCGTAAATTTTTTTAACGGTCATCTGATTCTGAGTTAAAGTTCCGGTTTTATCCGAACAGATTACTGTAGCCGCTCCCAATGTCTCCACTGCCGGCAGTTTTCTGATGATTGCCCGCTGTTTGGCCATCCGCTGTACTCCCAAAGCCAGAACAATGGTTACAACTGCCGGTAATCCTTCGGGAATCGCCGCTACCGCCAGACTGACCGCAGTTAAAAACATCGTCATTACCGGTTCGCCCCGCAACCAACCGAAGATAAAGATTACAGCACAGACCACCAGAGCCAATAGACCCAAATATTTGCCGAACTCACCCAATTTCTCCTGTAACGGCGTAGTCTCAGGTTCCACATTCTGTATCATGGTGGCAATCCGGCCAATCTCAGTCCGCATTCCGGTTTCAGTGACAATGGCTTTACCCCGGCCATAGGTAACTATTGTCCCCATGAAGACCGAATTTTTCTGGTCGGCTAACGGCAGCTCATCCTGGTATACTGCGTTGTTCTTGTCAACCGGAACCGATTCTCCGGTCAACGCGGACTCTTCAACCTTAAGATTGACTACTTCCAACAAACGGCCGTCGGCCGGGACAAAGTCACCGGCTTCCAAGATAAAGATATCACCAGGAACCATTTCCCTAGCCGGTATTTGATGGATTTTCCCGTCCCGAAGCACCTTCGCCAGCGGCGCCGCGAGTTTCTTCAGTGCTTCTAAAGATTTTTCAGCTTTATACTCCTGAAAAACGCCTAAAAATGCATTTAGAACTACAATTATCAAAATGACGGTAGAATCTAACCATTCTCCCAAAAAGCCGGAGAGCACAGCGGCAATTAACAGTAAAATGACTAAAAACTCCTTAAACTGGCCTAACAACATCATCCTAAGGGACTTGCCGGATTGTTCCGCCAATTCGTTAGTTCCGTACTGTTCCCGCTTTGCTAAAACTTTCTCCTGAGTCAATCCCCGGTTAAGATCGGATTCCAATTCAGCGGCAATCGCCTTAGCCTGCTTTTGATACCATTTAATCTTCTCTATGTCAATCACTCCTTCATTTCGAAGAATCCTACCTGGTAACTCCGGCTGCGCGGGCCGTCAAACTCGCAAAAATAAATCCCTTGCCAGGTACCTAACGCTAACCGGCCGTCAACCACCGGTACTGCCACCGAAGAACCCAGCAATGCCGCCTTAATGTGGGCCGCGGAGTTTCCTTCTCTATGGTGGTAGTCACCGGTTGTCGGGACCAACCTCTCCAAGCCGCGGTTCAGATCCAGGATTACGTCCGGGTCGGCATTTTCATTAATCGTTACTCCGGCAGTAGTATGCGGGATATAAACATAGCATACCCCGTTTTTAACCCCGCTTTCTTCAAGTAGGCCCCGGATCGTCGCGGTAATTTCCACGAACTCCTCTCGGGACCGGGTAGCAATCTTGATCATTTGCCACATTCAAATCACCTCAATGTCTTTTATTATCAATATTTAGAAATAGCATTGCTTTTTAGTAAAAAGCAGTACTTTCTTTAAAATATAAAAAAACCTTTAACATTAATCAATAATGTTAAAGGTCTGGCGGCTTGATCACAAGTGGAGGGCCAGGTATTAGAAACCGTAGTGTTGACCGCTCCATTAGGCAAAAAGGCCTTTCGCTACTCCCCTTTAAAACCGGTAATTGAGCCAATAAATACAATAATATTATACCGGTAAGGTTTTGTAATGTCAACCAACAATTACTTATATTTATAATAATTAGGATACTTAGCGCGAAGTAATTGATCATCGATTTTATAGCGGGTTAAATGCTTGGTCATGACAGTTACTCCGGCTTGAGAATCCCGGTTTCTGATGGCATTGATAATTGCCTGATGGTCAGCGACAATCTTAATTTCTTTAATCGCAACCAAACTCAAGCTGCGCACCCGGTCAAAATGAATCGTCGTACTGTTTAATAAAGCATAGGTCCGTTCCTTATTGCAGATGGAAAACAACAAATGGTGAAACTCGTTGTCCAACTTTAATAATTGGTTCGGAGAAGGGTGTTGCAGATAAAAATCTTGTAATTTGAGATTAGCTTCTAAAGCAACCAAATCTGCATCAGTCGCTACTTCACAGGCCATCTTCACCATGGCGTTTTCTAAGACCAGCCGCAAAAAACGGTCTTCTTCCACCAACTCGGGATCGATTAAAGATATATAAATTCCTTTTTGGGGGTAAATCTCAACTACCTGCGATTTACTTAATTCAATCAATGCTTCGCGCACCGGAGTCCGACTTAGCCCTAAGGCATTGGAAAGCTCATTCTCACTAACCATGCTGCCAGGGATTAACTCCAGCGAAATGATGTTCTCTTTAATCACCCGGAACGCATAATCACGGGCAGATTCTTTAGGCTGCCGGTCACTAATATTCATCTTGACCTCCCATTTATTACTGTTTCAATTTCGGTTCCCATTTTTATGACTTTTTATGACAGGTATTTAGTTAAGGTTCGCCGCACTGCTGCTTTCCCGACAATCATTTCTCGGAATAAGCTTTCAATTTTCTCCCCCAAACCGGCCACATATAAGTTAACCCCAAACAGAACCGGATTGGAAAGAATTACTTTTAGTTGGCCTTGATAAGACCGGGGTTCGCCCACTTTAATCCCAGCGACAATTCCGGTTAATTCCTCCAGCATCGGGTCACTGCTTAGCGTCATCGGGGCCAGTTCATCATCAACACCTAAAAGATAGCGACACCAGCCGGCGATTACCAAGGGAATAAAAAACAACTTGGTTACGTCCAACTCTTCTCGGGAGAGATAGGATTTGATGGTTTCTCCAAAACGGATTGCTAGCTTTTGGGATGTATCAGTGGCAATCCGCTGCGGCGTATCCGGAATAAAGGGATTAGGGAGCCGCTTATTAATCACCTCATCAATAAAAGCCCTGGGACTGATAATTTGGGGATCAACTACTACCGGCATTCCTTCAAGATAGCCGATTTTTTCTACTAAGGCTTTCAACTGCGGATCTTTCATCTCGGCAGCGATCGAAGTATAGCCCAATAAACAACCGAACACGGCCAGAGCGGTATGGAGCGGATTCAAGCAGGTGGTTACCTTCATACGTTC
This sequence comes from Bacillota bacterium, assembly GCA_036564195.1. GTDB lineage: Bacteria > Bacillota > UBA4882 > UBA8346 > UBA8346 > DATCLA01. The sequence goes on from DATCLA010000139.1 coordinate 14,918, forward strand.
CGTCTTGTTTACCGTATCCCGGTCGGTAAAGAATACTCCGGCTGATTCCAGGGGAGGCCGACCGTTGGGAAACCGGTCCTCAATGACGAGATATTGAGGAATTTCCGCATTAACAAAAGGAGCAATGAAGGTTTTTTTAGCAGTAATCACCGGAGTCATTGCTGCAATGCCCAGATCAGTCAGTTGTTTTTCGATTAATTCCGAGGGACGGGGGGTAATCTTATCAATCATGCTCCACGGGAAGGATACAGCCTGTTCATCATGGAGATAGGTAAGAAACCCTTCGTCAACATAACCTTGGTCCTGCCAGGCTTTAGCAATAGTCAGGATGGATGATTGCAGTTTGGCGCCGTTATGGGAACAATTATCCATACTCACCAAAGCCAACGGCAGTCCCCCCGCCAAATAACGTTGATAGAACAGGGCGGTGATAATGCTCATCACGTGTTGCGGCTGGCAGGGGCCGCTCTCCAGATCAGCTTGAACTACCGGAAGGAAAGATCCCTTCAGATCCGTCAGCCCATAGCCTTTTTCGGTAATGGTAAAACTGACCAGCTGCAGGCTGGGATTGGTAAAGATCTCTTGTAGGCGCCGGAACCCGGCGGCATCAGCCTTAATTCCCTGGGCAATACTGGCAACAACCTTTTTATCGGTAGTCCCGTCCGGTTTTAAAGCAACCAGTAAAGCCAGATTATCAAACGGGGTATAAATCCGGTCGATAATTTCGTAATCAAAAGTTTCAACGGCAATAATCCCGGTATTAACCTTGCCGGCATTTAAAAGCTGCTGTTGCAGTTCAGCGATAAAACCTCTGAAGATGTTACCCGCCCCAAAGTGGACCCAAGTGGGAGCCGCGACGGTTTGAGCGATCATGGTGGCATAATCAAAAGTGGGAATTTCCACCCCTCGTTCCCGCCATTCTTTTTGAAGTGCAAAACAGGTTGCATTCAAATTCAACATGGTAATAACATCCACATCTCCTTAGGTTGGTATAATCAACCCAACATTTTTTTCATTTTAGTGATCGCTTCCCAGAGACCATAGAGATAATTAGCATCTAAGGCCCGGTCATAAAGGCCGTAACCGGGCCGGGCTTTTTCACCCCAGATCATCCGTCCGTGGTCGGGACGGATGTAACCGTCAAAACCGCTGTCATGAAAAGCTTTAACAATTTCAAAAAGGTCAGGTCGCCAGCTTCGCTAATATGAGCACACTCATCAAAATCTTGGGGTGTCAAATGTTTCACATTCCGGATATGGGCGAAATGAACCCTTCCCTCTGCCGCAAACTCCCGGATCATGGCAGGTAAATCATTGTCCAGGTTGGAACCGAGCGAACCGGTACAAAAAGTCAGGCCATTATAGGGACTTGGGTTTAAGGAAAGTAGAATGCGGATATTCGCTGCGTTTGTAATCACTTTCGGAAGACCATATAACGGCCAGGGCGGATCATCCGGATGGATTGCCATTTTGATCCCGTATTTTTCCGCATATGGAATCACCGCGTCCAGAAAATACCGGAGATTGGCCCAATATTACTCGGTTGTCATTGACTGGTAAAACTCAATATCGGCGGCCATCACCTCCAACCGTTCCGGTTCCCAGCCAGGCAGGGAGTAGCCTCGCGCTTTACTGGCCATAACCTTAGCCATTTGAGCCGGATTCATCTGCAATACTTGGGCGTGGCGGTAAGACATGGCCGTACTGCCGTCTGGTAAGGTAAAGGCCAGATCACTGCGAACCCAGTCGATTACTGGCATAAAATTGTAACATAAACACTTTATATTGATCTTTGACAGATTTTCAAGGGTTTTCAGGTAATTTTCAATATACCAATCCCGAGTTGGTAAGCCCTTTTTGATATCTTCGTGGACATTAACGCTTTCAATCACTTCAACTTCAAGGCCAGCCGCATTAATCTCCTCTTTTAAGGCAATCAACCGCGCCAACGGCCAAACCGCACCGACGGGGAGATCGGTCAGGCAGGTGGCAACCCCGCTAATCCCGGGAGTCTGTTTGATCTGTTGCAGAGTTACACTATCGTCTCCACCGGGAAACCAACGTAAGATTATCTTCATTTGATTCCCTCACTTTAACCGAAGACTAAATTAGTCAGAAACATTACTAGGTCAGGAAGAGCTGCCAAAACAGCTACTTCTTCACTGGTAATAGCTTCCAAACCGATTGTAATCGGGTCAGTATTAGTAAATACCGTGGATAATTTTGAAGAATAGTTTTGTTGCTTCCTACAACCGGTAAAAACGATAATGCCATAACCAGTATTAACGGCAATACCAGAATTTCCCTCATAATTCCCCTCCTCTAAATTTAGATTAATGCTTTCAGCAGTCCAGTGCTTGTATGCTAGTATATTAACATAAATTAAAAAAAATCTATACTTTATTACATAAAATTACATATTAAATCTTATATTCCAAAAACAGTTAATTCGCTATTATTAGAGAAGAAAAATGGATAACCGTTTTATATCTTGACTTGACGGAATGGTAATCCGGCAAGTCAAGATATTGATTTAACAATTAATCGCTCCACCGCTAAGCCGCTTTCCTTCGAACGCGGCAAGTTGCTTAATTTCAGTCATTAATTCGCCAAAATCCGGAAGGTCCAAAGATTGTTCACCATCGCACCAGGCATTGGCCGGGTCCGGATGAACTTCGACCAACAGACCGTCGGCGCCGGCAGCCACCGCCGCTTTGGCCATCGGTAAGACTAATTTCCGTTTCCCAGTACCGTGGCTGGGGTCAACGATCACCGGCAGATGGGAGCGGTGCCGCAGCAAAGGAATGGCGCTTAGATCTAGGGTATTACGGGTAGCGGTCTCAAAGGTCCGGATTCCCCGTTCGCACAGGATTACCTGGTTATTGCCTTCCGCCATAATATACTCCGCTGCCATTAACCATTCATCAATTGTCGCCGCCAGGCCTCGTTTTAACAGTACCGGCTTGGGCTGCCGCCCCACTGCTCGTAACAGACCAAAATTTTGCATGTTCCTGGTACCGATTTGAATGATATCGGCGTATTCAGCCACCAGTTCCAGATCCGGTAGGTTCATCAGTTCCGTAACCACTGGCAACCCGGTGGCGGCGCGGGCTTTAGCCAACAGCTTTAAGCCTGCTTCTTCCAGGCCCTGGAAGTTATAGGGAGAAGTCCGAGGTTTAAAAGCGCCCCCCCGCAAGCCACCGGCACCCGCCGCTTTAATTCCTCTGGCTACCTCCAGCAGTTGCGTTTCGCTTTCCACCGCACAAGGTCCGGCAATCACTCCAAAGTAACCTCCGCCGATTTTCAGTTCACCGGCAGTTACAATAGTCCCGGCAGGATTAGCCTCCTTAGCGGCGAGCTTATAGGGGCTAAGAATCGGGATTACTTTTTCCACCCCGGCAATATTCTCCAAAAGCCTAAAGTCTGCCCGGCGCTTATCTCCGACCGCACCGATAACCTTCTTTTCCATTCCTTGAATCACATTAATCTGAAAACCCCAATCCTGAAGCTTTTTACATAACTCTTCCCAGTTTTCAGCCGTCATCTCCCGATTGGTCACAATAATCATCAGCAGTACCTCCCGAAAATAAAATTCGGCCCACGTTTCTTTCCCTTCGGGACGAAACGTGGGCCGATTCCGCGGTACCACCCGATTTAGTCTGTAAAAGACTCACTTGTTCAAGTACGGAAAGTATAACAACCTTCGATACTCTATCCCGTTAACGGCGGGCTGCCGGGCTAACCTATGGTACGGACATAACTGCCATCCCTACCGTCAGCTGCCGACTCCCAAGGGAACTTCCCCGGCTTATTTCCTAAAAAGGTTTACAGCCTTGACCTTTTCTCTCTGCAGGAACTTGGGCAGGGTACTTTTCTTGTTCATCGTCTTTTGACACTTAAATTAGCATTATTTTACATCAGGATTAATCGGTTGTCAATCGGCTTTGCGCCTCTTTTTAAGCCGGTCGATTAATTTCAAAGGATTGGTCTGCGTAGCTGTTGCAACCTCGGCCTCGGTCAAACCGGCGCCGCGGGCTACAGTCTCAGCCCATTGGGCAGTTCCGAGATCTCCGATCGAATGGGCATCCGAATTCACTATAAAATCTACTCCGGCGGCCCGTCCAGCCTGGACCACCTGACCATTACCGATATTATGGCCTCCCCGCGCAGTAATCTCAATCAGTACGCCGTTTTGAACCGCCAGTCCGGCAACCTCCGCGCTTAATAAACCAGGGTGGGCCAGAATATCAACTTCCCGACAGGATACTGCCGCCAAATTAGTACCCGGTTCGACCGGCTCAACCAGAGTCTCGCCATGCACCACTATTAATTCCGCACCATACTTTCGGGCCTCCAGGGCTAAAGCGGGAATACTAGCAGCCGGTACATGGGTCAGTTCCACCCCGGGGATGGCATAAATCCCCCAATAACGTTGGGCCAGCTGGCATTCTTTAATTAACTCTCGGATTACTCGTTCCAGGTTTCCCGGACCCACGTGGTCGGTCAGGCCAACCGCCTGATAACCGTTGACCACCGCCCGTCGGATTAATTCCACCGGTGAAAGTTCACCGTCACTTAAAAAGGTATGGGTATGAAAATCATAAACCATTTAAGTTTCCTCCTAGGCCACTCCATCATCGGAACCGATGGCCTCTGCCAATGGAATTTGGGCCGCGGCTAACCGGTTTAAAAATTCGCCGATGCCGTCAACTTCCGGAGCGGGGATCACCACCGAGGCGGATGCCAACACTTCCGGTACAGCACCGGCAATGGCTACTCCGGTCCCGGCCAGCTGCAACATATCAAGATCATTAACACTGTCGCCAAAGGCAATTACTGCCTTCATCTCTACATCCAAATAGCCGGCCAGCCATTGGAGGGCCTGGCCTTTGGAGGTTAACGGATCAAATACTTCTAAGAACCAGTCATCGCTGTTTTGATCAGGCGGCCACAAAATTAAATTCGGAGTCGGTACTATCTTTTGGCTGATTTTTAAACCTAACTGTTTTAAATCGGTCTCCGCACCGATAAAAAGGTGTTTAATCATTTCCTCCGGTCGGTGCAGCCACTGTTGCACCAGGCGGCACTTTTCGCCAAAATTGAAAAGCCAGTCTCCGCCTTTGGTAGTAATCCGGGCTGCATAATAGACGCCATTGGTAGCCAAACAAAACTGATCGATGCCAGGAAACGGTGCCATCTGCCGCAACTTAAGTTCAATCTCCCGGCGCAACGGTTTCCGGTAAATTGGCTGTTCCGTCAGGGGATCGATCACTAAGGCCCCCGTCTGGACAATTACTGGCGCGGTAATTCCCAGTTGGGCCACGACCGGTTTGGCCTGGGCCCAACTCCGACCGGTGGCAATGGTAAACTCCACCCCGTTTTGGCGTAACCGCCGAACCGCCTCTGAGACCGATTTCGAAACCACATTTGAGTTGTATGAAACCAAGGTTCCATCCAAGTCGGCCACTGCCAGTTGATAGTTTTGGCTCATTTTACCACCTTGTTAAGATAAATTGTACCGGTTGGTCTAAACCAACCTTCAGCCGACAAGCCGAGCTTGCTTTATCAAATAATCTAACATAGTTTGCTTTGACAGTCAAATTGATACCCGGGACCGGGTTCAAGCATTGCCGGCAAAACGAAAAGTCACCTCTTTCCGAAGTTGACCCGATGTCAATAGAGATTATAAAACCCACTTATTATCATAAGTAGGTCTGATTAAACGAAATAATTGACGCTTTATCCTCGACGTAATTCGGCGCTTCAACCAAAATCACATCAACTCCGATTTTCTTAATCCATTCCCACGGGATCACAAATTCTTCGTTTTTTCCAAACACTTTTAAAAACTTGCCTGGCCCCGGAACTACAATAGCTTTAATCCGGCCGGTTTCAACCTCAATCTCCAAATCGCTGGCCAGGCCCAAGCGCCGGCCGTCAAGGATGTTCACCACTTCCCGTTCCCTTAGTTCCGAGGTTTTCGTCAACAAGTCCATACCTCCCTTTCATCCTATTTATATGCGGGAAGCGGTTCATTCGGAACAGGTTAACGGGTAATTGCATCAACCGGTCGACTTTGCGTGCTTACTAAACGGACTACTAACCGGTTCGGTACACAAATCAACATCTCGCCGGGCTTGCGGATCCAGCCACTATGCGAACAAATCTTACGGGGGCAAAGTTCATCCGGCATTTCTACAATTCGGACCGCCCGGTTCTTGATCTCCAGTTCCGCCCGGCCCCGGGGCAGTTCAATCACTACCTTTCGGCCCTCCGCCCGGGTCAGATTGATAGTCTTCACCAATCTGCCGGTCAGTTCCACCCGGGCAACCAGACCGGATTGAGTAGCAGGTAAGAAGCGGCCCAAAAATAAAATCGCTGCCACAATCAGCAATCCGGCGATTAATTTGCGGTCCAGCGCCGTCAAATCCGTCTCACCACTACTTTGTTATCATTTTAGTAATACTTTCCCATAAAGTATAAATGCCAATGCCCACAAATAAAAATCCGGACGCCAGGCGTAAGTAGCTCGGAGTGATTATACGGGTAACCGCCCCGCCAAACACGACTCCGATTAACGTCACTGCCGTCAAGCCTACTGAGGCCCCTAAAAACACTGCCAGCGGTGCTTGAGAATTAGCAGTCAGGGTAAAGACAGCTAATTGAGTTTTATCTCCCATTTCCGCTATAAACAGCGTGGAGAAAGCAACCAGAAAAGCTTGCCAGTTCATCGGATTTTTCAAAGGTGACACCTCCGGGGATTTCCAAAAAGACGTATAGCTAATAATATGCTAACCCCCGATGATTCAATTATACAAAAAAATAATAGGTGCCTAAAACTAAAATAAAAAGGGACTTTTATGTAACAATTAGTCCCTGTTCAAATTGGGTAAATTTTGGGGTGAGCGATGGGGATCGAACCCATGACCTCCAGGGCCACAACCTGGCACTCTAACCAGCTGAGCTACGCCCACCATGTCAATGCAAAAGTTATAATATCATAGAATCGGGAGACTGTCAATTGAATATCTTGGAATTTTCAAATTTTGTGAAGGTGAAAAACACTCAGGTGTTTTTCACCCCCAGTCTTAAATAAGATCCCGTTTAAAAATCCGTACTCCTTGCGGGGGAATCTCCGGATAATCCAAACCGGATAAACTGGAGCCTACTGCATAAAGGGGTTCCCAGCCACCGTTCCACTCAGCGGGAAGTTGAATCGAACGGCATTCAGGGCTCATATTACTGACAAATAAGACCTGTTCTCTTTTGCCTAAACGGATAAAACCGAAGAGCGAATCACCCACAGCCAATCCATAATAGCCACCATCTTGCAATGCCTGATACTTTTGGCGCAAAGCCGCTAAAGACCGGGTAGCCTCCAGGATTACCTGATCCTGTTTTTGAGGGTCCCACTGCATGGTCTTACGGCAATCCGGGTCTTTATCACCTGTCAGGCCAACCTCGTCACCGTAATATAAGGCCGGAATTCCCGGGTAGGTAAATTGAAACGCCAGCGCCGCCAAGAATTTCCGCCGGTCTCCGCCACATAAGGTCAGAAAACGCGGGGTATCATGACTACCAAGCAGATTATAAGCACTAATAATGGTTTCCCACGGTAAATTTCTCCGAAGCTGGCACAGTTCCACCCGGAACTGCTCCGCTGAGCTGGCTCCGTAGGCAAAATAGCGGAGCACTGCTTCCCGCCAACGGTAATTCATTACCGCATCGCAAGTATCACCCTGCAGCCAGCCGAAGGGGTCATCCCAGATTTCCCCGACAATAAAAGCCTCCGGGTTGATCGATTTTACCAGACGCCGAAAGACTTTCCAAAAGTCAAACACTACTTCATTGGGCACATCCAGGCGCCAGCCGTCAATTCCCAGACTGGTCCAGAAGGCGACCACTCTTAAGATATAACGGACCACTTCCGGATTTTCATAGTTTAGCTTCGGTAAAGTACCGAAATTCCACCAACAGTCATAATTGGGGTTTGGCCCTTGGACCACCGGAAAACCGTGAAAAAAGTACCAATCTTTAAAACGTGAATCAGCGCCCCGCTTCAACACATCACGAAAAGCCCAGAAGGTGTCGCCGGTATGATTGAATACACCATCGATGATCAGTTTCATCTCTTGACGATGCAATTCCTGAAGCAGCTTTTTAAAAGTCCAGATATCCCCGAAAGCCGGGTCAATTTTTAAAAAATCTGAGGTGTTATACTTATGATTTGATGGTGATTCAAAGATTGGATTCAAATACAAGGCGGTAACACCCAATTGCTTTAGATAGGGAATTTTTTCAATAATTCCTTGCAAATCGCCGCCGAAGAAATTATAATAAGTCGGTTGCCCATTCCAGGCCTCGGTTGCCGCCGGATCGTTAGAGTGATTACCGTTATAAAAACGGTCCGGAAAAATCTGATAAAAAATTGACCGTGCAGCCCACGACGGCGGTAGGCTCGGTATGGTTTTTGAAGTTTTGTCCTGAACCAATGCTATATTTTGCAAAAATCCCGGTTGACTCATTTAGTTCACCTCAATCCGATGTGATTTTATCAAAAAGAGGAGAAATTGCATATTTCTTATTTAACTTTAACCCCGTGGCTACAAGGTACGGTGATAACCCGGATGTATCGCTCAAGTAAATTGTGAGCCTAAGCTAAAATCAAGAATTATGCAATTCCTTGAAAATATAATAATATAATATTAATAGGATATTAATTAAGGTTACAAAGACAATCATACAAGGTAAATGAGGTTTTGCCAACCGGAAATGGCTGGGAGGAATTATCGATACACACAGGCAGAGCCATCGTAGTAACCTCAACCTATTTTAAATGCTGATTCTCCCGGTTTTCCAAATAGGCGACTGCGCTTAAAGCCGCAACCTGCCCTTGACCCACAGCCCGCGCAATCTGCCAAGGCCTGCCGGTGCAATCGCCAGCGGCAAATACCCCCGGAAGGTTAGTGGACTGGTCTGGTCCGGTCACGATCAACTCGGATTCGGTTTTCAGATCTATTAACAATTGGTTGACCGGCCGACCGGAGCGTTCGATGAAGACTCCATCCACCCGAAGCTCCCCTCGGGTAGTCCGCAACAGTTCCACACGGCTCCCGCCGCTAATCTCCACGGGTTTACCGTTTATTACTGTAATCCTAGGGTCCAGCTTTTCCACTTCTTTAAAGAGAGGTAAAAAGTAGACCTTGCTACAGATTTCAGCTAAAAAATTCGCTTCACCCACGGCTTCCGGGATATAACCGATCATTACCACTTGCTTGCCTTTAAAAAACATTCCGTCACAAGTAGCGCAATAACTGACTCCTTTACCGACCCATTCCGTCTCGCCTTTAATCTCATTTCCCAACGCGACTCCCACTGCCAAAATCACGGCTTGCGCCCGGAACATCTTTTCACGGCCGAACAAGGTAAAGCCCGGTTCCTCAATTGCGATGGTTTGAACCTCGTCTTTAATAAATTCTGCGCCGCCCGCCAAAGTATGGGCTTTTAACCTTTGTGCCAGGTCCTTTCCACTGATTCCGGGTATGCCTGGATAATTATCAATCAGTTGTGTTTGGAGCAATTTAGAACTATAATCCTCTTTACCGATTAACAATGTGGTTTTATTCCGCTTCCGAGCATTAATGGCAGCGGCCAGGCCAGCCGGTCCGCCACCCACAATCGCAATATCATACATTAAATAAACCCCCTTTGGTTTTCGCCGTAAAATTTGCTATAATATAAAAAGCTTAACTCAGTTTAAAAGGAGAGTTTCCATGCTTTATACTATCTTTAAAATTCTTTTCAAAACTTTTTTTTTATTAACTTCCCGCTTTGAAGTAATCGGCCATGCAAATATCCCGGTGAGCGGCCCGGTAATTCTTGCCGCCAACCATGTGAGCAACTGGGATCCACTGGTGCTAGGCTGTGCAGTTAAACGCCGGGTTCACTTTATTGCTAAAATGGAATTATTTAAATTCCCCCTCCTTGGTCTGTTGCTTCGCGCTTGGGGTGCTTTTCCGGTCCGCCGGGGCCACGGTGACCGAGAGGCCATTGTCAAGTCCTTGGAAATCCTCAAAGAGGGGAAAATGTTAGGTATCTTTATCGAGGGAGGGCGGAACAAAACCAACCCCGGTCGAATTCAAGCCCAACCCGGCGCCGCCATGCTGGCGACTCATAGTGGGGCTCCGGTGATCCCGGTGGCACTAATCAATACTGACCACTTATTTAAGAAGAAGCAAGTAGTAATTGGCGCGCCGCTGACCTTTGGCGATTTATCCGGAACCGCTTCCAAAAAAGAGCTTTATCAGCAAATCAGCCAGCAACTAGCTACTGCCATTACCGGTTTAAGACCAGAGAAAGCTTGAGTTTCCCCAAGCTTTACAGTTGCTTTTTAAAAATATTTAAGCCGCCTTAATTTTCCTGATTGATTGTTTTTTGAAACAGCCGCTTCTATCCGGCGCTCCGAACCCAGTCAATTAAAATTCGGGTTCGATTAAGCCGTAATTACCGTCTTTACGGCGGTAAACCACATTAACTTCATCAGTATCGCTGTTGGAAAAGACGTAGAAATCGTGATCCAGCAGTTCCATCTGCATGACTGCTTCTTCAACCGACATTGGTTTAATGGCAAAACGTTTGGTCCGTTTAATTTGAGGTTCGGCTTCTTCCTTAGCAGTTGTCGCCGGGGGTAACCCTGTTAAAATAACCTGGTTGTCTTTTTGAAATTTCCGGTTAAGTTTAGTCTTATACTTTCGAACCTGTCGCTCAATCTTGTCAACGGCTTCATCAATTGAACCATACATGTCATTGGATTTAGCTTCGCCCCGCAGTAACAGCCCATTAACCTGGATCGTCAGATCTACAATGTGTTTGCCCCGTTCGGTACTGAGAGTAACCTGGGCTCCTAACGGGCTCTTTTCAAAGAATTTCACAATTTTGGATACCTTTTTTTCCGCATACTCCCGCAACGCGTCGGTGACTTCAATGTTTTTCCCATTAACTGTTACTAACATCAGTCATCATCTCCCTATCATTTTATGTTGCCTTATATTGAAAAATTAGGTAAATTAGGAGTATTGAATATATTAAGCATAATCCATAGAAGATCCTTCAAAAAAACAAAAAACCTTAAAATCACCGATAATACTAAATTAAAAGAGATAACAACGTTCCGGTTTGCCGCTCACTGCCAGTCCTAGGGTTTGCCAACTTAAGGTAAGTTATTCCTTAATAATTCCTTCGGCGCTGATTACGGTATTCTCCATCAACTTGGCAATAGTCATCGGCCCGACTCCGCCCGGGACCGGCGTGATCCAGCCTGCCACCTCTGCCACGGAAGCAAAGTCAACGTCCCCGGTTAACTTTCCGGCAGCATTACGGCTGGTGCCGACATCAATTACTACTGCGCCCGGCTTAACCATTGCGGCAGTAACCAACTCCGGTTTACCAACTGCCGACACCAAAATATCAGCCCGGCGACAGACCGCTGCCAAATCGGCGGTACGGGAATGACAGACCGTAACCGTACCGTGCTCCCGCAACAACAGCAATGCCTGCGGTTTACCAACGATGTTACTCCGGCCGATTACAACACATTCTTTACCGGCGACGGAGACTCCGGTTTCATGGATCAGATCCATCACTCCCGCCGGAGTACAGGGGAGCATTCCGGGCAGACCGGCCAGTAATTTACCGCAATTAACCGGGTGGAACCCGTCCACATCTTTGGCCGGAGAGATTAACTCCAACAGTTTTAATTCGTTTAAATGCTGCGGTAGCGGTAGTTGCAGCAGGATTCCGTGGATCCGGTCGTCTCGGTTTAACTTTTGAATCAATGCTACCAGTTCCGCTTCTGTAGCTGTTTCCGCCAGGGAATACTCCTCGGAATAAATCCCCAATTCAGTACAGGTTTTTCGCTTCATATTGACATACACCCGGGAGGCCGGATTTGTTCCCACCAAGATTACGGCTAACCCGGGTTGACGCCCCTTGGCGGTTAAAGCAGCGATTCTTGGCTTTAAGCTGGCTTTTAACCGGGCAGCCACGGCTTTACCATCAATAATTTTAGCTGACATCTGATCTACTCCTTTTATATAACTCCTTTTATATTATAAAAACCTTAAAAATTTAAAAAAGTTCCAACTGTTGCTCCCGGGCCCGTTTCTCGCGGATTTCTAC
>DATCLA010000140.1:0-2337 GCA_036564195.1 Bacillota bacterium
GGGGAATATTACTATACCAAAAGCTAAAATTGAATCAATTACTTATCTAAAACGTGTTCGTCCTATATCGCGTGTTTCTGCATCAGGGGGTCTCTTTGGTTATTTTGGAACGTTTATAGTTAAGGATCTAGGAGAAGCTCAATTATACGTTACTCGCTTAAATAATGTGGTTTTAATCAAAACACCCCAAAAATTATATGTAGTTTCACCAACAAATCCAGGTAAATTTATAAAAGTAGTGAAATATAATCTTGAAACCATTAAAAAGCGCGGACATTCAAGAGAAGAACTTTCAGGGCTAGGCTTAAATCCCCTTATAAACCCTAAGGGAACATCTATGCCATCCGGTGAAAAGTAATTGAATTTATATGATTGGGGTAGAAACATTTCTACTAACAATTGTTCAAATTCTTGATTGTAGACTCCTCTGATCTTCCCCCGTTTGATTAGACACTAAGTTAAGTACCTTTTTTTTGAAAAAAACCCGGCGTGATGGACGCCGGGTTTTCAATCGCTATTTTAAGCGAAACAAGGGGATAGTTTTCCTGCATCGTTCCGGGTGTCGAAGGATTCCTTTATTTCAAAACATCCTGTGTTTCATCTGTAACATAGATTGATGCAAAAGAACCGTCCCCGTGCATCACCCTTGCCAGAGTTGTTATTTCAGGGTTTTTTGGATCTGTTTATACATCTTTAAAAAAATTCCAGTACTATTCGGTAAAAAATTTGCTATAATGTTATTAACAAATAATCGAACATATGTTTGTAAACATGGAGGGTAGAACAAATGGGCATTGAGATTTGCGCCATGGAAAATTTGTCGGAATTACAGCTCCAATATGTCGGAAGCCAAATCACGGCCTGCTTTCCGTCGCCAGCGGAAGATTACCTGGAAAATCTGCTGGATCTCAATAAAGCCTTGATTAAAAACCCGAGCGCCACCTTTTTTGGCCGGGTGAAGGGGTTATCCATGAAGGATGCCGGTGTGGATGACGGCGACCTGCTGGTAATCGACAAATCGCTGCAGTACCATAAGGACGCCCTGGCGGTCTGTTTTATCAACGGCGAATTTACTTTGAAAAGAATTCAAAAGGAGGGGGACCGGATTTTACTGATGCCGGCCAATCCGGATTTTGAACCGATCCCTGTCGGGGCGGAGGACGATTTTATGATCTGGGGCATTGTGACTTATATTATAAAGAAGGCGTCTTAAAATGTTTGCATTAGTGGACTGTAATAATTTTTACGTCTCTTGTGAACGGGTCTTTAATCCGGCCTTAAACGGCAAACCGGTAATTGTCTTGTCCAATAACGACGGCTGTGTAATCTCCCGTTCCAACGAAGCCAAACAACTGGGGATTAAAATGGGAGAACCCGCTTTTAAAATTGAGGATTTTCTCCGGGAAAACGGCGTGACGGTTTTTTCCTCCAATTACGCTTTGTACGGCGATCTGTCACAACGGGTGATGCACACTTTGGGCGAATTCAGTCCTGAGGTTGAGATTTACTCCATCGACGAGGCCTTTTTAAACTTAGCCGATATTAACGAAAACCTGGAAGAATATGCCCGCCGGATCCGCCAAACCGTTTTTCGAAATACCGGTATCCCGGTGAGTGTCGGAATTGGCCCTACAAAAGTGCTGGCCAAGACGGCCAATCATTACGCCAAAAAGAATCCGGAAAACCGGGGTGCCCTGGTGCTGGACGATCCGGCTAAAATTACCGCGGCCCTGCGACAGTTTGAGATCGGGGAAGTCTGGGGGATCGGCAGCCAATATGCAGCACTTTTAAAAAGGTTCAATGTCCGGAACGCCTGGGAGTTTACCCAATTGTCCGATGCCTGGGTCCGGAAGCGATTGACCGTAGTCGGGCTGCGGATCAAAAAGGAGTTGGAAGGAGTCTCCTGCCTGAATCTGGAATTAATTACTCCGGCAAAAAAAGTCATCTGTACTTCCCGTTCGTTTGGCAACCTGCAAACCGAGATCGAGCCGCTCCGGGAAGCGGTGGCTACCTTTGCGGACCGGTGCGCCTATAAACTGCGTAAGCAAAAGAGCTGTGCCAATTTGATTACCGTCTTTATTCATACCAACGGTTTTAACCCTGCTGATCCGCAATATGCCCAGAATTTTACCTGCAAACTCCCAACCGCCACCAACAGCAGCATGATTTTGATTAAATACGCTTTAGCAGCGTTGGAAGCAATTTATCAGGGAGGTTACCGCTATAAAAAAGCCGGGGTTCTGGTTGCGGAGATTGTCCCCCAAGATCAGGTGCAGGGTTCGCTGTTTGACCGGACCGATTATGGTAAACACGCTGCGATTATGCAGACCCTTGACC
>DATCLA010000141.1:0-36538 GCA_036564195.1 Bacillota bacterium
TTGAAATCGGTTCTACTCAAGATATTTTTAATCAACCTGTACATCCCTATACCCGGACGTTGTTTGCGACTCTTCCCATACTTGGTGGGAATAAGCCGGTAAAAAGCGTTTTGCCGGGGGATGGATCCGACTTTTTAAATGCTCCGGCAGGGTGCTTGTTTTATCCCCGCTGTCCACAGGCTTTACCAGTATGTAGGGAGAATCCCCCTCCGGTACAGGAATTGGGTAATGGCAGACGGGTCTGGTGCCATCGGAAATAAGGGGAAGGTTAGTATAACCGGTTTTGAAGTGGAAAAACGGTAGAGCCCGACGGTAGGGACAAAAAAGCAGAAAGAAATCCAAACCAAAACCGCTTTCTTTCTGCTTACCAACAAGCTGTTAATTTAATCTTGATCAACTCATCTTTAGCTGAAAAAGTTAATGTATCCCTGTATAAGTACTATCAATATGATAACAGGCAGTACCCACTGTAAAAATCCTTTAAAGGCGCGGGGTAATTTTATACCCGCACCGGTGTTGACTTCCTTCAGAAAATTCTCAAAACCCCATCCGTAACGGGTAACGCAGAAAAGCAGGTAAATTAAGGAACCAAAAGGAAGCAGATTGTAGCTAAGGATAAAATCCTCCAGGTCCAAAATGATTGTACCCTCTCCTAACGGATGAAACCAGCTGAGCACATTGAATCCTAAAATACAGGGAAGAGAAAGCACAATCAATAACAACGTATTAATTGCAGAGGCTTTCTTACGGCTCCAGCCCCAAAGGTCCATGCCAAAGGAGATAATGTTTTCAAATACAGCGATTACTGTAGAATAGGCGGCAAAAGTCATAAAGATAAAGAAGAGCGAACCCCAGAATCTCCCGCCGCCCATTGCATTGAAGATATTCGGCAGGGTAACAAAGACAAGGCCCGGGCCTTCACCGGGATTAACGCCAAAAGCAAAGCAGGCCGGGAAGATAATCAGCCCGGCAATCAGTGAAATTAAAGTATCAAGTGAGGCGATGTTCAGCGATTCACCGAAAAGACTGCGTTCTTTACCGATGTAGCTTCCGAAGATGGCCATTGAACCGATGCCGAGACTCAAAGTGAAAAACGCCTGGCTCATTGCTGCGAAAACCGTTTCCCAGACCCCATTTTTCAGCATGCGGTTAAAATCAGGCAACAGGTAAAACCGCAGGCCTTCACCGGCGTTTGGGAGAGCCATGGATTTTATGGCAAGTATAACGATGATCGCCAGCAACAAGACCATCATGACCTTAGTAACCTTTTCTACACCCTCCTGTAAACCAAGGGAGCAGATGCCAAAACAAAATAGGGTTGTAATGACCATCCAAATAATCATTTCTAACGGGTTGGCAGTAAGATTAGCAAAAACCTCTCCTACCTGCTGGGTATTAAGCCCGTTAAACTGCCCGGTCATAAACTTGTAGAAATAAGCCAGCATCCATCCGGCAATGGTGGTATAAAACATCATCAGCAGATAATTTCCTGCCGCGCCTAAATACCTCATTAGATGCCATTTCTGTCCTTTTCGCTCCATAATATTGAAGGAAGTAGCAATACTTTTCTGGCTCGCCCGCCCTACCGCAAACTCCATAGCCATGATCGGCAAACCAATGGCAAAAATAAAAATAAGATAAATAAGAACGAATATTCCTCCGCCATACTGCCCGGTGATGTAAGGAAAACGCCAAACATCACCCAACCCGATGGAGCAACCCGCCGAAATTAAAATAAATCCCAAACGGGAAGCAAATTTTTCTCTGGTTTTCACTTTCCAACCTCCTCATTATCCGTACTACCGGAAATTAACTGGTTTGTACGAACCGTATCCCTAAGAATGATTAAATTTGAAATAGATTATATGATATTTTATGCCATTTAGCAACAGTTTTTGGATAAAGGACTCAGTGACAAAGGGAGAAGTTTTTTGACACGCCACCATCTTGTAAAAAAAATATTGCAAATTCAGAAGATTTAGTATATGATAAAGGATAATTAGCAATCAAATATTTAAATGCGATGAAAGGGAAACAGGTATTCTTAAAGCTGGCAGAGAGTTGCCGGTCGGTGTAAGGCAGCAGCGGCGGAATATTAAAAATCACCCTGGAGCAGTTGGCTGAAGAGCTTTTGAGCTTGGGTAAGCCTCACCGCTTAACACCCGTTAGTGTGTTTCGCATTAAAAGGGACTGTCCCGGAGATGTTGAGTGGAGTGGCCGCGGTTTCTAAAATGGAAACTAGGCAATGAAGAGTGGTACCGCAGAGTGCTATGAGCCTTTGTCTCTTGAATGGAGACAAAGGCTTTTTAACTTTTAAAAATAATTAAAAACAAACCGTGAGGAGGAGTTAAGTTGAGTAATATTAAAGATGTCAACCGTATCAAGTTAAAAAGCGCTAATGTGACTAAAGGTGTGGAGCGGGCTCCCAACCGTTGCCTCTTTTATGCACTGGGCTATACGGATGAAGAGCTTAACCGGCCGCTGATCGGGGTTGTTTCCGCATATAGCGAAATTGTCCCGGGCCACAACCACCTTGACAAACTGGCCGAAGCAGTTCAAGCCGGGGTCCGGATGGCCGGGGGAACTCCCATCCTCGTACCTTCCATCGGTGTCTGTGACGGGATTACCATGGGGCATGAGGGCATGAAATATTCGTTGCCGTCCCGGGAATTGATTGCGGATTCCGTGGAAACCATGGCTTTGGCCCATTGTTTTGACGGGCTGGTGTTGGTACCCAACTGTGATAAGATTGTCCCGGGAATGTTAATGGCAGCAGCCCGGTTGAATCTTCCCGCCATCATTGTGAGCGGTGGCCCGATGTTGGCCGGACGCCATAAGGGTGAGGAGATCAGCCTTTTTGAAATGTTTGAGGCAGTCGGAGCCCGTAAAGCGGGACTGATTGACGATGCCGAACTGGAACAACTGGCCCAGGATTCCTGCCCGGGGTGCGGTTCCTGTGCCGGCATGTATACAGCCAATAGTATGAATTGCCTGGCGGAAGCCATCGGAATGGCCTTGCCCGGCAACGGTACGATTCCGGCGGTGTATTCAGCCCGGACCCAGCTTGCTAAAAAGGCTGGGATGCAAATTATGGAACTTGTCCGAAATGACCTGAAACCCCGCGATATCATGACCCCCCAAGCGTTCCGAAATGTGTTGGCAGTGGATATGGCGCTAGGAGGCAGTACCAACAGTGTCTTGCATCTGATGGCCATCGCCCACGAGGCCGGTGTCCCGTTGAACCTGGAAACCATCAATGAAATCAGCTCCCGAACCCCCACCCTCTGCCATCTGGCACCGGCTGGTAAAGACCATATTCAAGATCTTCATGAAGCGGGAGGTATTTCCGTAGTTATCGCCCAGCTGATCGAAGGGGGTTACCTCGATGGATCATTACTGACGGTAACCGGGAAAACCCTGGGGGAGAATGTGGCCCACGCTGTCAATAAAAACCCCCGGGTTATCCGGACGCTGGATCAGCCTTACAGTACTACCGGCGGGATCGCAGTGCTCTGGGGCAACCTGGCCAAGGACGGTTGTGTAGTCAAACAGGCTGCCGTAGCCGAGGAGATGTTGGTCCATACCGGCCCGGCCCGGGTTTTTGATAGTGAGGATGAGGCCATTGAGGCGATCTACAACGGAAAAATCAACCCGGGTGATGTGGTAGTGATCCGTTATGAAGGGCCACGCGGCGGGCCGGGAATGCGGGAGATGCTCAATCCAACTTCGGCATTGGCAGGAATGCAACTGGATAAACAGGTGGCGTTGGTCACTGATGGCCGGTTCTCCGGTGCTTCGCGGGGGGCCTCAATTGGCCATGTATCACCGGAAGCAGCGGCCGGCGGCGAGATAGCCTACCTGAAAGAAGGCGACCTGATTCAGATTGATATTCCCAACCACCGGATTAATGCGGAGGTCTCGGAAGAAGAATTTGCCAGGCGAAAGGCGGAATGGAGCTTAAAACAACCTAAACAGTTGAAAGGATGGCTGAGCCGTTATGCCCGCTTGGTAAGCTCGGCAAATACTGGTGCTATCTTAAAATAAATCCCAAGGATGGAGGTGTTTAATTATGGAATTTTTAGAAAAGGTCAGCAGGTTTGTAGGGAGGAACATGGCGGTTATCGTTTTGGTTATTGCGGCGCTGGCCTTGTTTGTACCCGCTTCAGTAAGCTGGATCAAGACCAGCTATGTAAATACTTTGCTGGGGATCGTCATGTTCGGCATGGGGCTCACCTTAAAGCCTGGTGACTTTAAGGTGGTCTTCAGCCGTCCCATGGATATTCTGATTGGATTTTTTGCCCAATTTTCCATTATGCCATTGTTAGCCTACTTGCTTACGAAAGTCTTTAATCTTCCGTTGGAGCTGTCCATTGGCGTCATTCTGGTAGGGACTTGCCCCGGCGGGACTGCTTCTAATGTCATGACTTATTTGGCCAAAGGTGATGTGCCGTTGTCCGTGGGGATGACTGCGGTCTCCACGTTACTGGCGCCGGTCATGACTCCGTTGCTAACCTACCTTTATGCGGGCCAGCGTGTGGATGTCAATATGATAAGTATGTTTATTTCCATTGTTAATGTTGTAATTCTTCCGATTGTCCTTGGTTTCATCTTTACTAAACTTTTTGGCAAATTAACGGAAAAGCTTACCGAAGTACTGCCGTTGATTTCGGTGACAGCCATCGTTGCCATTGTGGCTGCGGTTGTTTCCGCAAATGCTGCTAAAATCCTGACCAGCAGCTTTCTGATTATCGCGGTGGTGGTCCTGCATAACATCTTTGGTTACCTCAGCGGCTACGTTTTGGCAAGATTGTTGAAAATGAGTACACCAAAATGTAATGCCGTGGCTATCGAAGTCGGGATGCAAAATTCCGGCCTGGCTACTGCGCTGGCAGCCACCCATTTTGCTACGTTGCCACTGGCAACTATTCCCGGCGCTGTGTTCAGCGTTTGGCATAATATCTCCGGCTCGATTGTGGCAAACCTGATGGCCGCAGCTGCCGAGAGAAAAAGTAAAGTAGCAGTTAGTAATGGGGTAGTCTGATTTTCCTTTACATCTAATCCAACCGGTGTTATAATATAAGTTGAGGGAACGTCAAGTACTTGTAGGTTTTCGCAATTTTAATTGTTTAACTGATAAGTAGCTTGTTTGGTTTCCTGAAAGTGGGATTATATCCGATTGTAGGATTTAGTTGTTGTATTTTAGTAGTAGTCTGATCAGTTGTATTGTTTGAGAAAGGTATTTAAAATTTGGTTGAAAAGATAATTTGTCTTTGGGAAACTTGACGTTCCCTTATTAAGGAAAAGCCGCTCGTCAGAGCGGCTTTTGGCTATCGCCAGAGGACGGTTCCTTGGCTTAGGCTTATTATAGTTGATTTTCCTAAAATAGTTCATAAATTCTCTATTGATTGGTCACCGAATCTACACATAACCAAGGTATGATCAGACCATGAGGTTAAAACCAAAGGAGGCTACCTAAATGAAAAAGATGATTATTGGTCTGATGGTTGGTTCTTTATTAACTACCACTGTGTCTGGAGCATTGGCTGCTCCCCAAGGCCATCCAAGGAGGGGCCCGGAGCCCAAGAGGCCGGGTTATGAACAAAAACGGACTCCGCCTGCGCCCCCTAATGCCCACCGTGACCGGGAGGCACAAAAGCTTAAAGCGGATGCCAATTATATTTTAAGACGGACCGCGCAGGTATTGAGCGAAGCACAACAAATCGGCCGTCGTAGCCGGCACTATTCCGGTATTGGGCTGGCCGTTGCTCATCAACAGAAAGCTAGGGAATTGTATCTGAAGGGATCTTACCGGGAAGCAATCGCCTTCTCCCTGCGGTCCCGGGACTTGGCCTTCCAGATCATTAGAACTAATAAAGGGAAAATCCGCCCTGACTACCAGCGGGACCAACGGGAAGCAGGCTACTATGACCACTCAGAAAGTGTAAAACTCGACGCCCGTCTGGAGAAGAGCAAAATCAGTCGCGACCGGGATGCGCTCCACTTAAAAATTGAAATTAATCTCTAGCCAAAGCCAGGCATGATTTGAGACAGCTCCTTTTGGGAAAAGGGGCTGTTTTAATACTTAATTTATTTTAAAACCCCTTTGTCAAATTGCTTCCTGAAACAAGATTCTGTTGCCAAATTACTTGTAACAACTTATAATATAAAATAGTATTTTGCTATATTATGATGTAGCACGGTTATTTATTATTAAATTCCAATAGCTATGGTATTGTAGTATTGGTAGAACGGGAGGAAAGCCAAATGCCGATTACTGATTTGTTAGCACGTAATGCCGCGCTCTATGGAGACGAAATCAGCCTGACTGAGATTAATCTGGACCTGCAAGAGAGTCATAATGTTATTTGGCGTGAGTATGAGCTGATTGAAAACAACCCGGCCGGGGAATACCGGCGGGAAATGACCTGGCGGGTCTTTGACGAGAAAGCCAACCGTCTGGCCAACCTGCTGTTAAAGCGGGGAATCAAAAAAGGGGATAAGGTGGCCATTCTTTTGATGAATTGCCTGGAGTGGCTGCCGATTTATTTCGGTATTCTCAAGGCTGGTGCGGTGGCGGTACCTTTAAACTTTCGTTACACGGCTGAGGAGATTAAATATTGTTTGAATTTATCCGATGCAATAGCTTTAATCTTCGGACCGGAATTTATCGGCCGGGTGGAAACCATTTATGATCAGATCCCCAAAGTAAAGATGCTCTTTTTCGCCGGAGAAAATCGGCCTTCTTTTGCTGAAAGTTATGACCGTCTCACTGCAAATTGCTCTTCGGAAGCCCCTTCGGTTCAACTGAGTGATAGCGATGATGCGGCCATCTATTTTTCCTCGGGGACCACTGGATTTCCCAAGGCCATTTTGCACCCCCATCGCAGCCTGATGTCAGCTTGTATCACCGAACAAAAACACCACGGTCAGACCCGTGAAGATAATTTTCTATGCATTCCTCCGCTTTATCATACCGGCGCTAAGATGCATTGGTTCGGGAGTTTGCTGGCGGGCAGCAAAGCAGTATTGCTACGGGGTATTAAGCCGGAATGGATCCTGAAAACCGTCTCCGAAGAGAAGATCACCATTGTTTGGTTGCTGGTTCCCTGGGCCCAGGATATCCTGGACGCCATTGAAAGCGGTGCGGTGAAACTGGAAGATTACCAACTCTCTCAGTGGCGGTTGATGCATATCGGCGCGCAACCGGTGCCGCCCAGTTTAATCCGGCGCTGGAAAAAGTATTTCCCCAATCATCTTTATGATACCAACTACGGCCTGAGTGAATCGACCGGTCCCGGCTGTGTCCACTTGGGTACGGAGAATATTCATAAAGTTGGCGCCATCGGTATACCCGGTTATAATTGGGAAGTTAAGATTATCGATGAAAAGGGGTGTCCGGTCCTACCGGGCGCGGTCGGGGAATTAGCGGTTAAGGGTCCGGGTGTGATGAAATGCTACTATAAAGATGCCGAGGCGACTGCAGCCGTACTTAAAGACGGCTGGCTGTTTACGGGAGATATGGCCCGGATGGATGAAGACGGTTTTATTTATCTGGTTGATCGGAAAAAAGATGTGATTATCAGCGGCGGCGAGAATATCTACCCGGTTCAGATTGAAGATTTTCTCCGCGCCCATGATGCCATTAAGGATGTAGCAGTCATCGGGCTGCCGGATCAACGCTTGGGTGAAATTGCTGCGGCCATCGTCGAACTAAAACCCGGTTATACTTGTACTGAAGAGGAAATTGAGACTTTCTGTAGTACCCTGCCGCGTTACAAACGCCCGCGAAAAATCATTTTCGATCAGGTGCCGCGGAATCCTACCGGTAAGATTGAAAAACCGCGCCTGCGGGAGAAATACGGCGCCCAAAGTTTAGTGGCTGTCCAGACAGAGGGTTAGAGCTGGTTTGTTATAAACTAAACTAAAAAACCGTTTCTACTTCGAATTTTAGAAACGGTTTTTGTTTAAGTGGTCCGGTTTCATTCTTCCTTCAACTCTTTCCAGACCGTCACTACCATCGTGAGATAACAGGCAGTTCCGCCAATAAACTCAGAAACCGGTTCCGCTAAAAAGACTCCGATGGTTCCTAATCCTCCCAACCGCGGCAGGATAATAACCAGCGGAATCACGATGATCACCTTACGGAGAGTTGAAAAACAAATCGCCCATTTGGACTTACCCAAGGCGACAAAAGTAGACTGGCCGGAATGTTGTAATGCCATGAAGAAGAAGACCGCATAAAACAGGCGCGTTACCGGAAAGCCCGCCTGTAATACTTGGGGATCATTATTGAATATCTTGATAAAAAGCCCGGAAAGCTTTGCAGTAATAACCATACAAAAGTTGTATACATAACTGAAATTAAAGTGGTAAATTTGATACTGCTTTTGACCCTTTGGTATTGGCGGGCTCCATAATTATAGCCGATTACCGGCTGGGCTCCGTTTCCCAGCCCCGTTACCGGCATAGTCAGGATTTCCCGGATCGAATTGACCATGGTCATGATCCCAACATATAAATCGCCTCCAAACTGCTGGAGGGTAGCATTGAAGAAAATCTCTACCAGAAAATTGGTAAATTGCATCACAAATCCGGAGGTACCCAAGGCCAGGATCCGTTTAACTCTGGTCTTTTCCAACTTATAACTACTTTTTTTCAATTTCAAAATGGCTTTCTTTCCGGTCAGGAATTGGAGGACCCATAAAGCTGAGAGCAGTTGCGAAATGATCGTGGCCAGGGCCGCCCCTTGTACCCCCAAGTTTAGCCAAAAAATAAAGATCGGGTCCAAAATGATGTTGGTAACTGCGCCTAAGAGTACCGTCAGCATTCCGATTTTGCTAAAACCCTGAGAATTAATGAAATAATTCATTCCCAAACTAATCATTACAAAAACGTTCCCCAGTAAATAAATGGTCACATACTGGTTAGCGTAGGGAAAGGTGATGTCACTGGCGCCAAACCAATACAGGAGCGGACGTTTAATCAATAATCCTAAACCAGTTAAGACGATCCCGCTAATGACCAGCATGATAAAGGAATTGCCCATGATGTTTTCGGCTTCTTTTAAGTTAGCCCGGCCCCGTTCGATGGAGCATAACGGTGCGCCCCCCATGCCAAACAGGTTGGCAAAGGACATCACCATCGAAATTATCGGCAGGCAGACGCCAACCCCGGTCAGGGCAATAAAAGCATTCTCCGGCATCCTGCTGATGAAGATCCGGTCAACAATATTATAAAGCACATTAACCACTTGCGCTAAGATCATCGGCAGGGCCATGTTCATAATATTTTTAACGATACTGCCCTTTGAAAAATCGTTCTTGACTTCCACAACATTACCTCATTTCTCTGGTGTAACATTTAATTGATGACCGGTTCCTCAAAGTTGGGAATGGATTTCGGGAGTAATTGATCCCACCTTAGCTTTGCAATAAAAGCTAATAATACTAATTCTAATGTGATATTTAATTGTACTGCTAATCGGCTTTAATATCAAGTCATTGCCGCTAAAAGCTGGGTAAATTAGTGATTAACCCTCGGACCTGAAGAAAGAAGCGGTTATTAAAACGGGCGGTGTATGGTAGCAGTGTTCTTCGCTTCCGGAGCTTTTTTTGGATGAATTTTTTGGCAACCATATGGGAAACAGTTTGCAAGAACGGATAACTGTGATACATTTAAAACATAACTTCTATTTATATGATTATATGACGGAATAACGGTTGCAGCCGGTTGGTTACTGACGGCTGTTGCTGCTTTGAATGGTTACGGAGGAATCTAACTGGTCATGATCGACCATCATCGTACCAATAGTGGGTTCGGTGTTGCTGGTGATTGTCGGCTTCATAATTTAAACCCTAATTAGACCGGGGACGATTCGGACGGTTTTGTTGCTTAAACAGCTAACAGAACCGTCTTTTTGTTTTTACATAATTGTACTATGATACTTATTATACGTCATGGTCAGCTACAATGGTTTTTAGGTTAATTTTTTTAGAATTTGGCTCTTTGGGGTAAACTAGCCTACAGACAGGGGACATCTTTTTGCCGAGACGCCGGTGAGGATAAGGGCGGCGGCATCAGGCGATATAGGGACGGTCTCCTGTCTCAGAAGACCGAAGAACCATCCCTTTGCTTTCCCTTGTCCTGATAAAATGTAAAGGAATGCAATGTTCATGCTTAAAGTAACCTTTCCGCATATGGGTAATTTTTATATCCCATTTCAAAGCCTGCTGCTGGAACTGGGGGTCGAGCCGGTAGTCCCCCCTCTTACCTCGCAGCGTACCCTAGCGCTGGGCACAAAAGTCGCTCCTGAATTTGCCTGTTTGCCTTTTAAAATTAACCTGGGAAACTATATCGAAGCTATTGAAGCCGGAGCAGAATGTATTTTGATGGTTGGCGGATCAGGCCCCTGTCGGTTGGGCTATTATGGGGAAGTGCAGCGGGAGATTTTACACGAAAACGGTTATAATATTGATTTCGTCGTACTGGAAGCGCCTGGCGCCCAACTTCAAAAATTATGGCAAACAATCAAGCGTTATTTCCCCAGACACAGCATTCAGAATTTGATCCGGGCCTGGCAAATCTTCTGGTACAAAGCTAAAGTAATTGACAGTTTTGACCGCCGGATGAATCAAATCCGGCCGCTGGCAATGGACCCCGGCTACTGTAACCGGATTCAAGACGGTTTTTACAATCAGGTGAACCGGGCAGCAACCCTTGCTGCCGTTAAGCAAAGCTACCGGGAAGCAATCAATCGTTTGGCGGCTATTCCTAAAAGTCAGTCGCGGCGGCCGCTCAAAATTGGGCTGCTGGGGGAGATCTTCATGGTTTTGGAACCGCGGGTTAATTTTCAATTGGAAAGGCTCATGGGTTCGCTGGGGGTTGAAGTTTGGCGGACGATCTATATTACCGATTGGATTAAGGAACACTTCTATTATAAATATTTTAAACCCGGTCAGCGTCGGCGTACCGAAGGGTTAGCCGCGCCCTATCTGAAAAACTTCATTGGCGGCCACGGTTTGGAATCAGTGGCCCATAGCGTTGAATCCGGTCTAAACCACTACAACGGCATCGTCCATTTGGCTCCGTTTACCTGTATGCCGGAGATTATGGCAATGCAAATTGTCCCGCAAGTCTCAAAAGATTTTACGATTCCGGTATTGCCGGTGATCATTGATGAACATTCAGCGGAAGCCGGAATCCGGACACGTTTGGAAGCCTTTATTGACTTACTAAACTATCGGCAGCAGAAACAGAGTACTTTAGGTAAGAATCGTCAAGATTTTGCGTTCCCATAAAGAAAAAAATAAACTAAAAGAGAAGGAGCCGGTTCTTTGAACTGAGACAGACCACAGAATCGGCTCCATGTCTTTTTCCGTTTAAGATTGTTTGTATTGGGGTTCTTGTTGCTCAATATAAGCTTGACGCTGTTTTAGAGTATTAAGGGCATCGTCGAATGTTTGGGCCAGTTGTTGATACATCTGTTTGGCCTGTTGGTCCTCAGTTTCCATGGCAAAGGTTTTCATGCTGGAGGCAACGCTTTCAACACTGGCAACTGCCTTTTGAATCTGAGTTCCGGCGGTCACAAGCTCACCTCCTTTCAAGGGAGCTCCGGAAGTTGGAGTGTTTCTCCCCAAATTACCTTTTAATGTTAGAAGCGCTAATCCCACTTATCCTTTGGGCTTAAACAACACTGCCCCTAAAAAACCGAAAATTATTGCCGCGGAGATCCCGGCACTGGTTACTTCGAAGATTCCGGTTAGAACCCCAATGATGCCGCTGCGTTCCGCCTCACTTAAGGCGCCTTTTAAAAGAGAGTTTCCAAAACTGCTAATCGGGACAGTTGCTCCGGCTCCGGCAAACTTGATCAGCGGTTCATACAATCCCAGCCCACCAAGGACCGCCCCAGCAACCACCAGGGTACACATAGTATGAGCCGGAGTTAGTTTAAAGACATCCATCAGTAATTGTCCGATCACACAGATCCCGCCGCCGACTAAAAACGCCCAGACAAACTTTTCCAAAGTGATCCTCCTCTTACATTTCCAGAGCTACCGCATGGGCAATACACGGGATACTCTCTTTTTGTTGGTAGGATAGGGGAGAGAGCAAGGCACCGGTAGCTATTACCAGAATTTTGTTTAATTCGCCTTTAAGCATTCTTTTTACAAAGTGCCCATAGGTGACGGTGGCGGCACAAGCGCAACCACTAGCGCCGGCAAAGGCCGGCTGATCTTTTTGATAAATCAACAAGCCGCAATCGGTAAATTTCTCTTGGGGCATGGCGATCCCGTGTTTAGTCAATAAATCGCTGGCAATTTGATGCCCCACTCGTCCCAAATCACCGGTGGCAATCAAGTCATAATCAGCGGGACCCCTTTGTAAATCACGAAAATGGGCTTCGATGGTATCGACTGCGGCCGGAGCCATGGCCCCGCCCATATTAAAAGGATCGGATAATCCCATATCAACCACACGGCCGATGGTTGCCGCAGTCACTCGGGGACCTGCACCGGCTTTAGTAATTACTGCGGCGCCGGCGCCGGTGACAGTCCATTGGGCAGTGGGCGGTTTTTGGGAGCCATATTCGGTAGGATAGCGAAACTGCTTTTCTGATGAAGCGTTATGACTGGAGGTCGCGGTTAGGGCATTTTGGGCATAGCCGCTGTCAACTATTAATGAAGCCAGAGCCAGTCCTTCCATTGAAGTGGAACAGGCCCCATATAAACCAAGGTAAGGGATTCCAAGAGTCCGGGCTGTAAAACTACTGGTAATAATCTGACTCATCAGATCACCACAGAGGAAAAATTGGATATCTTCCTTTTTCAGCTCTGCTTTAGTGATGGCAAGCTCACAAGCTTGTTCCAGCATTTTTTTCTCGGCCTTTTCAAAACTGGACTCGCCGAGCCAAATATCGTCATGGAGAAGATCAAAGTCGGCAGCGAGTGCCCCTTGGGCTTCGAAGGGGCCGCCGACGGTCCCGGTTGCCCGGAGCACCGGCCGGGACTCAAACCACCAGGTTTGGTGTCCCCGGATCATGACATCCCCCCTAAAGCCTGAATCGTCAATCTGATCAGAGCAACTACAAAAGCAGAGAAAACTCCGTAGACAATGACTGAACCGGCGAGTTTGAACATTTTAGCACTGACTCCCAGGACAAACCCTTCGCTACGGTGTTCTAAAGCGGCGGAAACTACCGAATTGGCAAAACCGGTCACCGGCACGGCACTGCCGGCCCCGGCCCACTGGGCGAGATGGTCATATACTCCTAAGCAGGTAAGGATAACAGAAGCCAAAATTAATACTGCTGCAGTAGGGTTGCCGGCAGTAGTCTCGGTAAAATTAAAATAAGTGATGAAGATTTGCTGCAGGCCCTGTCCAAGGGTACAGAGCAGACCCCCGACCAAAAAGGCACGCAGTACATTTGTTAAAACCGGGCGTTTGGGCTCCCGGGCCTGGGCAAAACGTTGGTATTCCTGTTGGGTGGGAGTTAATTTCTTCTTTTTAAGGTTTGACATTTAAATCCCTTCTAGCGTAGTAAGTAGGGTTTCAACTGTTTCAGAAGTCGGTCCAATTTTTGGCTATTGCGGTCATACATGGTCTTCGCTGCGGGGTTTTGGGTCTCCAGGGCATAAGTGGTGAGATCTGCCTGGCATTTTTGCAAATTGGCATAAAGCAGTTCTTTCACCTTAGGCTGGGGCAGCTGAAAAGCATCATCGAACAGGTCGAGGTAGAGGTCACCGTAAGCGTCAACCTGCCCGATGAAGATATTAGTCAAAGAGACCCCTAATTTATCCAGTTGTAGCTGGATCCAGTCACGGTTTAACCCCAGGCTGACCAAGGGCTCGTCTAAAATGTTACCGTCCAGGATCACAGTTTGAGCTTCAGCCTGTGGTGCGACTTTTTTGCCGAGATCATGGGGGGTTACCGGTTTGCGTTCCGATTTTAGCAAGACATTAAGGTCACCGGTGGTTTCCAGCACGGCAAATTCGACATCGCTTAAGTTGAACACATTTTTGGAACGCAGTTCCCGGAGGAGTTCCTCACCGGTTAACCTGGCCTGAAAGAGATGTTCTTCCATGATTTTGCCTTGTTTGATTAAAATGGTTTCTTTACCGTTTACAAGATCATGGATCCATTTACTTTTAAGTGCCAGATAATCAAGGGTGATCGCCAAAAGGACCCAGACCGCCAAGGCCAGTAGCCCAAAAAGCAGATTAGGAATAACCGTTAGGGCGGTCAGACCGGCAATGGTGGCAATGACAATATAGTTGACAAAGTTAAAAGCATTCATGCGGGCAGGTTGCCTCTTACCCAGCACTCGGATAGCTGTGAACAACAAAAAGAAGATCAAAACCGAGCGGGATACAATTATGAGCCAGTCGGGCATATTATTCCTCCGTCTACAAGCCTCGGTATTGCGGTTCCTCGAATTCTAAAAGTTTTAACCGTTCCTCAACTTCCCCAATGATCGCACTGGTTTCGGCGGCAGCAGTTGCAAATACGGATTTTCCTTCCGGGTTTTGACTTTGAGTGGCATAAATTTCTAAAGTAGCTCGGGCATTTTTTAAAGTAGCCAGAGTTTGTTGGACTTGGGACGCGACTGTCATTTAAGGTTGTTCCTTTATAGTTAGTTTTTCAATGGGATGGTAGGGCCTCAACCGTTTTTATTTTAAAAAAACGGTGGTTTTTTAATCCTGGCAAATTCTGGGATGGAACAGCAATTAGTTAACTTAGGGAATTACATAATTCCAGATTTAAGTTTTGGCTCACGATATATTAATAGATACATCCGGGCTAGTCACTATATATGGTGGTATTGTGGCCAAAGGGTTTATTAAGGGAATTAGGCAATTCCCCGCAACCGGCTGAGATTATTAAATAGGCCATTAAATACCGGACCTGAATACTAATGGTAAAATCAGGTTAAACTGGTTCCAGATTTATTAATTCGAAGAGGAACTTGACCAATGAAAATCGGCCTTCCCAACACCTTATTTGCTGCCTATCATCTGCCCTACTGGCATAAAATCTTAACCCTACTGCAGTTGGAGATCGTTAACGCTGGCCCAAGTAATCAAAAAACGGCAGCAGCGGGCAGTCGTTTGTTGCCCCCCGAGTTTTGCCTGCCGGTAAAAGTCTTTCTGGGGCAGATTCTCAGCCTGATGGAACAGAAGGTTGATTTGATTTTATTACCGCGTATGACCAGCCGCTGCAATACCAATTTTTTCTGCCCGAAGTTGCTGGGTCTGCCGGATATTGTTAAATATACGGTTGGCTTAGACGAGCGTTATTGGTTGGCTCCGAAAATCAGTTGTAACGGGCTGCAGATCCGGTTAGAACAACCGCCGCAACAAAAGCTGACTGCTCCGTGGCAGTTTAAACAGATTGAAGACCGGGCCAACCGCTACTGGCAAACGGTCTTACAATGCTGCCGTGAGGAAAAGCTAACTTTAGGAGCTTTTACTCAAAGGCTAAAATTAACTGCCAGCGGTAGCGGGCTGACCATTGGCCTATTGGGCTATGCTTATACCTTATATGATCCCTTTATCAGTAAGGGGGTCTTATCCAAACTAAGTGGGCTGGGGGTTACCATCCGTACCTGGGAAATGATGGAACCGGATTTGATTGAACAGAATTTAAAAACGTTAAAACGTCCTTTATACTGGAATTTCGGCCGAATTGTACTTGGAGCCGGATTTTGCTTTCTCAAGGATCCGGAGATTGACGGGCTTATTTATGTATCAACCTTTGGTTGCGGTCCGGATTCGGTAGCCACCAAGCTATTAAGCATTGCTGCCGGTCAACTTGAAAAACCGTTGCTCCTCGTGAACCTGGATGAACATACGGAAGGCGGGCACTTGCAAACCCGTTTGGAGGCCTTTGTGGACCTGCTTGCCACCAGAAAAGAGAAAATGGGAATTAGCGGTTCCAGGTGGGCCGGAGGCCTGTAGTAAATTTAGGATTATCGTTTTCTTAGGCCTGAGTTATAACGGTTTGGACCAGTTTTACCCCAATTGTGAAAAAGCGTAGTCAAGCCGGATTTTTTAGCAGGGATTAAGTATAAAAAAGCAGAATTTTCCTTGATAGTTGGTTAAATGATTTCAGTAAATTGCTGAGAAAATGGTGAGCTTGATGAAAAAGTACAACACGGTAATCTTTGATCTGGACGGAACCCTACTTGATACACTTGCGGATCTGACCGATAGTCTTAATTACGCATTGGGTAAGTATGGCCTGCCGGGCCGAAAACCGGCAGAGGTACGCAGTTTTGTCGGCAATGGAGTAGCGCGTCTGGTGGAATTGGCCATTCCCGGCGGACGGAACCATCCCCACTATGGCTCCTGCCTGGCTGACTTCAGAAAGCATTATGCGGAGAATATGCAGAACAAAACTATGCCTTACCAGGGAATTAGGGAATTATTGGAGGAATTGTCCCGGAACGGTTTTAAGCTGGGAATCGTCTCTAACAAATTTGACCAGGCAGTCAAAGGTCTTAACCGGTTTTATTTCGGCGCTTATGTCAAAGTGGCGATCGGTGAATCACCAAATATTCAAAGAAAACCGGCGCCGGATACGGTCTTGAAGGCCTTGGCGGAGTTAGGTGCTACTGCGAACCAAGCAGTCTATGTAGGCGATTCGGAAGTTGATGTCAAAACGGCCCACAATTCCGGATTGATCTGTGTTGGTGCTACTTGGGGGTTTCGCGACCGAACAGTTTTAGAACGGGAAGGTGCCGATTACATTATTGATCAACCCCAGGAATTATTGCCAATCCTCAATACTTAGCTTTAACCATAAATAACCCCAATTTTAGGAATATTTTCCGGAAAGTTTGAAAAACTAGGCTTATGAAAATTACCTTTCCTTTCATGGGACCGGTCCTGGCCTATCAAAAACTCTTTGAACGCTTGGGCCATACGGTAATCCCTCCCCGGCGACCGACCCGGAAAACGGTTGCTTTGGGAGCCAAATACAGTCCGGAGTTTATCTGTTTACCGTTTAAAATTATTTTGGGAAGTTTCATTGAAGCAGCAGAGCAAGGTGCGGAACTGATTGTGACCAGCGGGGGTATCGGAGCCTGTCGCGCCGTTTATTACGGGAGCCTCAGCGAACAAATCCTGCAGCAATTAGGTTATCGGGTGCGCGTGTTGGTCTTCGACTCCCTGTTTGAAGATTTTAGCGGTTTTCTCAACCGGTGTAAGGAGATAAAAAACCGTCGGACCCTAGCAGAGTTAATCGCAGCGGTCCACTTTGCAGTCAGGCTGGTGTATGTCAGTGATGCCCTGCAAAAGAAGATCAATCAAATTCGGCCTTACGAAACCGTTTTGGGGACTGCCGACCGGAAATGGCAGGAGATTCAGTCATTACTGGCAACTTGTAGTGATTGGCAGGAACTGCGCCGGGCAGCCCGGAAAGGTAATCAACTTATCGCCGCGATTCCCGTATCTCAGGGGCGCCACCCTTTAAAAGTAGGGTTGGTCGGAGAGATCTATTTAGTCATGGAAAGCGCCTCCAATTATGATTTAGAAAGTAAATTGGGCGCTTGCGGTGTGGAGATTTTACGCAGTTGGTACCTTTCTCACTGGATTACCCATTGTTTTTTTCCGCCGCGCCGGATGCTCCGGGAGGTACAGCGCTACCTCCAACAGGAAGTGGGCGGCCACGAAAGAGACAGTATCGGACAGATACTGGAGTATAAAAAGTGCGGCTGTGACGGGGTGATTCATCTGTTGCCGTTCGGATGTATGCCGGAACTGATTACCCAAACGATCATTCCGACTCTGGCGTTGGACCTGGACATGCCGATCTTATCATTGTCTTTAGATGAACAGAGCGGTTGGGTTAATTATCAAATCCGACTGGAAGCCTTTCTTGAGCTGTTACGGGAGCGTCGGGAATTAAAAGGAGCAGCGTATGGATGAGATTTTTTTAGGGATTGACGTGGGTTCAGTCAGTACTAACCTGGTCCTGACCGACTCAGACGGTCAGGTTGTTTTAACCC
Source organism: Bacillota bacterium (assembly GCA_036564195.1). Lineage (GTDB taxonomy): Bacteria > Bacillota > UBA4882 > UBA8346 > UBA8346 > DATCLA01. Next base: position 18,005 of record DATCLA010000141.1, read on the forward strand.
GCTATTACCGCAATGACGGACAGCCGTTAGCAATAATCCTACAAGGCCTGGCGGAAATCCAGGCATTAACCGGGAAAGCTGTGGTCCGGGCAGTGGGGACTACCGGCAGTGGACGCCTGTTAGCCGGAGCAGTTATCGGAGCCGATCTGATTAAAAATGAAATTACGGCTCATGCCTTCGCTACCTTGCATTTTTACCCGGAGGCCCGGACCATCCTGGAAATCGGCGGTCAAGATTCAAAGATTATTCTGATTAAAAACGGAATCATCGTCGATTTTGCCATGAATACTATCTGTGCTGCGGGGACCGGTTCATTTCTGGATCATCAGGCGGAACGGTTGAAAATTCCTATTGAAGAGTTTGGAAAATTGGCCCTGACTGCGGTGAACAAGGTAAAAATCGCCGGAAGGTGTACCGTCTTTGCCGAGTCGGACATGATTGCCAAACAACAATTCGGCTTCTCTAAAGCAGAGATTATTAACGGGCTGTGTGAAGCCTTAGTCAGAAACTACCTGAATAACCTGGCACGCGATAAACAATTGGAGGGACCGGTGATCTTTCAAGGTGGGGTAGCCGCCAATCTGGGGATTAAAGCGGCGTTTGAAAAGGAACTGCAGACCACAGTCATTATTCCGGAGTATTACCGGGTGATGGGCGCCGTCGGAGCGGCGCTGTTAGCGCGCAAGCAGATCTTAAAAACCGGACAGCCTACAAAATTCAAAGGCTTTCAGCAATTAAACTTAACGTTAGCCCCGACTGCCTTTGAATGTGACGGCTGCAGTAACTGTTGTGAGGTAATCAGTGTCCGGCAAGACCGGAGAATTATCGCAGTTTGGGGTGATAAATGCGGTAAACACAGCGCTGGGATTACGGCTTAACCCTCTAATTTGATGTTTCACAGAAATTTTACTTATGAAGGAAAAACCCCCTGTTTACAACTTGATTTGCTTGGCATAATTGGTCAAATTCTTTTTCCCGAGAAAGCCAATCTTCCCGATTCCTACAGATATTAAGCAACTTCCTAATAATATCTAATATCCACTTTTTCCTCTCAACTTTTTTAATCTCCTGCTTTAAGACTTCGCTTGCATTTTCCTTATAATCAAGAAATTTACCCCATTCATCATGAGAATGTCCGGCAAGGAGAATTCTATGAGCTATATTCAAGCCCAGGGAAGTAACTTTAGACAGAGGCAGAGACGCAGATGAACTTGGGTAAGTAACAGTTGTGAAACTTTTGCAATAAAAAGCCTGATATGACACGAATTGTAATTGAAGGCAGGATTTTGGGTCGTCCCAACCGAATGAATAGCAAAAAAGTAACAGCTGACTATTGTAAACCGCAGCTTATTTACAGGAAATGTTATATTTAAGCTTCAGCCGGTAAAGGAAATCGCATTGCTGATGGAGAAGTTTATTTTAGGTAACGGACAGGCCGGGGGGTAGAGGTTAATATGAAGCAAAGTAATAAGAGTCTGGCGGAGCTGACCACTGAGAGGCGGAACCCTAACAGTCTGGCGTTGGACACTTTGGCAACGGCAGACATTTTAAGGTTGATTAATAATGAAGATCGGACCGTAGCGGACTGTGTGGCCCAGGCCATTCCGGAGATTACCAAAGCGGTTGAGATGATTGTTACAGCGTTCCAAACCGGCGGTCGCTTGATTTATGTGGGCGCCGGGACCAGCGGCCGGTTGGGGATCCTCGATGCTGCCGAAGCCCCGCCGACCTTCGGAGTCAGCCCGGATTTGATCCAAGCGGTGATTGCCGGAGGCAGGGAGGCGGTCTTCCGGGCAGTGGAAAATTGTGAAGATGATCCGAAGAGCGGCGCTGCGGATCTAGAGCGGCAAAAGCTTACCTCCAAAGATGTAGTATTAGGAATTGCTGCCAGCGGCCGGACGCCTTATGTAATCGGGGCGCTGCGGCAGGCGAGGGAAACCGGGGCCAAGACCATTGCTTTGGTTTGCAACCGGGAAACGGAAATGAGCCGGCTGGCTGATTTAACCATCACAGTAGTAGTCGGACCGGAGGTCTTGACCGGGTCAACCCGGATGAAAGCCGGGACTGCCCAGAAGTTGGTACTTAACATGTTAAGTACCACAGTTATGATTAAAATGGGAAAGGTTTATCAAAATCTAATGGTGGATCTGCGTCCTTCCAACCGAAAACTGGTAGAACGGGCTGTTACCATTATTACTGCAGTAACTCAGGTAGATCGGGAAACTGCCCAGCGCCTACTGGAAGAGGCCGGGTATAACATTAAGACTGCTATCGTAATGGCGGAAGGGAATCGTTCCGCAAGCGAGGCGAAAGCGCTTTTGGAGTCATGTCGCGGTTGGGTTAGAGAAGCGCTTCGACTCACAGCCACAAAAGAAACCACTCAGTAATAATTGGGAAATGAGGGGGCTGACAAAAGCATGAGATTCCGGCTGGTTTTAGGGATGATTCTGTTAGCCTTGATCACATTGGGAGCCAGTAGCCAGGCAGCCAATCAAAGGCTGGAAGTCTGGATTATGCAAACCGGAAACCCGGATGGTGCCCAAAAAGTACTTCAAAAGGTTAATGCCCAATTTAATCAAAAGCACCCCGGTGTTAGGGTAAATATCTCTTGGATTCCGTGGAGCAGCGCCCAACAGAAGTTTATCATTTCCATCGTAGGCAGGATGGCGCCGGATCTGGCCGAGGTCGGAACTACCTGGAATCCGGATTTTGCTGCCATGGGGGCTTTAGAAAACTTACAGCCCTATGTGACAAAATGGGGATATCGATCCGACCTCAACCCGGCGCTGTTAACCAATGCCACTTATAACGGACGGCTGTATGGACTTCCCTGGTATGCCGGTAACCGGGCGGTTTATTATCGGAAAGATTGGTTTGCCGCTGCCGGTATTGATAAGTTCCCAGTCACCTGGCAGGAGTTTGTCGAGGTGGCCAAGAAACTCACGGTAGATCTCAATCAAGACGGTAAAATCGATCGTTACGGTTTCTCAGTCAACGGTGCTTCACCCCATGAATTTCTGCCGTTGATCTGGATGAATAAAGGAGAGATTGCGATTAAAACCAGTAGAGGCTGGAAAGCAATGATTGACTCGCCGCCGGCCCGGGAAGCTTTGCAATGGTTTGCCGATCTTTACCTGAAACATAAAGTAAGTCCCGCGGGGTCAACCGCTTGGAATGCGCTATCCAGCCGGAAAGCCTTTGAAACCGGTACCCAGGCAATGATGATTGATGTAGCGGCACTGGTACCGAAGTATTTGGCTGATCCGGATCTAAAAGATAAATTCGCAGTCGCTCCCTTGCCCTATGCCAAACAACCGGCCAGCTTTGTCGGTGGCAGCAATCTGGTAATGTTTGCGCAGTCTAAAAAGAAGGCTTTGGCTTGGGATTATATGCAATTATTGCTTGATAGGAAAAACCAGTTGGCTTGGGCGGAAGCGGTCAGTTTCTTTCCGGCCCGGATGTCATTGCTACGAAGCAAGCGGTATACTGAGGATCCCTACTTGTCGGTGTTTGCCCGCGAGATGGAACATGGGCGGGTCTATCCGGTGACCCCGCAGTGGGGCCAGATTGAAAATTCCAAGATCTTAACAAAAATGATGCAACAGATTTTGATGCAACAAAAAACCGTAAAACAGGCTACCGCTGCAGCGGCAAAGGCGATGGACGCCATTTTTAATAATGAATGACTGCTGCCAAGATGCTCTCTTCAGTCAAATCGCATCGCCACTGATTTCCAACTTTATTACCGGGAACCAGAGGCTACGAAGGCTGCAACCCGGTATGCTGATCAGGAGGAGAATTCAATGAATCAAGCTTTAAACCAATCCGGCCCGGTCCGGTGGTGGGAACGGATTAAACAGAACCGCCTGGCCTATGCTTTTATATTACCGTCGCTCCTCACGATTGCCGGCATAATTCTATTACCACTAATTCAAGTATTGCTGATCAGCTTTCACCGCTATTATTTGGTAGAAATTTTAACCAAAGGCACTCCCTTTATGGGCTTAAGCAACTATCAACACATTTTAGGCGATCCGGAATTTTGGTACTCATTGTTAATTACCCTCTTTTTTACAGCGGCCTGTGTTTTCTTCACCATGCTGCTGGGTCTGGCTGTGGCTTTACTGCTACATCAGGACTTTCCTGGCAATAAACTGGTGGGGATTGCCATTTTAATACCCTGGGTGATGCCTCGGGTGGCTTCTTCAATCTTGTGGCGCTGGATCTATGACGATCAGTATGGGATTCTCAATTTTTGCCTGAGCGTTTTAGGTTTGAAAAATTTTGCCGGCTTTGCCTGGCTCAGTAATACCATACCGGCGTTGGTGGCAGTAACCGTAGTGATCGTTTGGCAGAGTTTCCCGTTTATTGCCGTTAGTTTATTGGCTGGATTGCAAGGAATTCCGGTTACGGTCTATGAAGCCGCTACCATTGACGGAGCCGGGTTCTGCCAGCAACTTCGCTTTATTACTTTGCCAATGCTTTGGAAGCTGATCGGTATCTTAACGATTATCTCAACGATTTGGGATTTTAAAATTTTTGACCAAATGTGGGTTCTGACCGAAGGAGGACCAGCCGGCAGTACGGCTATTTTAGGGATTTACACCTGGATAACGGCTTTTGCCCGTCTGAGGATGGACCGGGCGGCGGCTGCGGCTGTGATTATGCTGGGATTGGTACTGGTAGTTACTGTTTTTTATCTGAAGCTGTTTCTTCAAGGTGAAGAGGAGGAAGTCAATGGCTAAACTGAAGCTAGGGCCGAAAACCCGCGGATTATATTGTATAATTTATTTAGCTGCGTTTATTGTGGCTACTATTGCGGCCTTCCCTTTTATCTGGATGCTTTCAACCTCTTTGAAGTTACCGCAGGATACCTTCACCATCACGCCCCGGTTGATTCCGCCCCGGATTACCTTGGATAATTATGCCCAGGCTTTTCGGGGGACACTGCTCTCCCGCTACTTTGTGAACAGCCTTTATATCGCCTTAATCGTCACTGTACTCAGCATTAGCCTGGCGGCGCTGGGAGCTTACGCTCTTTCCCGGTTTCGGTTTCCGGGGCGTCGTTCGATATCCGTGTTTATTCTTGTCGTCCAGATGTTTCCCTCGGTGGTACTGATCATTCCAATGTTTATGTTGATGCGCGATCTCCAATTGTTAAATACCCATTTTTCACTGATTATCAGTTATACCACCTTCACCTTGCCCTTATGTATCTGGATTTTAAAAGGATTCTTTGACGGGATCCCCCGGGAATTGGAGGAAGCGGCTTTGATTGACGGTTGTTCCGGAGGGACGGCATTTTTTAGAGTAATCCTGCCATTAACGCTACCGGGGCTTACGGCTACGGGAATCTACGCTTTTATCGGCGCTTGGAATGAATTTGTCTTTGCGATGACTTTTATTAACGTGGATGAGTTAAATACAATGCCGGTAGGTTTAACCGCCTTTTTCGGCCAGTTCACGGTGGAATGGAATCAGTTAATGGCCGCTTCGGTATTGTTTACCATACCGTCGTTACTCTTTTTTATGCTGTCCCGGAAATACCTGGCTCAGGGAATGGTTTCCGGAGCGGTCAAAGGTTAATTAAACCGAGGAGGGTGATGTGGTGCTGCCCAATAAAGTAACGTCGCTGATTTCCGGTATGTTAGCAAAAATGACTCTGTCCGAAAAGGTCGGACAGTTACTGATGGTGGGTTTTACCGGTTACCAGGCCCCCCGGGAGCTGGTCGGCTTTTTGAGCGCCGGAAAAGCGGGCGGAATCATCCTGTTTGCTAATAATCTGGCTGAACCCCCACAGGTAGCAGCGTTAACCGGTACCCTTCAGGCTGCTGCCGGACAGTGCGGGCCGGGCCTGCCGCTGTTCATCGCCGTTGATCAGGAAGGCGGGGCGGTGATTCGGTTAAGCCGGGGGGTTACAGTTTTCCCCGGCAATATGGCATTAGGCGCAACCGGCCGGGAAGATTTGGCTTATTTATCCGGACAAGCGGTTGCGACCGAACTGGCGGCTTTAGGCATTAATATGAATCTGGCCCCGGTTTTGGATGTAAATCTTAATCCCGCTAATCCTGTTATTGGAGTCCGTTCTTTCGGTGAAGACCCGGAAACTGTAGCCCGTCTGGGAGTGGCGGCTCTCCAAGGAATGCAGGACGGAGGGGTATTGGCTGTCGGCAAGCATTTTCCCGGCCATGGTGATACTACGGTGGACTCCCATCTTAACTTGCCGGTAATTCCCCATTCACCGGACCGCTTGGAAGCAGTGGAACTGAAGCCGTTTCAAGCGGCAATCGATCATGGGATCAGCTGTATCATGACTGCCCATGTTGTATTTCCTGCCCTCGAGGCGGCCGGTTTGCCGGCGACGTTGTCAGCCGCAGTGCTGACGGGGCTTCTCCGCCGGAAAATGGGTTTTCAGGGCCTGATTATCACCGATTGCCTGGAGATGAAAGCCATTGCCGCCAATTATGAGCTTGAGGAGGCCGTGGCCCAGGCAGTACTGGCGGGAGCGGATCAATTATTGATCAGCCATACTTTTGCGAAACAGCAAGCCGCCCATGAGGCCCTGCTGGCGCTGGCGGAACGGGGCGCGCTTCCCTTGGATTTACTCGACGCGGCCGTAGGCCGGATCTTAACTTACAAGCTGGCCCTGGCAAACTCCAGACGGCAACCGGCTGCTGCCTTACAGGCAGTCGACTGGGGGGAACATATCAAGCTGGCCCAGGAAATCGCTGTGCGTTCCGTAACCCTGGTGCGTAACCGCAGTAAATTGTTGCCTTTACAATTGACTCCGGAAGCTAAGATCATAATTTTGGCCTTTCAAAAGCGATTGACCGGTGCAGAAGGGACTCAGGAGGGGCTTGTTAATGACCTGGCCGGGGCGCTCGCTCCATATTATCAACAGGTGGCGCAACAAATTCTGCCGGCCGATCCCAGTCCCCCGACGCAGCAGAGTCTCCAGGCGGAACTGGCAGCGGAGCAGCCGACACTAATCATCGCTGCTACTCAGAATGCCAGGGAAAACCCGGGACAGGCGGAGTTAATCCGGAAATTGGCGGCTGACCGTCATTCCCTGGTGGTAGTGGCACTGAATACCCCCTATGATTTGCTGGCTTTTCCGGAGATTGATACTTATGTGGCTGCTTACGGCTGGAGCGAGGTCACCCTGCGGGCGGTGGCGCAATTGTTACGTGGTGAAATCCGGCCTCAAGGCAAGCTGCCGGTGAGTATTCCCGGCCTCTACCACCGCGGTTATGGGATGGCGGACTTTTAAATTATAGTGTTCAGTAAAGGGGAGATTAGATGCCCGCATTTACGGAAGTTTACCGGTTGAAACAGCCCCACTTGGTGGTGGGCCTTAACTCCGGTACCTCATATGACGGAATCGATGCTGCTTTAGTGGAATTGAACGGCGCTGGTCCGGGGACCCGGGTGAAGTTAGTGGCCTTTGAAAACTTTGGTTTTGAACCGGCTACCCGGGAAAAAATCAGTACCCTGTTCAGCCCGGAAACCGGTACGGTGGACCGGCTCTGCCTGCTCAATTTTTATCTCGGAGAATTATTTGCTGAAGCTGCGCTGCAGGTGATTGAGAAGGCCGGCTTCAAACCGGAACAGATTGATTTAATCGGTTCACACGGTCAGACCGTCTATCATCTTCCGGAACCGCAAAGGGTGGTCGGAAGAGCGGTCCGGGCTACATTGCAAATCGGTGAACCGGCGGTCATTGCCGAACGGACCGGGATCTTGACTGTAGCCGACTTCCGGGTGCGGGATGTGGCCGCCGGAGGTCAGGGAGCGCCGTTGACCGCCTATGCCGATTATCTGCTGTTCGGACGGGACCAACAGATCCGGTTAATCCAGAATATCGGCGGTATCGGTAATGTGACCTTAGTAGGCGGGCCGGTCCCCTTTGCGGAAATTAAGGCTTTTGATACCGGGCCCGGCAATATGGTCATTGATGAGGTGGTCAAGGTGGTGACCGGCGGCCGGTTGACCTATGACCGTGACGGCCAACTGGCCGGAGCGGGAGAGGTCTGTCCCGGTTTATTAGAAGAATTACTGGCCCATCCCTATTTGGTGAAAAACCCGCCCAAAACGACCGGACGGGAGGAGTTCGGGGCAGCGTTTGCCATGAGCGTTTACGAGGCCGCACAGCGTCGGAAGCTCGCTGCAGTGGACCTGGTGGCAACGGTTACCGCTTTCACAGTTGAGTCCATTGCCCGGAGTTATGAGCGGTTTATTAATCCCTATTATCGCCCGGATGAAGTAATTATTGGCGGAGGCGGCGCTTATAACCCCACCCTTCTGAAGATGTTGCAACAGCGGTTGGCGCCGCTGCCGGTACGACGGCATGAGGACTACGGCATTTCCAGTGACGCCAAGGAAGCAATTCTCTTTGCTATTTTGGCCAATGAAACCTTGCATGGGATTCCGGCCAACGTCCCTGCAGCCACCGGCGCCGGGCATCCGGTGATCCTGGGGAAGGTGATCTTGCCCTAGCAGTTTTCTGGTGAGAAAGACATATTTTTGACAAATTGACTTATATATGCTAAAATGATAATCGAAATAAGAAAAGTGCAATGGATTTGTCGCATGGTGCATGCTGCGAATCCAGGGCTAATCGTGAAGTATAACTGACCGCAAGGTTTTCCGAGCGGGAAGACGCGCAATCGGCTGATTAGTGTTAATAGCTAGGATGCTCCCTTTCCGCATTTATCTGCGGCAAAGGGAGTTTTTATTTTGAGGGGGTGCAAGTGATGGATAAAAGAATCGGTATTGTCGGGATTGTCATTGAAGACCTGGAATGTGCGGAGCGGGTCAACGCGATCCTACATGAATACGCTAACCTAGTCGTCGGCAGGATGGGCATTCCTTACCGGGAACGCGGTGTTTCGGTAATTACGTTGATTGTCGATGGCAGTAATGATGCGATCAGCGCGCTCACCGGTAAACTGGGCCGGATCCACGGCGCCACAGTGAAGTCGATGATTACAAAAACATTGAGTGAACCTAAACTGCAGAAATGAATAATCCGTTTGTGAGGGTAAAATCGTGACCATAAATTTGAAAGATACCTGGGGGTTTTCCCGGTTTTTGAATACTGCCGGTAAAAAAGAGCTCGCTGCGACCATCCGGTTTTTCTGTGAGGTAGCCTCAAATGAAGAACAGGCTGCGTTAACCGCTTGTGCGGACCAGCTGCGGCAATATTACTATGGGAAAAAGGTCTACTTTCGAGGCTTGATTGAATTTTCAAGCTACTGTAAGAATGACTGCTACTACTGTGGCCTACGCTGCAGCAATTTGCAGGCGCGCCGCTACCGTCTTTCGGAAGCAGAGATTCTGGCCTGTTGTCAGAACGGCTATGAGCTCGGGTTTCGTACTTTTGTGCTGCAAAGCGGGGAAGACCGCTTCTATACTGATGAACGCTTGGGTGCGATTGTTGCCGAAATTAAGCGGCGTTTTCCGGATTGCGCGGTGACGTTGTCCTGCGGGGAGCGAAGTTATGAATCGTATCAACAGCTCTTTGCTGCCGGCGCCGATCGGTATTTGCTGCGGCATGAGACCGCAGACGAAGTCCATTACAGAAAATTACACCCGGCCGAGCTTAGCCTGAAAAACCGGAAACAATGCCTTTATAATCTGAAAGCCCTCGGTTATCAAGTAGGGGCCGGTTTTATGGTGGAATCACCCTTTCAGACCTTTAACACTTTAGCTGAGGATTTGCTGTTTTTGCGGGAGCTTAACCCGCAGATGGTGGGGATTGGCCCGTTTGTCCCGCACCGGGAGACGAGGTTTGCCGGTTTCCCCACACCAACTTCGAAACGGACTTTGACCATGTTATCACTAATCCGGATTATGCTACCTAAGGTACTGTTGCCTGCTACCACCGCACTGGGCACAGTTGACCCTCAAGGACGCGAACTGGGCTTAAAGGCCGGAGCTAATGTGGTGATGCCTAATCTTTCCCCGGTAGAACACAGAAAAGATTATTCTTTATACGACAATAAGATCTGTACCGGTGAGGAAGCAGCGGAATGCCTGGGTTGTCTGGTGCGCCGGATCACCGCTGCCGGATTTATTCCCGATTTTTCTCGTGGCGATTATATTGATCTTCAACACCGATCGGGTTAAAGCTCCATCCGGGCAGTGCTATAAATTAAGAAAGAAGGTGTAGGATTGATGGGAAACCTGAACGAAACCCCCAGGGCTAACCGATTTACCATTGGCTTGTTCGGCCGGAGTAATGTCGGGAAGTCCTCTTTGATCAATGCCTTGACCGGGCAACCGATTGCGGTTACCTCGGAAGTGGCCGGGACCACAACCGATCCGGTTTACAAAGCAATGGAGTTGTTGCCCCTCGGGCCGGTAGTATTTATTGATACTGCGGGATTAGACGATAGGGGTGAGCTGGGCAGGTTGCGGGTTGCCAAAACCTATGAAGTCTTGCGTAAATGTGACCTTGCCATCGTGGTAGCGGATGCAAAAAGGGGTTTTACCGAGTTTGAGCAGAATTTTATTGACCAATTAACCCAGCGCAAGCTCCCTTGTGTCGGCGTATTAAATAAATGCGACCAACGGGAAGTAACCGAGACCGAGCTTGAAGGCTTGAGACGGCTAATCAAAATTCCCCTGGCCTGCGTGAGCACAGTAACCGGATTTGGTATTGAGGACTTAAAAAAAGTGATTATTGCCGCTGCCCATGACCGGGAAGCAGAGCCGGGGTTGGTGGAAGGGTTGGTTCAGCCGGGGGATCTTGCAATACTGGTAACCCCGATTGACAAAGCTGCACCCAAAGGGCGGCTGATTCTTCCCCAGCAACAGACGATTCGTGATCTAATTGACCATAATGCCCTCGTTTTAGTAACCAAAGAATCGGAACTCCGGTTAGCGCTGAAACGCTTGGCTGTCCCACCGGCAATTGTGATCACCGATTCCCAGGTTTTTCAGAAGGTTGCCGCTGTTACGCCCGATAATATTCCTTTAACCTCATTTTCCATTCTATTTGCGCGGCAGAAAGCAGATCTTACGGAGATGATCCGGGGGATCACCAGGATTAAACAGCTGGTTCCAGGGGAAAAAGTCCTGATTGTGGAAGGGTGTACCCATCACCGGCAAGAGGATGACATCGGTAAAGTAAAGTTACCACGCTGGATCCGGCAGATTGCGGGTGAGGGGATCCAATTTGAATGGGCATCCGGCGCCTGGTACCCGGAGGAGCTGCGCCAATATGCGGTGGTTGTTCATTGCGGCGGCTGTATGCTGAACCGTCGTGAAATGCAGTACCGGGTGGAACAAGCACGTCAACAGGGCGTTTGCATTACCAATTACGGCGTGCTAATCGCTTATGTGCATGGTATTCTCACCAGGGCTCTTCAACCGTTCCCTGCGGCCCGACTGATGTTGGCAGACAATGCGCATGTATAATAAGGAGGTATAAAAGATGTATAATGTAAGATCAATGGATGCAAATGAGTTTATTGATGACGGAGAGGTTTTGGCTTCACTTGCTGCTGCCAAAAAACTGGTTAAGGAGAAGGCGGAAATCGAGCGGATCTTAGCCAAGGCCAAGGCGTGTCAAGGCTTGACCCACCGGGAAGTTGCGGTTTTGCTGGAAGTTGACGATGATGCAATTTTGGAATCAATGTATAAAATCGCCCGAGAGATTAAGGAAAAGATCTACGGTAAGCGGATCGTGCTGTTTGCACCGTTATATTTGTCGAACTATTGCGTTAATAACTGTAAATACTGCGGCTACCGTTGCGGAAACCAAATCGGCCGACATCAGTTGACCCAGGAAGAAGTGCGAGCTGAAGTCCGGGCTCTGGAAGCAATGGGCCATAAACGCTTGTTGCTGGAGGCCGGGGAAGATGACGAGCGGTGCCCGATTGACTATATCCTGGAATGCATTAAGACTATTTATAATGAAAAATTTAAGAACGGCGCCATTCGGAGAGTGAATGTGGATATTGCCGCGACTACTGTCGAAAATTATCAAAAGTTGAAAGCAGCCGGGATCGGTACGTATACCCTGTTTCAGGAGACCTATCACAAACCTACTTACTTGGAGATGCACAGTGGACCGAAACGTAATTACGAGTGGCATACCGAAGCCATGGACCGGGCAATGCTGGGCGGAGGAATCGATGATGTCGGGATCGGACCGCTTTACGGTTTATACGATTACCATTACGAAACAGTAGCTTTGCTGATGCATGTGGAACATTTGGAGGCAGTCTGTGGAATAGGCCCGCATACGATCTCCTTTCCCAGATTGTTGCCAGCCGCAGGGGTTGACTACAGCGCTTTTCCGTACCTGGTCAACGATAGGGATTTTAAGAAGGTAGTAGCGATCATTCGTTTGGCAGTGCCCTACACAGGGATGGTTCTTTCAACCAGGGAGACCCCAGCTTTTCGTAAAGAGCTCTTGGAAATCGGCATTTCGCAGATGAGCGCAGGTTCTTCTGTCGGAGTCGGCGGTTATGCCAAAAGAGAAACCGTCGCTGCTAACGGAGTTGCGGAAAAGCCCCAATTCAATCTGTCCGACCACAGAAAACCGCTGGATATAATCAAATGGCTGGTTAAAGACGGTTATGTGCCGAGCTATTGTACGGCCTGTTACCGTAAAGGGAGGACCGGAGACCGGTTTATGCCCCTGGCCAAATCAGGCCAGATCGGTAACTTCTGTCTTCCCAACGCCCTGCTGACCTTTGAGGAGTACTTAAAAGACTACGCAGATGACGAACTAAAAGCAATGGGAGCCCAGATGATTGACAGGGAAATTCAAAATGTCCCCGATGAAAAACGCCGGGCGGAAGCAATCGCATATCTCAACCGGATCCGTCAGGGAGAACGGGATTTAAGGTTTTAACCGTTACGGTTGATATTAATAATTCAAAGCCCCGAAATTGTGACGGACTTGAATTTAAATTATTCTCATTCAGTCTTGACCATCCCGGCTAAGTGTGATAATGTAACAAAAAGCACCTACGATCCAGGCTCTTTAACTTAATAGGTGGTTGGGGAGGTTAACCTTGACAAACATATTAATTAAATGGCTGGTGAAAGATTATCAAAACACCACTGATTTTCAAGTACGGGGACGCTATGGCAAGTTTGCCGGAATGGTCGGGATTGCCTCCAATTTAGTGCTTTTCAGCATCAAAATTATGGCAGGAATCACTTTTAACAGCATTGCTATTGTTGCCGACGCGGTAAACAATCTTTCCGATTCGGCCGCTTCTTTAATAACCTTGCTGGGCTTTAAAATTTATGGTAAACCGGCGGATGCCGGTCATCCTTACGGCCATGCTCGGATGGAGTATATCGCTGGGTTAACGGTCTCTTTTCTAATCATGTTCTTAGGGTTGCAGCTGATTCAAAGCTCGGTCCAGAAGATTATCCGTCCGCAACCGGCCCGGTTCAGTATGGTTGCGATTTTGGTGTTGTTGGTCTCAATCCTGATTAAACTGTGGCAAAGCCGTTTCTACCACCGAATCGGTAAAATTATTGATTCCACCACCCTGACGGCAACGGCGACGGACAGTCGTAACGATGTACTGGCGACCGCTGCTGTACTACTTTCTGTCATCGTAACCCGCTGGATTGGCTATAATCTTGATGGTTATATGGGCGCTGCGGTGGCTTTATTTATCATCTATACAGGAATCAGGTTGGTGCTGGACACGATCGATCCCTTGTTGGGCACAGCCCCAAGTAAGGAACTAGTGGATATGATCTATCAAAAGATCCTAAGTTATGACCAGATTATCGGGCTGCATGACCTGACGGTGCATAACTATGGCGCCGGCCAATGCTTTGCTTCGGTACATTGCGAAGTCTCCGCCGCACAGGATATTATGGTCAGTCATGATCTTATCGATAATATTGAACAGAACTTTTTAAAAGAACATAATATTCATATGGTAATTCATTTAGACCCGGTAGTCGTCGATGACCCCCGGACCAATGAACTGAAAGCCCAAGTGGCAGCGATCATCAGCCGGATTGATCCCCGCCTCAGTATGCATGATTTCCGGGTAGTCTGGGGTCTAACCCACTCTAATCTGATCTTTGACGTAGTGGTACCATTTGACTTTCAATGGAGTGATGAGGAGTTGATTCGATTGATTACCGACCGGATTCATATGATTAATGCCAGTTACAATCCTGTAATTGCGATTGACCATAGTTATGTGCAGGGGGTTTGAGTTGGAATTAAACGCGAAAATTACCGGTCGAATCCTCAACAATTACATCATAGCCGAATTTGAAAATTTGTTGCATAGGGTAAGGAATGATTAACTTATTAAGGCGGTTTCATAAGCAAATTTAGCAGGCTTTTAATGTAATATTAAGGTCCGGCCGCATCTCTTGTGTTTGGTAGTTATCGTTTAATAACTCATTAAAAAATGCTAACCATACTTCCGGTTCGCCGGCTGACATAACGCTTTAGGATTTTACCCTTCAGTGCTGGGTGTAGCTGGAAAAGGTGAAACATACTATGAACTCTAAAAAATCATTGGTCCTGATCACCGGATTGGCCCTAAGCTTAATGTTGGGGTGCAGGGAACTTACTGGAAGAGAGATTAAAAAACCGGAGCCACCGCAGATTATGCATAAACCCAAAATCTTAGCTTTTTATGAAGAAGGTTGGGGCGGAATTTACAGCGGCTCGCTGGCGCGGCTTAAGGAAGTCAGAACCAAGGTGGACCTGGTCTGCCCGGTCTGGTTGGGCCTGAAAGCCGATGGCCGGGTGGGTTGGGAGAAGACTAACACCGAGGCAGCCCGGTTTTTCAGCCAAACTAAACTTAACTTTTTAGTCCTGGTAACCGCCGGTTCGGGTCAAAACAGTTCCGCCATTCTTGCCGATGCGGCGCGGCGTCGGAATGCGGTAAGTACAATTAGCGGCTACGTAAAGAAGGTTAGGGCCCAGGGGGTTTGCTTGGATTTTGAATATATTAATCCAGGTTTAAAAGCTAACCTAACCTTGTTGGCTAAAGAGTTAAAATCAAACCTGGCCGGTAAAAAATTGTTGGTGGCGGTCTTTCCCTACGTGGACTGGGACGAGCCCACTCGTAAGGCTTATGATTACCGTAGTTTGGGTAAGGTCTGTGATGGGATCATTGTGATGACATACGACCAGCACCGGCCGTCTGATTTACCGGGTCCAATCGCCGCACGGGACTGGGTTAAAGCTAACTTGGATTATGCGCTTACCCAAACAGAGTATTCAAAGTTATGGCTGGGAGTCGGGGGTTACGGATACCGTTGGCAAAGTGGGAAGAAGCGCGCTACTGCCTTACCGGCTTGGTATTGCCGGAAGCAAGCTATTCAAAAAGGGATTACCGACAGTTATGATCCTGAAACCGGAAACGACTATCTTCAGTACCAGGAAAAAGGCAATACCTATACGATCTGGTGGGAAGGACCCCGGGGTGCCCAGGAAAAGTTGGCGCTGGCAGCTAAATATAATTTAGCCGGTGTGGCGTTGTGGCGCTTGGGTTATGAGGAACCAGAGTTTTGGAAATAGACAACTAAACCTCAAGGGAAGCGAGATGCGATTTTCGGCAATTACTATGGTTTACTGCCAATCACGGATTAAAGGAGGGCGTTAAATGAAACCAAACCAGATCATGGTGGCTTACGGAGAACGGATTCCGGAAATGGTCACTGCTTTGCTGGAACGGATCAAACCAGAACAACAGCTTAAGCCCGGCGCCAAAATCGGCCTCAAACCCAATTTGGTGCTGGATAAACCGGCGGCATCCGGCGCTACTACTCACCCGGAGATTGTTGCCGCCATCATCAGTTATTTTCAGGCCCGGGGCTATCAAAACCTGTGGATCATGGAGGGTTCCTGGGTAGGCGCTCAGACCCGCCGAGCTTTTCAAACTTGCGGCTATACGGAAGTGGCGCAAAAATACAAGGTACCGCTGGTTGATTTAAAGACCGACCGGACGGTGGTTAAGCAAAGCAGTGCTATGACATTGAAGGTTTGTGCTCAACCGCTGGACGTTGACTATCTAATTAATTTACCGGTGTTAAAAGCGCATTGCCAGACGAAACTAACCTGTGCCTTGAAGAATTTGAAAGGTTGTATTCCCGATAGTGAAAAGCGCCGTTTTCATACGCTGGGTCTTCATAAGCCCATAGCGCATCTGGCAGCCGTCCTGCCGGTCCACTTGACAATTGTGGACGCCATTTGCGGGGATCTGACCTTTGAAGAAGGGGGTAACCCGGTACCGATGGGTAGGATTATTGCCGGGGTCGATCCGGTATTAATCGATACTTACGCTGCTGCGCTGATCGGCCTGGAGGCGGCGGAGGTTCCCTATATCACCATAGCCGGGCAATTAGGAGTCGGCACAACCGACTTGGCCGCAGCAGCGATCTTTGAGTTGAACCCGGAGGCCAAAAGCAGTGTCATTCCCCGGTTATCCAGCCGTGTCCAGAGTTTGGCCAGGTATATCGAAGCGCGTCAGGCTTGTTCCGCTTGTTACGGGAGTCTGATCCATGCCCTGCAGCGGCTGGATGAGGAGGGGAGTTTAGCTGAGCTGCAAGGGAGCAAGATCAAGATCGGTCAGGGGTTTCGCAGCGTAGCCGGCGCCGGACCGGGAGTAGGTTCTTGTACCCGGAAGCTGGACCACTCCTTACCCGGTTGTCCGCCGCCTGCCTTAGAGATTAAAAAGTTCCTCCAGGAGTTATTGTAAGTTGATGTTTTATTTAGCAAAAGAGCTGCCTCATTGGAGACAGCTCTTATTGTTTCTTATTACAGGTTTAGTAATCCATTCCGCCAGGAGCCGGAGGGGTTACCGGGGGCTTCGGTTCGGGAATCTCAGCCACCAGGCTTTCGGTGGTTAACAACATCGCGGCGATACTGGCGGCGTTTTGCAACGCGCTGCGGGTTACCTTGGCCGGGTCAATGATTCCCGCTTGAACCATATCCACATATTCACCGGTAAGGGCGTTATAACCCCGGCCGGCTGACATGGCGCTGACTTTTTCAACGATAACCGATCCTTCAACACCGGAGTTGTTGGCAATCTGTTTTAACGGTTCGGCTAAAGCTTTCCGGACAATGGCAATACCGGTAGCGACATCACCCTCAGCTTTGATTTTGTCGAGGGCCGGGGCAGCTTGTAGCAGTGCGACACCGCCGCCGGGGACGACTCCTTCTTCAACTGCGGCCCGGGTAGCCGAAAGGGCATCTTCGATCCGGAGTTTCTTCTCCTTCATCTCGGTTTCAGTAGCGGCACCAACTTGGATTACAGCGACACCGCCCGACAATTTTGCTAACCGTTCTTGGAGTTTCTCCCGATCATAATCAGAAGTGGTATCTTCGATCTGAACTTTAATCTGGTGAATCCTGTTTTTAATTTCTTGGTTATTACCTTTGCCATCCACAATGGTGGTCTCTTCTTTGGTGACTTTAACCTGACGGGCTTGACCTAACATCTGAATGGTGGTGTTTTCCAAAGTGGCGCCAACTTCTTCGGAGATTACCTGGCCACCGGTGAGGGTAGCGATATCACCCAGCATTGCTTTGCGACGGTCACCGAAACCGGGGGCTTTCACCGCCACTACGTTTAAGGTACCGCGCAACTTATTGACTACCAGGGTAGCCAGAGCTTCGCCTTCAATATCTTCGGCAATTAACAGGAGCGGCTTACCCATTTGCATTACCTTCTCCAAGATGGGGAGGAGGTCTTTAATCAGGGTGATCTTCTTATCGGTAATTAAAATATAGGGGTCATCGAGTACCGCTTCCATCCGTTCGGAGTCGGTGACCATGTAAGGAGAGACATAACCGCGGTCAAACTGCATTCCTTCGACAACTTCCAGATTAGTCCCCATGGTTTTGGATTCTTCAACGGTGATTACTCCGTCTTTACCCACTTTTTCCATGGCCTCGGCAATCAGTTTGCCTATTTCATCATCGCCAGCGGAGATTGCCGCAACTTGCGAGATGGATTCCTTTTTATCTACAGGTTTGCTGACCTTCTTAATTTCGTCAACCACTACATTAACTGCTTTTTCAATCCCTTTTTTCAAGATCATCGGATTGGCACCGGCCGCCACGTTTTTCAGGCCTTCCCTAACCATTGCCTGGGCCAGTAAAGTTGCGGTAGTGGTCCCGTCACCGGCAATATCATTGGTTTTGGTGGCGACTTCCTTAGCCAACTGGGCGCCCATATTTTCAAAGGGGTCTTTCAATTCAATTTCTTTAGCAATGGTTACACCGTCGTTGGTAATTGTCGGTGAACCGTATTTTTTATCAAGGACAACGTTACGTCCTTTGGGGCCTAAGGTGATTTTCACGGCATCAGCCAGAGTATTGACGCCGCGTTCCAGCGCATGACGCGCTTCTTCTCCAAATAGAATCTGTTTTCCCGCCATATCAGCTCAACCTCCTATTTAAACTATCAAAACTTTAATTATTCAGGAAGAACTGCTAGAATATCATTTTCTTTCAAAACCATATATTCTTCCCCGTCCAGCTTAACCTCTGTCCCGGCATATTTGGCAAACAGGACTTTT
>DATCLA010000142.1:0-11104 GCA_036564195.1 Bacillota bacterium
ATATCCCTTTTTGTAAATTAAAGTATTTTAAGATTTTTTAACTATTTGCACTGGCTTTTAAAGATACTAACTTAGTTTGTGATCTGAACATTTCTTTAATTTCTTATATTTTATGTTTAAAAAATTGAAATTCTAAATAAAAAAAGCTCGCGATTTTCCTCTCCGAGCCTTAATTCTGATTTGGTAGTCCCAACGGGATTCGAACCCGTGTCGCCGCCGTGAAAGGGCGGTGTCCTAGGCCTCTAGACGATGGGACCGATGCGATATTGGTGGGTCATCGGCGATTCGAACGCCGGACACCCTGATTAAAAGTCAGGTGCTCTGCCGACTGAGCTAATGACCCAAATTATTAGCTGTTAACTACCTGTTTATATTACAATAATTTTTTCCGTTTGACTAGTGGTAATTATAGCAAATTTTTTGATTAAATTATTCAACAAAATTTTTTACGATTGCCCTTGTAATTTTCTGTAAACATGATATGATAAGATAAATACCTAACTAAGGATATTGGGAACTGCAAGTTAAAATAATTTGCCTCCTTGGTAGCCCGAAGGTAAGGTAAAATAACAGCCCGCCGGGCTTAAAACGGAGGTTTTATAATGTATCAAGACAAAACTAAAGTCTGTAAAGACTGTGACCGTGAGTTCACTTTTACAGCCAGCGAACAGGAGTTCTTCGCTTCCAAAGGCTTTACTAATGAACCGGGACGTTGCCCTGCATGCCGCGCTGCTCGCAAAGAACAGTCCGGCTACGGCCGAAACCGCAGCAGTAATGGAGGTTATCGTAATTCCGGCCGTCAAATGTATGAAGCCACCTGCCAGGCTTGCGGCAACACCGCCACTGTCCCATTTCAACCTAGCGGTGACAAACCGGTATACTGCCGCGCGTGTTTTCAAGCACGGAAGGCCTACTAAATTAAATTACCAATATTTAAGACTCTGCTACCCGGCAGGGTCTTTAATTTTTCCTTAATTAATCTAAGCAACTTGCCCGGCAGGCTATTTAACTGCCTTCCTGACTTACTTTGATCATAATTCTGAGGAACATTTTAGTTATAATGCAGATATGGAAAGAATACTACAGAGGCCTTAATGAAGGCCTCTGCTACCGGTTAGAATTTGATAATAGTGTAACGCTTTAATTTTATATCCGTTCGGTTGCTCATGGCGAGATAGTTAGTGATCCTGCATCTAAAGCGATTTCATAATATCCATGGCTGTCCCAATTCAGAATCTGGTTATTTTGTTTGAGAGTACCGCCGTTAACTATGACTCGTAGGAATTTGCCGCTAGGGAAATTTGGCGGTAAATTCCAACGATAGATAATATCATTGCCGGATTTGGTTGGAGTAAGTGAGGCAAACAACTTTTGAGCTCTCCAATAAGCGCCGATGTTAAGGGCAGTATCGATCCACATGTCCCCGAAACTTTTAACCGTATTCACGTGACTAATAAATTGGGAAAGCTCGAAAGGTTGGTAGGCACCGTCATTACCCCCAGTAAAGCCATGGATACAAAATATCTGCCAGTTTCCGGCATTTCGGGCGGAACTGACTACACTATTCATATTGCTTGCCTGAGCACCCGTCGGCGGAATATAGCAAGGCAGGTTAAATGGATCTGCATTGCCGTTCGGTGCAATCGATCCACCTCCCACTCCCCGGTTAAGCATGAACCGGGACTGGGCCAAACTCACATAACTCTGATCACCGTAAGGCGCGGCCATGGTCAAAGGCTTAACTCCAAAGCGCTGCTGGATGAAACTGGTTGCAATGTCAATATCACTGCCGGTGCCATTCTGCTGATGGCTATGGGTATGATTACCGAGCTCGTGGCCGTCCCGCAGCGCCTGAGCCCAGATGTTATTCGAAGCTTCGCTTTTATTAGTCCAGAGATAAAAGGTAAACGGTACCCCTAAATTGTTCAAAGCTGTATAATTATTAATCTGAGATGAATTAGCATCATCAAACGTATAGGAAACCGCGCCTTTAAAGCCAGCCCAGTTAAGCACCTTCAAGCCACCGGCGGTTCCCGACGGTCGGGGCACGTTATTGTTACCCGGAGGCACCGGAAGGTCCGATGAGACCACTGGTCCCGAGGTTGAAGTTGGAGTCGGAGTCGGACTCGGTATGATTTCAGTCGGTGTTATGGTTGCAGTAAAGGTTGCAGTCGGCGACGGTGTGGCTGAACCACTGCTCCCATTTAAGGTAAAACTATTGGGTTTAAAATTGGAACCGCTATAAGAAAGATTAAAACCAAAATTTACTCTCCCCCCATTTGCCGGAATGATGGAGTTATAAGATTCATTGGTTGCTGTTACGGAAGCACCGTTTTGAGTATAGCGGGCGTTCCACATATTGGTAATTTTTTGGTTTCCGGAGAAACTCCACTCCAAGGTCCAACCGTTGATTGGAGACGAGCTGTGATTGGTGATAGTTACATTGACAGTGGCACCGGAACCCCAGTCATTCTGGGTATAGTCGACCGAAAAGTCAGTGGCGGCGCTGATTTGATTTGGATGCGTTAAACCGTTCATCAATAAAATCCCCAATAATAAAGATACTGCTAAGAATGTAAACCGTTTTAAATTTTTCCTTTTCATAATTACACCCCTTTCCAAATTACATAATCAAATAAGTAAATGATGAAGTACAAATATAGTATACCATATGATTCCAATATATGCCATTAGTGGATTTAAATGGATAATACCAAAACACTGTAGACTATATAGAAATATCCGAGGTTTATTATTCCACCAGTTATCGGTCTACCTGATCCAGCATTAACTTATTCCTGCTGGTAGTAAAAATGCCGTATGCGGCAAACCACCCCCCAGACTAAAGGTACCATTGCCATTAAAAAAGAAGCAATTTGTAATTACAGCTAAGACCATTTCGGCAATTAGCAATGAACTTAAACCTCTTTTGTTAATTTGGAATTGGAAATAGATTACTCCTTTAAGATGTTCGCTTTTTTCAACAACTTTTGCTCTTAACCGGAATAAAAGTTTACCTCCAAGAAATCCTTTAATATAATATCTATATACTCTATTTTGAATAATTTAACAACAGGAGTAAATCATGTTAAACATTTATGTTAACACCTTTCGATAAATCCAAGTTTACAAAACTGAAATCATTGGAACGGGGGTTTCTATTTTGAATGAATCGAAACAACCTTATCTACTACTGTTTGTGGGTAATGTCCAAAAAACAAAAGGGGCAGCGCTCTTTAAACGAAAGAATTGTCCGATTCCTCTCTCCTGCATATTATCCGTTGATCATGTAATGAAAGTCGCAAAGATCGAATAACGGACCGGAGATCCGTGACTGATAACTGCTGGTAAACTCCATTAAGTATAAAGATATTAATAAAAATACCGATAATATTTATAATTGGAAATACATTATGAAGAAAATCATTTAATCAATCGTTGTTGTTCACTGTTCCAAGACCGCCATTAATTAATATTTTCCCTTGAATGAAACGAATCAACAGCAATTTAATCATTCTTCCACGAGAAGGGTCAATAATGATCAATTTAAGAGGTTATGAAATCAAAGAAGAAATTTTTAGGAACTCCAACTCGACCATCTATCGAGGAACCCGAAATTCGGACAAGTGCCCTGTCGTGGTGAAATTGTTGAATAAAGAGTACCCGACAGACAAGGAGATTGCCGCATTCATTCGGGAATATGAAATCGCGGACAAGCTAAGCGGTGACGGAATCATCAAGGTTTATGCACTTGAAAAACACCACAACAGCCTCGCCATTGTCATGGAAGACATTGGCGGAGAATCCATCGACCGTGTGTTGCATCACATCAATCTCAATCTGGCGGAAAAATTAGTCCTTGCGATTCAAATGACTCGTTCGCTGCTTCAAGTACATCAGCAAAACATCATTCATAAGGATGTTAATCCGACCAACTTTATCTGGAATCCTCAAACGAATCAAGTTAAAATTATTGATTTCGGCATTTCCACCGAATTAACCCGGGAAGCCACCCAATGCATCAATTTAAACATTTTGGAAGGAACATTAGATTACATGTCCCCCGAACAAACCGGGCGAATCAATCGGCCGATCGATTACCGGACCGATTTATATTCCCTGGGGGTCACTTTATATGAGTTAATGACCGGACATTTGCCTTTCCAAGGGAACGATGAATTGGATATCGTTTATGGCCATATCGCTAAAACCCCGATTCCTCCACAGGAAATTAATCCGGAAATTCCCGACATCCTATCCGACATTATATTAAAACTAATCTCCAAAACGGCGGAAGAAAGGTATCAGTCGGCGCTGGGATTGAAAAAAGATTTGGAGTATTGCCTCCTCAGACCCGAGTCAAAGAAGAAAACCGGCAGGTTTATTCCGGGGCAAAACGATATTGTCGATCGATTTGAAATTCCGCATAAATTGTACGGCCGGGAAAGAGAAGTTGAAATATTAATCGAAGGTTTTGAAAGGGCAGCAGAGGGCCATTCAGAATTTTTACTGATCAGCGGTTATTCCGGGATCGGAAAATCCTCGATCGTCCATGAGATTCGCAAACCCGTAACCGGTAAAAAAGGATTTTTCATCTCCGGGAAATTCAACCAGTTGGAACGGAATATACCTTATTCCGCATTTACCCAAGCGTTTCAGGAATTAATCCGACAGTTACTTACAGAATCTCAAGATAATTTGGATGAGTGGAAACGGCGCCTGATGGATGCCATAGGTTCCAACAGTCACGTTATTGTCGATATCCTCCCCGAGTTGGAGCAGATTATCGGTCTCCAACCTCCGGTAATCGAGCTTAATCCTTTAGAGGCCCACAACCGGTTTCTGTTGACTTTTCGGGAGTTCATCCAAGTTTTTGCCGGGCCGGAACACCCCCTGGTCATTTTCCTCGACGATCTGCAATGGAGTGATTCTTCGACCCTTGATTTGCTCAAATCACTATTGGTAACAGGTCATCTGCAATACGTTCTTTTTATCGGAGCATACAGAGACAATGAAGTGAAAGCTGGGCATCCGCTGCTGCAAATGCTCGAGGAACTGAAGAACAGGCAAGAAGGTCCAATTTCGCCATTCCGTCAATTAGTCCTGAAGCCTTTGAAATTTTCCGCCATCAATCATTTAATAGCGGACACCTTCCATTGCCGCCCGGATGCCACCCGGTCTTTGTCAAAACATATTTTGCAAAAGACTAAGGGAAATCCGTTTTTTATCACCCGACTGTTGAATTCGTTGTATCAACATGGAACCTTCACGTTTCTGGCGGAAAAGGGGCAATGGGAATACGATTTGACTAAAGTCGAAGCCGTTGAAATCAGCGACAATGTCGTGGACCTGTTGGTGAAAAACCTCGAATTGCTACCAGCCAGGACCAAAGACCTTCTCAAACTGGCGGCCTGTATCGGGAATCAATTTGATTTAAGAGCCCTTTCATTAATCAGTAATAAATCCATTGCCGCACTTGGTAAGGATTTGTGGATTGCCATCGAAAAAGACTTCATTCTGCCGTTAAACAACAATTACATGTATATCAATTCTCACAAGGAAAGAACGATCTCCCCGGACTTGGACATACGTTTTTGTTTTGCCCACGATCGCATCCGCCAAGCGGTCTATTCGTTAATTCCCCAAAGCAGGAAGTCGGCAATTCATTTAAAAATCGGGCGTGAATATTTAAAAGCATTCCGGAGAACAAAACGGGTGGATTTGATCTTTGATTTGGTTCATCATTTGAATATTGGTAAAGATTTGATCCGGGAGAAGACCGAGCGAATTGAACTTGCGAATTTAAATGTTATGGCCGGGAATAAGGCAATTAAAGCAACGGCGTTTGGGGCAGCCGCAAATTATTATGAAACTGCGGAATACTTGGTGCCGGAGGACGAATGGCCCCACAACGAAATATTTAAATTATATTTGGAACATGCAACCGCCGCCTTGTTATCCGGCGACAGCACCAAGGCGAGCGCTCTATGCGACCGTTTGAATGGAAAAGTGGTGGGGAATCTTGAAAAAGGCGCAGTCACTAACCTGAAGGTCTTAATCCTTGAGTTTCAGGGCAAACTGTTTGAAACCATCGCCGAAATACGGAAGGCGCTCCATCTCTTCGATATTTTCCTACCGGAAAATCCGGAGGAGATCGAACAAAGAATCCAGGAAAGTATCAGGAAGATGCAACAGCATTTATCCCGAACACCGATTGAGGAAATCGTTAACCTTCCCGAAATGAACGATCCTGAAAAAATGATGGCGATGCAACTACTTTTCCAGGTGGTGCCGCCGGCGATTCAAACATATCCCCCGCTTTACATCCTGGCGTCACTATTGATGTGCGATCTGAGCATTACCTTTGGAATATCACCATTGTCATGCAAATGTTTCGGGGATTACGGGGTGATTCAAATAACAATGCTCGGTGATTATCAAACTGGGTATAAACTTGGGCAAACAACCTTTGCCCTGATCAATAAATTTAAAGTGGAATCGCAAAAACCGCCGGTCTACTTTACCTTTACATTTATCTCTCATTGGCGGGCTCATTACCAGGAAAGCCTTAACTATTACGACCTGTCCTACCGGACGGGATTGCAAACCGGCGATCTTTTTTACGCGACATACGCTATTGCCCATAAAGTCCACTTATTGATGTGGGTCGGCAAAAATCTGACCGAATGTAAGACAGAAATCGAAAATGCCATCGCATTTCTTAAAAATGCCCAAAATGCTTCCCCTTTGCTTTTGGCCGAGATTGTTGCTTATGCGATTCAGAAATTCCAGACTGTTCCGGGCCAAGGTGATCCGGTAGATTTTTCAGCCAAAGACCGGGAAATGATAGCCTCGTTTGAAAAGACCCACAATTTGGCATTATTGGGTAGATTCTATCATTACAATACGTATATTAATATTATTAATGACGATATGGAAGCCGCCCAGAAATGGAATGCCATGTATGAGAAGATTATTTTTGCGGGGTTGTCGGATTTTCCTATTCCCGATCATTATTTGTTTCAAGGACTGATCCTCGTCAACCAATAGAACCAAGCGACCTCTGAAGAACGGGGCCAAATCAAGGAAAGACTCTCCAACATCCAGCAGAAGTTGAAACTTTGGGCCGATAACTGCCCACCCAATTTTGCACATAAATATTATTTGCTCTCGGCAGAAATGGCCATCATTGCGCATGAACCCCTGGAGACCGTGGTTGATCAGTTCAAAAAGGCCATAGATTCAATCGGTGCCAACGATTTCATTCAATTTCGAGCGCTTTGCAACGAGTTGTGTGGAAAGTTCTGGATGAATCGGGGAAATGAAACCATTGCCAAAGCATTTATCAGGGAAGCTTATTATTTATATAAACACTGGGGAGCCTACCGCAAAGTCGCGCTCTTGGAACAAAACTATTCGCAATACTTGATAACGCAAGAAGAGTTACGGATTGGTTCAAGGGGAATTCACTCAATAACGTATAGTTCCATCGATATGATGTGCATTCTAAAATCGGCTCAAGCTATCTCCAGTGAGATCAAGATCGAAAAGCTTTTAACGATATTGATCCGGACCATGATTGAGAACGCCGGCGCGCAGCGGGGTTGTCTTTTGTTGAAAAACGAAGCCGATAACAGGTTATATATCGAAGCGACTTATAATGTAGCCTCTGAAAAAGTACAAGTTATGCAGTCGCTCCCATTTACGGAAGGCAAAGAGCTTTGTCCGGAAATTGTCCAATACGTGGCCCGTACTTATGAAAGCGTCCTTATTCAGAACGCCCTTTCCGACGTCAATTATCAAATGAACCCCTATATATTGAAAAACCAAATTAAATCAGTGCTCTGCCTACCCGTCATCTATCAAAATCGACTCAAGGGCGTGGTTTATTTAGAGAACAATCTTTCCGACAACGTATTTACCTCGGAAAGACTGGAGATTCTTAAAATCTTGGCTTCCCAAGCGTCCATTTCAATCGAAAATGCCCGATTATATGAGAATATGGAGGAAAAAGTAAGGGAGAGAACAGCTCAGTTAAATAAAGCCAATGAAAAACTTAAAGAGTTGTCCTTCCTTGACCCTTTGACAAACTTGTACAATCGAAGGTATACTTTCGAATTTCTATCCGATAAGACCAGAAACTTTATTAAACACAAAGTCAATTTACTGAGGAGTGACGATAAAGGGAAACAAGCAACCATGAAGAATGTTATTGGAGTGTATTTAATCGATATTGACCATTTCAAAGAGGTCAATGATACCTATGGTCATTTGGCTGGAGATAATGTGCTGAAATCGATATCAAAAGTACTGAAGGATATGATTCGGGCCAATGACTTTTTAGTGCGTTGGGGCGGTGAAGAATTCTTAATCATTCTTTATAATACGAAACCGGAATACTTGAAACGATTTGCCCGAAAAGTCGTGGAGACAGTCAGAGAAACGCCTCTGCAACTATCCGTTGCTTCAACCATATACAGAACTTGTTCTTTGGGATATGTAAAGATGCCTTTGGATACCAATAATCCCGAACTTTTAAACCTGGAACAAATGATCAATCTCAGCGATTATGCGTTATACTGCGCTAAAGAGAAAGGAAGAAACTGTGCGGCGCAATTTAAATTGAATAAACAGGTTGATGTGGATAATACGATTAAAAAGTATTTGATCAATTTATCTACAGACTTTAACAAAGATACTGTTATGAATAATGAGTATTTTAAAATCGAGTATACAAAGCCCTAATAGGGAATTCACATGGTTGTACTTCAAAATATTCTTCTCATCTGGAATAACCGTGGTATTTGGGTTGAAGGGAGTGTTTCATAAACCCACTGCGATTGTCCCTTCGTTACCCTATCCTCATAAAAAAACAAGGACTATACTTCTGGACAGTCCTTCACTTACTTCATTAATATTATATAATATTATATTATAAGTCTATCTGCTTGGGAGACCGTCTGGGGACACTACAATGCGCAAAAATTAATTTATAAAAATCATACTTTAAACTTGTTCACCGAAATTTTCATGGTTTCAACAATTTCTGATAAATTACTGGCAAGCGCGGCCACTTCTTTTGCACTTGAGCTCTGCAATTGTGCTGAAGCTGAGATCTCTTCGGCAGTCGCCATATTTTCTTCGTTAATAGCAGCCATTGAAGAGGCAGCACTAATGACTCGGTCATTATGTTCCGCCATTTTTTGGGCTGATACCGCTACCTCTTGAATTTTGGTAAATGTGTCATTGAGTTGTGTAAAGATATTTTCAAATGTAGAAACATCTTGAACAATTAAATTTTTACTTGTTTCAAATTGAGTTACTGCTTTTTGAATCGTTTCTGCAGCATTAATGTTGCGATTAATCATTTCTACAATTACCTTGTTTATTTCTGACGAGGATTGTTTTGATTGTTCAGCTAACTTTCTTGTTTCATTTGCAATCACACTAAATCCTTTACCCTGTTCTCCGGCGCGCGCCGCTTCAATCGCCGTGTTGAGAGCTAGTAAAGTAGTTTGTTCAGCAATACCTTTAATCAATGCAGATGTTTCTTTAATTCTTTCGGAAGATTGGTTTATCCCTTCAATAATGGAACTTACTTCTTTAGTATTATTATAAAGGGTTTCTATATCTGAAAGCACTTTGATGGATACTTTTTGGCCTTCTTGCGCCGAAGCTGCCACATTCTTAGAGAAATCTGCAATTTTTTGTGAATCATTCGACACTTTTTTTACTAAATCTCCTAAACCAGTAATATTTTCGACTGTTTGGTTAATTTGGACAGTTTGTTCCGTAGA
The DNA here is from genome assembly GCA_036564195.1 of Bacillota bacterium. GTDB lineage: Bacteria > Bacillota > UBA4882 > UBA8346 > UBA8346 > DATCLA01. The sequence goes on from DATCLA010000142.1 coordinate 9,798, forward strand.
GGCTTTAGCCATATATTCGATAGAGTTGGCAACTTCTGTTGCTGATTTACCTGCCTCCTTTGAGGTATCTTTCAACTTTTCGCTTGCGGTAGCTAATATTTTGGCTTGTGCATTAATATTGCTTATCAAATTGCGTAAATTGTCAATTGCGTAATTAAAACCATCAACCAATTGGCCAAATTCTTGAGTTCCTTTAAAAAATCCCCGGTCTTTTTCAATTTTAAGTGTTTTGGTTAAATCACCTGTTGCCACCATCTTGACTAAATTAACCATAGCTTGGATCGGAGCACTGATTTGGAGTGCTACCTGAAAACTACTTATTCCGCCGACGGATAAGAAGATAAAGGAGATTAAAGCGATTATCCTCTGCATCCGGTGCAATGTTGCAAAGACTTCACTTTTTGGGGCGGTTAATCCCAAGGACCAATTCGTCCCGGGCACAGGGTGATAGGCTACATAGTTAACAGCGCCATGATATTTATATTCTCCAAGTCCTTCCTTACCATCGGTCATCTTTCGGACCAAGGCAGCTATTGACTGAAGATTGGAATCTTTTTTTGCGGCTTTAATAACATTTTCACCATTAATTACCTTATGCAGATCATAATGGGCCACATAAGTTCCATCATGATTGACGATAAACGCCTTGCCGTTTTTGCCAAAGTTAATATCGGCAACGAGTTTACTTAAGGTATTGCCATCGCGTGATAAACCTAAAATCCCAATAACCTTATTTTGACTATTTTTAATTGGCACCGCTTGAACGACTATCAACTTACCCACAGTACCGGCAGCTTTGCTGATCATCGGATCAGATATAGCGTTTTCACCGTGAATAGCTTTGATCAAATAGTCGCGCATAGGCAGTTGGACGTCTTTTACTTTATTATTGAAACCTCTACCGCTGGTATCGGCAACGGTCATATCGTAATAACCTTTATCAGACGCCACTCGACCTAAAAGAGCCATTATTTCGGCTTGGTTTCCCCAAAAATCTTGAAACAACTTGACTCTGGCCAATCCGTTCAATACACTATAATGTTCATTTATTCTACTATTAAAAACATTTACACTTTGTCTGACTATTACCTGCATCGAATTATTCGTATCCTTCCTAACCCCTGAAGCGATAATATAATTTGCAATAAGGGCCAGACCGATACAAACCAGAGCAATGATCATCACGACTGACAATGTTATTTGTGACTTGATACTTTTAAGTGGCAATCCAATCTTCATCTTAATACGCCTTCCTTTTTACTTTTTAAGTTGGTCAAACTAAAACAAAAATTAGACCATTAGTATAC
>DATCLA010000143.1:0-4395 GCA_036564195.1 Bacillota bacterium
GGGCTGGGAGCACCGGTTCGGCTGACCCGGCCCGATTAAAAAAACCGGCCTGCCTTAAAAGACCTGCCGGTTTTTGTAAACTTCATTCTCCAAGCTACAGTTAGCATTTATTTTCTGCGTCCCAACAACCTTAATAAATAGATAAACAGGTTGATAAAATCCAGATAGAGGGTTAAAGCGCCTAATAGCGACACTTTCCGCTCCTCGCCTTCACCGCTAAAATTGTTCGCCTGGATTTGTTTGATTTTTTGGGTATCATAGGCGGTTAAACCAACAAAAATCAGGATTCCCGCATAGGTGGAAATCCAATAGACCATATTGTTAGAGAAGAACAGATTAACCAGGGAGGCAATTAATAGGCCGATTAAAGCCATCCCGCACAAATTACCAACACTAGTTAAGTCCCGTTTGGTAACAAAACCATAAACACTCATCGCGCCAAAAGTTCCGGCGGTGACTAAAAAGGTCGAAGTAATCGACTCCATAGTATAGGCTAGAAACAGGATGGACAGGGTAAATCCGTTTAGCATGGAGTAGACAAAAAAGACCAAGGTCGCCAGGAATGCCGACAGCTTTTCCACTGCTCCCACTAAAATTACAACCAGTACCAATTCTCCGATCAGCATTCCAAAAAACAACGTCTTATTAGATGCTACTGTTAAAATCAAATGAGGCGAATTCGCTACATACCAGGCCACCATCCCGGTGATTACCAAGGCAAACGCCATCCAGGCATAGACTTGAGCGATAAACGCCCGCTGCTGCACTTCGGCACGGGAAAGCACCAGTGATTCAGAACTCATAAGTTAGACCTCCTTTATATTTGTATATTTACGCTGGTTTTATACTTTTAAATTTTACTTAATTTAGTAAAGTAATCAGCTTATAATAATTTCGTTATTATTTACCATTTTCCTTGTTACTCTAATAAATTTTATCCTTCAGCTCCGTCTGGTAAAACCGGTTTCCGATGAAGCGTTTTCTTTTCCAAAGCCTAATTGAAAATAGCCGGATTCTTTAGAAATCACGGCTAATCTCGTGGGTTGATCTTATCTGAATAATCACTCAGATTACTTACCCGGCCAGTTCCATTCCTCTATTCAAGGCTGCCCGGTTAATCGGGATTAATTTTTCCTTTTTACCGGTTAAAACTTTCTCCGTCAACACCCGCATTGCTGTCTCAACATTGATAACACCGGTTTTTTTGATAACTGCCCCCAGGACCACCATATTGGCTACCTTGGAATTGCCAAGTTCAGTCGCAAGGTCATTGGCAGGGATGGCGATGGCGGTGATATCAGTCCGTTGCGGTTTAATATGGATCAAGGATGAGTTATAAAAGAGCAGCCCCCCCGGTTGGAGTGAAGCCTCAAACTTTTCCAGCGACGGTCGGTTCATTGTTACCAGCACATTCGGCTCGGTGAAAACCGGCGAACCAACCTCCTCCTCGGATACCACTACCGAGCAGTTGGCAGTGCCGCCACGCATCTCCGGCCCGTAAGACGGGACCCAGCTGACGTTCTTGCCTTCGTACATTCCGGAGTATGCAACCAATTGGCCCATTAACATTACACCCTGACCGCCGAAACCGGCAAAAATTCCTTCAAACATCACTCCTTACCTCCTTTTTCGGGGGAACGGACAACTCCCAATGGAAATACCGGGATCATCTTCGTTTCCAGCCATTTTAACGCTTCAACCGGTGTCATCCCCCAGTTGGTCGGGCAGGTGGACAAGACCTCCACCAGTGAAAACCCTACGCCCTTAACCTGCATTTCAAAGGCTTTGGTAATAGCTTTTTTAGCATTGATGACGTTTTTGGGATCATGAACGCTAACCCTCGCTAAAAATGCCGGACTGGTCAGTGTATCAAGCAATTCCACCATTTTAATGGGATAGCCAGTGGTTTGAGCATCCCGGCCATACGGCGAAGTGGTGGTTTTTTGCCCCACCAGAGTTGTCGGAGCCATCTGGCCGCCGGTCATTCCGTAAATAGCATTGTTAACAAAGATTACGGTGATCTTTTCACCCCGGTTGGCGGCATGAACGATTTCCGCCATCCCGATCGAAGCTAAGTCGCCATCGCCCTGATAGGTAAAGACTACCCGGTCCGGCAAGACCCGTTTAATCCCGGTTGCCACCGCCGGAGCCCGGCCGTGGGCGGCTTCCTGAAAGTCACAATTAAAATAGTTATATGCCAATACGGCACAGCCCACCGGGGCAACCCCGATGGTCTTTTCGCGAATATTTAACTCATCGATGGCTTCGGCAACCAGCCGGTGAATAATACCGTGGTTACAGCCGGGACAATAATGGTTGATCCGGTCCTGCAGCGCTAGTGGCCTGCCAAATACTTTCTCCATTATGACACCTCCTGTTCGGACAGACATTTGATGATTGCGTCATAAGCTTCGTTGATGGTAGGAATGGCACCGTTCAACCGGCCATAAAAATTAACTTTCGCCAGTCCGGCAACAGCCAACCGCACATCTTCAATCATCTGCCCGGCGCTCATCTCTACGGCTAAAAACTTTTTACCGGCTTGAGCCAGCTCATGAAGGGGTTTGTAAGGAAACGGCCACAAGGTAATCGGCCGGAATAAACCAACTTTCTTCCCCTGGCTTCGAGCTTTATTGATCGCTGATTTGACGATCCGGGCAGTCGAACCATAGGCGACTACGATTAAATCCGCTCCGGCAGTCCCATCCTCAGCATATCTGACTTCATTAGCTTCAATCCGTTTATATTTCTCCTGCAGTTGTTTGTTTTTATTCTCCATTTCCTCCGGCATCAAACCCAGGCTGTTAATCAGTCGTTGTGGCTTACCTGAGGCCATTCCTGTAGTAGCCCAAGGCTTTTCCGGAATTTGCAGGTCGGTATATTCCTTTAAGACCACCGGTTCCATCATCTGCCCCAATAAACCGTCGGCCAGGATCATGGCGGGATTGCGGTATTTATCGGCAGTTACAAACGCCTCGTACATTAGGTCCAGTATTTCTTGGACCGTGGCGGGAGCAAAGACGATTAAGTGATAGTCACCATGGCCGCCACCTTTGGTCGCCTGGAAATAATCGGCCTGAGAAGGAGTTAACCCGCCTAAACCAGGCCCGCTGCGAGACATATTAACAATTACGCAGGGCAACTCCGCCCCGGCAATATAGGAGATTCCTTCCTGTTTTAAACTAACTCCCGGGCTCGAAGAAGAGGTCATTGCCCGGGCTCCGGCGCCAGCGGCGCCATAGACCATATTAATGGCACTAACTTCACTTTCTGCCTGAATAAAAGTACCTCCGACTTCAGGCATGCGGCGGGCCATATATTCGGGAACCTCATTTTGAGGAGTGATCGGATAACCGAAAAAATACCGGCAACCGGCTCGGATCGCTCCTTCGGCGATGGCTTCGTTCCCTTTCATCATTACACGTTCTGCCATCATTAAGCCTCCTTATTTATAAACTTCAATTACAACATCCGGGCACATCCGGGCACAAAAAGCGCACCCAATGCAGTGATCCTGTTCCACTACTTCAGCAGGGCGATAACCCTTTGAATTAAAACGGTCAGCCATCCTGATAATCTTTTTTGGGCAGACGCTGACACAAAGCTCGCAACCTTTACATCGTTCCTCGTTAAAGATGACCTTCGCCATAAACACGCCTCCTCGCCACGACTTAAGCCAATTCGTTACACCTTCCGGTGACGAATCAGATTGCCGAAGATTTCATTTAAAAAAGATGATGCACTTTAATTGCATCAAAGTTCTGCTCAACTATTACTGCAACTACAATCACATTACCCTAAAAGAATGACTTAAAACATAAAATAAATATGTCTTATTATAACGTTCTTGGCGTTTCATTTCAACATTCTAAGCAAGAAAGTTATGTGTTTTTAAGAATTGATGTTGGTAAGCCAAAGTTTAAATCGGGAATTATGCAATTGCTTAAATTACAACGGCTGTTGCAACCAGGGAGGAAGCAGCCGCAGTTTAACCGGGAAGAATTCCCCTTGGGCCGATAACTCCCGATTGTTTTGGTAAAGATTAGATTCCATCATGTGGTAGACTAGCGGCAGACCTGATATAACCGCCAATTCAGTAATAAAAGGTAACCGTTCCCGCCACAGTTCCGGAGTTGTTTCCCGGCCTAAGTTAATATTAGACACCAAACCGGTTGCCTTAAGCCGACTGGCAGTTTCCAGACCGGCGATTAAAGCCGCCGCTTCATCAGGAGTACGGGTATCGGGACGGTACGGATTGACCACGACCCAAAAATCATAAGTCTCATTTTTAAAATAAGGATTAAACCGTCCCAGTGCCCGAGCACCCACCGGGTCGCCGCCTACATCAAAGACGACCTGATAAGTCCGATCCTGCAGTAATGTATAGATCAGAGG
>DATCLA010000144.1:0-2540 GCA_036564195.1 Bacillota bacterium
GAAAAGGAAGAGTAACCCAAAACTATGTTTGCAGAGAGTCGGCGGCTGGTGCGAGCCGGTACCGGTGCGGGTGAATCCCCCTTGGAGCTGCGAGAAAGAACAGATGATTTTAAGTAAGTCTCGTCGGAACAGTCCGTTACAGCTGATTGAGATTTCGGGTTTTACCTGAAAAATAGGGTGGTACCACGGCCTTTCGTCCCTAACCGGATGAAAGGCCTTATCTATTTAGCTTATTTATTTTGTATTATACCATTAATCAATTAATATTTTAAAGGAGAGGTGTATCATAATGGGACGAGTTTTAGTAAGCGATCCGATTACCGCTGCCGGTATTGAACTGTTTAAGCAGGCCGGATTGGAAGTGGAGGTAAAAACCGATCATACCCGGGAAGAGCTGTTGGAGAAGATTAAAAATTACGATGCCTTGATTGTCCGCAGCCAGACCAAGGTCACTGCCGATATAATTGAAGCAGCCGACAATTTAAAGGTAATCGGTCGGGCCGGTGTCGGGGTTGATAATGTTGATGTTGCCGCCGCCACCAAAAAAGGAATTATCGTGCTTAATGCTCCCGATGGCAATACTATTTCCACTGCGGAATTAACTGTGGCAATGATTATGGCAGTGGCCCGCCATATCCCGCAAGCCCATGCCAGTTTAAAATCCGGGGCCTGGGACCGGAAACGTTTCGTCGGGACGGAACTTAACGGCAAGACCTTGGGGATTGTCGGTATGGGCCGGATTGGGACGGAAGTTGCCAAACGGATGCATGCTATGGGAATGACTATTAACGGTTACGATCCTTTTTTAACCCGGGAACGGGCGGAGTCTTTAGGAGTTAACCTGGTTGATTTGGAGACGATTATCACCCAATCAGACTTTATTACGGTACATACGCCCTTAACCGCTGAAACCAAAGGACTGTTTGGCGCGGCGGAGTTTGCCCGAATGAAAAAAGGAGTCCGGCTGGTGAACTGTGCCCGGGGTGGGATTTATGATGAAACAGCGTTGGTTGAGGCAATTAAAAGTGGACAGGTTGCCGCTGCGGCGCTAGATGTCTATGAGAATGAGCCTCCTACCAACCGGGAATTGATTGAATTGCCGCAGGTGGTGGTAACCCCACACTTGGGTGCTTCCACTCGGGAGGCCCAGGAGAATGTAGCCATTGATGTGGCATTGGAAGTGATTAAGGTTTTAAAGGGAGAACCGTTTAAAAATGCGGTTAATCTTCCACCGTTGCGCCCGGAAGTTAAGGCTGCAATTCAACCCTTCTTCGAACTGGCTGAATCCTTGGGCAAATTTATTGCCCAGATTGCGGTAGGCCGCATTAACAAGCTGGAAGTCAGTTATCTAGGTGAGTTGGCCAAGTTTGATACCTCCTATCTTTCATTGTTATTTACCAAGGGTTTACTTCAGGTCAGCTTGGGGGAGGAGGTTAACTCCGTTAACGCGTTGGTACTCGCCAAAGAACGGGGCCTGAAATTGAATGAAGTTAAATCCGAGGATGTTACCGGATATTCCAGTTTGATCAAAGTTGCGGTGACCACTGAAAGCGGGTCTCATACCCTGACCGGTACCGTGATTGAAAAAGATGCCCGGATCGTTGAGATGGAAGGCTACCGGGTTGAGGTGGTCCCTGCCGGGAATCTGTTGGTAATTGACCATACCGACCAACCCGGAATTATCGGCCAAGTCGGTTCAATAGTTGGTGCCGACAAGGTTAACATTGCCGCCATGCAGGTCGGGCGAAAGGTTCCGGGAGGTAAGGCCGTCATGGTTTTGGCCGTTGACTCCGCCGTTTCTCCGGAAACCCTGGAGCGACTGACCAAAGTGCCGACGGTTACTGCCGCCACTGCCATCAGTCTTTAAGTTAAAGGAAAGGTACGGCTACGAAAGCGCCGACCACATGACGGACTGCCGCCAAAGATGGCGACAGACCCTCAATTTTGAAACTAAAGACGCTCCGAACAAATTCGAAGCGTCTTTTATAATAATGGGACCGGGTTGGATTGTGCCCAAAAAATCACCCAACGCATATGATACATTGGTAATAGATTAAAGTCGTACTTTTGGTTAGAGCGGTTAAGGGGGATAAACATGGCTGGCTTTGCTAACCCTAAAGTCCTTCAAATGGTCGTTAAAAACGAGTGGGCGGTTGATAGTATCAGCAGCCTGGGTAGTGGTTATTTTTCGTTTTTAGCGTTTCAGTACAGTGAGATTGATCCGGAAGTGCTAAACGACATCCAAACCCAACAAATTGGAGAAGGGATTTGGGGAGAAATTATCCATCTCAAGAAAAATACCTTTCGGCGGGTGGCGTTGGTCGAAGTTAAAAAGATTAACGATTTTAACACCTTTTTACGCTTTGATTTTATGATCCTCAATGTTGCTCCGTTCTTACGTAATGGAGTTAAAACCTGTCAGTCGAAGTATAAATGTTATTATAAAGTTAACCCGGTATAGCCGGTTATTTTTTTGTCAATTTAAATTAGGAGTCAAAAATTAATAAAAAATGACGGTCTACGCCAGTCAGAGGTAAGAG
>DATCLA010000145.1:0-11211 GCA_036564195.1 Bacillota bacterium
TGCCATTGGTATTCCCTCCTATGTTAAGTGTTGATAATATTTATAAACATTTATTTATTTGTAGGCATTCTTTTATTTCTGTTATATTCCTAAAATAATCTGTAAAATGGGATTCATCACAGAATGTTCCTATTATTTACCTATTTTTAAGTTTTTTAATGAGTTAAGCAGTTTGCAAAAATGTTAGCCAAATGATGTGTAATTGTTAGGCGCCATACATATATGGTAATATTTGGAATCAAATTTGTCAATATATTTCAATACATTTATTATTAAAAAAAGCATTGGCTTGAAAAAATTGTTCATCTGTAAATTGTATTGTAAAGCGGGTGAAAATATGTATTTGACTAAGTTTTCTACTCCTTGGGGGGAAGGCTACATTCGTTGGCACGAAAGTGGTGTAACCGCCCTATTTTTACCCGGAAATAATTTTTTAGGGGAATATTGTCCGGTTGTTAAAACTGATCCATTTGACGCGGTTGTTCAATTACGCTATTATTTTGCAAAGAAACTACAGGCCTTTTCTCTTCCCCTTGATTACCAGGGAACGGCATTTCAAAAATTAGTTTGGAAGGGTTTACAACAGATACCGTATGGAGAAACCTGGAGTTACAGCCGTTTGGCTGATTTTATCGGTTATCCCCGGGCTGCCCGGGCGGTTGGAAATGCCAATGGCAGCAATCCGATTCCAATTATTATTCCCTGTCACCGGGTAATTCGTAGTAATCAGACCCTAGGCGGCTACAGTCAAGGGATTGCCTTTAAAAAAGCACTTTTGGAGTTGGAAAAATCTGCGGTTTTAACACTTGAATGAAATTGAGGTAAGAATTATGAACCTTCAATATTTTATCTTTGATCTGGATAATACACTTTATGCGAAAAAGACCGGAATGTTGAAGTATATCGATAAAAGAATCGATAATTTTATGAAAAAAAAGTTAAACCTGCCCTTGGAGAAAGTAACTGAATTACGTGTCGAATATTGGAGAAAATACGGAACTACGTTAGGTGGGATGATCCGACAACACCAAACTGATCCGCAGGAATATATTGAAAACGTTTATAGTATTAATATTAAGGATTTTATCAGACCTGATCCCCGTCTCCAAGTGATGTTAAGCAAGATCAATTGCCGCAAGATAATTTTTAGTAATAGTCCTGTCGAATATATCGGAGAAGTTTTAAAGGTGTTGGGAGTGGCGGAATTTTTTGAAAAGATCTATGATATCCGGTTTTGTAATTATATCGGTAAACCTAATTTAGCAAGTTATCAGCAAGTATTGGGTGATTTAAAGGTAAACCCGGAAAAATGTCTGTTTATCGATGATGCTTTAGTAAATGTACAGGCCGCTCAAACAGTTGGTATGGAAACTGTCTGGCTGACCACAGAACCGTCAATAAAGCAATGCCGCTGGTGGAGCAGAGAGATCTATCAATTGCCGGAGATAATAACCAAATTGAGCCTGAAACAGTTTGCCGTGGCTGATTTACCTTTCAGCTCAAGAATTTCAATAGAACTTCTAAATTAGGTAAAGGCTATAAGAAGTAAAATATTTTTAGAAAGGGTGGTAAATTTGAAAGATCCACGTATTGAAAAGATGGCAACCAGCCTCATTAATTATTCAATCGCCCTCAAACCGGGGGAAAAACTACTGGTGGAAGTAGTTGACTCCGGAATCCCGCTGGCCTTGGCGGTAGTAAGGGAGGCTTTTCGCGTTGGGGGGCTGCCGTTTGTCCAGGTACGTAATAAACAATTAGAGCGGGAAATTATGTTGCGGGCTACTGAAGGACAGTTATGTTTGTGGTCTGATTTTGAGCTGGCGCAAATGAAAGAGATGGATGCCTATATCGGAATCCGGGCAGCCGAGAATGTGAATGAGACTGCAGACGTCCCTGGAGATAAGCAGCAGATTTACATGAAAAAATTTATTAAACCAGTGCTTGATCAGCGGGTTAACCATACCAAATGGTGTATCATGCGTTATCCGACCGCTTCCTTTGCCCAATTGGCTAATACCAGCACCGAAGCGTTTGAAGATTTTTATTTTAATGTTTGTACTTTAGATTACCAAAAGATGGAACGGGCAATGGAGCCATTGCGCCGTCTGATGGAACAAACCGACCAGGTACGGATTGTGGCCCAAAATACGGATTTGACCTTTTCCATCAAAGGGATGCCAGCAATTCCTTGCACCGGTAAGATGAATATCCCCGACGGCGAAATCTTTACGGCGCCTCATAAGTATTCCGTCAATGGAGTAATCTCTTATAATACACCTGCTGTCTATCAGGGGTTTACTTACGAACAGATTCAGTTCAGGTTTGAAAACGGAAAAATTGTCGAAGCTATAAGTAATGACACTGACAGGATCAATCAAGTTTTAAATACAGATGACGGTGCCCGCTATATTGGAGAGTTCTCTTTGGGAGTTAATCCGTATATTATCAAACCGATGAAGGATACTTTATTTGATGAGAAGATTAACGGCAGTATTCATTTTACCCCGGGACAGGCTTACCAAGAGTGTGATAATGGTAACAAGTCGGCAATCCATTGGGATTTAGTCCTGATTCAAAGTCCGGAATACGGCGGAGGGGAGATTTACTTTGATAACAAACTAATCCGTAAAGACGGGCGATTTACTCTTCCGGAATTGGACCCACTGAATGCGGAGAATTTAGTTTAACGTCAAATCGAAATTTCTTTCCAACGGGGAACAGCGGGAGTGTCAGCTGTTTTAGCCGGGAGAATCCGGATTGATAAAGCACTGACACCCGGACTGTTCTCCGCCTGTGTTTTAGTGGAAAAATGCGTAGTAAATGGCCCGTACCGCCCGTTCAAAGTCGGTAGTGGCCACTCCGACGATGATATTGATTTCGCTGGATCCCTGGTCAATCATACGGACGTTGATATTGGCAGCTGCCAAGGCGGTAAATAATTTGGCAGCAATCCCTGGGGTATAGGCCATCCCACGGCCGACAGTAGCAATCAGCGCTATATTGGGAGTGACTTCGACTGCATCCGGTTTTAATTGTTGTTTAATCTCTTCCAATACTTTTTCGAGTTTATGATCTAATTGACTATCACTGATAACTAGGGAGATAGTATCAATCCCGGAGGGCAGATGTTCGAATGATACCTGATTTGCCTCTAAAATTGACAATAATTTACGGACGAAGCCTAGTTCCTGGTTCATTAAAGATTTCTCAACCGTAATAACTGTAAAATCTTTACGTCCGGCAATGCCGGTGATCAGGCCAGTTTGAGTGACCGGAGCGGCATCGTTGACAATGAGCGTCCCGGGGTGTTCCGGAGCGTTGGTATTTTTGATATTGATGGGGATTCCGGCTTGGTGTACCGGGAAAATCGCTTCTTCGTGAAGAACGGTTGCACCCATATATGCCAACTCCCGCAGTTCGCGATAGGTAATGGTTTTGATTGGTTGCGGATTGTCAACAATCCGGGGGTCTGCCATTAAAAAACCAGATACATCCGTCCAGTTTTCATAGAGGTCCGCTCGGACGCCGCGGGCAACAATTGCGCCGCTGATATCGGAACCACCCCGGGAGAAGGTTTTTATTTGGCCATCGGGAGTTGCCCCGTAAAAGCCGGGGATTACGGCCTGTTTCAGTTGGCTCAAGCGTTTACTGACTTTTTGTTGAGTTAATTCGGGATCGAAATGACCGGCTTTATTAAAACAGATTATCTCTGCGGGATCCACAAACTCAAAGCCAAGGTAATCTGCAAGAATCAGGCCGTTTAAAAACTCTCCGCGGCTGGCGGAGTAATCGGCTGAAGCGCCGGAGGAGATGGCGTTTTTAATCTCAGTCAAATAGGGGTTTAAGTCCAAAGTTAAATTTAACTCTCGGATAATTTCCAAATAGCGTTGGGAAATTACCCCAAAGACATCATCAAAACCAATTCCCTGTTGCACATGGGCATGACAAAGGTAGAGTAGGTCGGTGATTTTATGATCCTCCGGCGTACGTTTACCCGGTGCTGAAGGTATGATAAATCGCCGTTGCCGATCGCTTTCGATGATTGCCTTGACTTTTATAAATTGTGCAGCATTAGCCAGTGATGAGCCTCCAAATTTGGCTACTTTAATACCCATTGCCTTTTTTCCTCCTAAAACCTAATTACAGTTCGCTGCTTTTAAAACAATATATAGTGTCTAGCCCATTGGTCTATCAATATATTGCGTTAAAAGAGTAAATTTAACATTATAAAACTTGTTTATAATAAATTAATGATATAATCAAAAAATGGAAAAGTCAAGGTTAACCGTTTCAAACAAAAGCACCCGGCTTGACGGGTGCTTTTGCTTAAGTATTATTACTGAGGTTGATCACCATCGAGAATTCGGTGCCATTTTTTTCGGCCACTTCATAGACTGCCCGGAGCCCTTTCCAAATATCCTCAGGATTAGAACTGTAAAGATAGGTACTCTGGTTTCCAACTTCATGTTTAATGCCAGTCTGTTTAAGGGCTTCAATCGATTCATTGATGATTTGGTCGGAATTTAGAGTTTCCAAAGGGAATAAGGATACTTCACAAGTTAACATAGGGATGCTCCTTTATGAGAGATGATTTTGTAGATAGAATTCCAAATTACTGCCCCGATCATTCAGCTTCAAAAGCCTTTAGCCGACAAATTGGAGTGCTAATTTTTTCAATCCGAAAGTGAGGCAAATTCTTTAATCGCTATAATTAAACCAGTTTGATAATGGTACAGACTATTACCTGAAAAGTAGCAGTTGAAGTAGTTTCATAGTTACATTTAGCAGGCGTTTGCCAGAAAAACTCGATTTGGTAATTACCAGCGTAAATAACAACCAAGGAATGATATTAGAATAAATTAGATATATTAATTAAGGAGGGGTTTTTACCTCCTATTCTTATCTGTAAATACTGAATAGTTCATTGAAAAGTGGAATGGATCGGCAATAAAAGTTGATCATTTATTTACGGGTGTTTCTTTTTAAGCTTCAACATCAATGGGAAGGATTTTTGAATTAATTTGTCAAATTTCTATAATTAGCATATTGTTTCCAAAAAGCAAAAGAGGTGTGGGTGACAGTGTATTCAGAGGCTTGTGACATTCTTATTTTATCCGCAAGTTACGGCGGCGGTCATAATCAAGTAGCTCGCGCTCTCACTCAGGCTTTGCAAAACCAAGCTTCAGGGATTAAAATTACCACAGTAGACTATTGTGAGCTTTTATTTCCCTTATTCAACCGTTTAACTCAGTTTGGTTATACACAGAGTATCCGGCATTTTCCGGTTGGATACGCTTTATATTACCAAGCTACCGGTAAAATCTCTCCGGATTCGTTTTGGCAGAAAAGTTTGAACCGGATGGGTTATACCGAACTGATCGTATTGGTAAACAAGTTAAGACCTAAAGTAATTATTGCGACATTTCCTTTGCCAGCCGGAGTACTTTCGAAAATGAAAAGTTCCGGCGATTTGGATGTGCCGATTGTGACAGTCATTACCGATATTAGTGTTCATAGTCAATGGATTCACCCCTATACCGATTTATATTTAGTTGGCTCATCCGAAGTTGCGGCGGGACTGGTTGAGCGCGGTATTGACCCCAGTCACATTGCGGTGACAGGTATTCCGGTGTTACCGGAATTTGCTAAAAGGACTACTAATCCGGAGTGTCTCCGCAGGGAACTGGGATTGAGACCAGATACGAAAATTGTAGTATTTATGGGAGGGAGTGAGGGGCTCTTCGGTACTACCAATTTCCATTATTTAATGACTAATATCGAGACACCAGTGGAGGCGTTGATTATTACCGGTTCCAATTATGAATTGTATGAAAAGTTACAAGCGCTTAATCAAGCTCATCCGGAGATCAAGATAACCCGGTATATTGAAAATATTGCCGGGGTGATGGAGATTGCCAGTGTTTTGGTAACCAAGGCCGGGGGACTGACCATCTCGGAGGCCTTAGCGAAAGGGTTACCGATGATTATCTATAAACCCAGCCCCGGGCAGGAAGAAGCTAACGCCGCCTATTTGCAGAAACACCGTGCGGCGTTGATCGTTAAAGGGGAACGACGGTTACGGGCGGTAATTCAACGTATGGTTGATGATGGACAGTTTTGTAACCGGATTCGGAAAAACTGTTTGAAGTTAGGGAAACCAAATTCTGCCGCAGACTGCGCTAAACTTGTTCTGCAGATGATCCAACCCCAAACTAAGGCCTTTTTTTACAACGGGGGTATCAACGGCGGACTGCAGATTGGGAATGCTCCGGGAATTTGGTAAGCGGTAATGACCGGTAGGTAAATCAGGGTATAAAGCCGGTTTTGGATTATATAAATTTAACAAGTTTGAGGCGGCACTATGACCTTTTTGATTATGATATTGTTTAGTGTTTGGGCTATAATCTATCCGGCCACGGATTTTTATTGTCGCAGGATCAGCAGGTGTATTATTAAAAAAGGCAATCCTTCGCCAAAACTGCTCCATTTAAGTTTTGACGATGGTCCGGATCCGCGCTATACTCCAGCAGTACTGAAGATTTTGGACCAGTTTGGGATCTCAGCCTCGTTTTTTTTAGTAGGTCGAAAAGTAGAGTCTCACCCGGACTTGGTACGGCAAATCTGCAGGGCTGGTCATGAAATTGGCTCTCATACCTATCATCATCACCATGCCTATCTGATGGGTTATCAAAAGAGTAAAGCAACAGTTATGCAGAACATTACTTTATTACAATCGCTAACGGGAAAACCGTTAATCTGGTTCCGGCCACCCTGGGGCGCATTAAACCTTTTTCAATGGTTGGTAGTGAAGCAAAATCATTTGAAACCGGTATTATGGACCGCTAATGCCAATGACTGGCTTTTAACGACTACTCCGGAGCAGATTCAAACACTGTTGCTCGGGAAGGTTCAATCCGGAGCAATTATCCTGTTGCATGATTCCGGAGGTGAAGAGGGTGCCCCGCTAAATACCCTCAAGGCCCTGCCGCAAATAATTCAGAATTTTCAGTCGGAGGGTTATCAATTCGTTACATTGCAGGAACTAACGGGAGGAAAAAATTTAAAGTGAAGCTTCGAAGAGGGTTGCAGGGTATAGTTAAAACCATTGACCGGCGCTATCTCACTAAGGTCAACGCCAATCCCATTCCCGGCTCCAAGTTAGGACTATTACTGCTGTGTTATCATCCCTATCAGGCCAAGCTTCCTCTATTTTTGGAGGAAGGGACCGTGATTAGTCCCGGTGCGTTAATAGGTGAATTTCATCTCTCCAATATCCGGATTACCGAAATTGCCCAAGAGAGTTCGCAGCGGTCTTTGGAATGGCGACTGCTGCAAATGCTTAAACAGGAGCTAACTGTCTTGGCTACTGCCTGCCTTAATGGTGAAGTCCGTGAGGAAGTGCAGGCGTTCTCTGGGACGCTGGTATTGGTGGCCGGGGCCAAACGGTTGGGATTTTCCGTAGTGCCGCTTTCAAATGGCTGGAATCGTTGGTGGTTAGGTATCTGGGAGTCACTATTGCGGTCCATTTATTATTCCTTTCAAACCAAAAAGAAAACCGCACGATCATGGAAACTGGAACCGTCCGCGGTATGGATTTCCCGGAGTGAGCTTGTAAGACGGTATTCACAAGCTACAGTGGCTACCGAAAACGAAAAGACACGGTAACTTAAACTAACCTACCAAAGTTTAGCGGAATCGAACTTAATGTGAATTAAAAAACAATTTAAGCTGGTCAAATTCTTTCTGTTCCAGATGGTTAAAGAAGATACCTGACAAATAGAGTTGGGAATTGGTTGGATCGGGAGCGCTCCAAACACAATAGCCTTTAAGTTGAATCGGATTACCGCCAAGATTAAAGTGAAGCGTTACCAAACTATCAACTGGCAATAATTGTTTTAGATTAATGCGGACGCCTCCAAAACTGATGGCTTCAATCGTCCCGCTCAGGCTGGTACAGTCCGCCAGCTGAATTGTTACCCGGCAATCAGGTGCGGGAGTCATTGACCTAGGCGTCTTTGGCAAGACGGAGCAGCCACCGTTGTTTCTCTTCTTATTTAAATGGCAATAAGCTAGAATGGAATTCCAAGCTTCCAGTGAAATATCAAGAAACTTTACACCGTAGTAAACTTCTGAACCGGTTGTTCCTTGCGGTAGTTCCCTGTAGCGTATTTCAGCCAGGACGGGAATTTCGCCGGAATTAGGCAACCGGAAAACGAAACCAACCTGATCACCGATATTGAGTAACTGGTGGTTTTGGGGAATGTAAAACCTCAGTCCTCCGGTACTGATGTTTGTAGCGACTGCGGATAGCGAAGTTGAACCGTCCGGGTTGACAAAACTAATTTTGATCTCCCCATGGAAGGGAGCACGTTCACTTATCCGTTGATTAATTATACCCGTTAGCATGAGGATCACTCCCGGATGAAAAACGTATTAATTCTATAGCAAAGGTAAAGCTATCAATACTGCCTTTAATTTGGTTTATAGTTTAGCGATTAAATTTCGGAACTGTTCCATATGAGTAGTACTGAGATTTTTAAAGAATATTTCAGCTGAAAATCTGGTTTTACCAGGCCCCTTTGGTTCACAGTTGGTACAGGTTCCCTGGAGGTCGGTAATGCGGATCCCTTCACCAAAAATACTGATTCTTATAGCCGAATTTAACGGCAATTCCTTATCAATGTCTACCATAATACCCCCAACGTAGATTTGTTCGATTGAACATTGCAGCACCGGGCCGTTTTCCAGCTGAAGCGAGGCGGAAAGTGAAGCTAAACTAAAGGTGTTGCGCTGCTCCTTCCGGGGAAACGGGGTCACCGGTTTTTCCGTTAAGGGTGGATAGTTTTTGGGAATAGGCTTAGTAGCGCCTGAAACTGTACCGGATGAGGCCACACTTTGCGGCGCATGGTTTTGAATCAGTGCTTGAACGACTTGGTCGATGGCTTTCTGGTCTAAAGTGCGACGGTTCTCTCCCGGAGTATTAAGTTTAATCACCTTTCGGTTATCAGTCGCGGCAGATCTGGTCGGAACTGTGGCGCGAGACTTGGTCTGGTCACCTTGCTGAGTTAGAGTTTGGACAATTAAGTCAATCGATTTTTGGTCCATGACCCGGGTACTGTTGGGGTCGGGAAAGATCTTCTTCAGCTCCTGATATTTACCTGGTTGCCGGTTTGAAGCATCATAGGGCAACTGATTATCCGGGAATGTTTTAACCTCTTCCGGTTGCTTCTTTTTTAATGGTTGTTCATTAGTATTATGGGCATTAAATGAAGTCAATGATTGCTGATAAGAATTATTGTTCGATGTGGTGTTTTTCTTGCCACCACCTAAAGTTACAGTATGGCCGGGAGTAGTAGCCGCTGGTTCGGCTTTTTCCGTTACCGGGGCCGTTTCCGAACGATTCTCCTCTTGCAGCAGGGACTGTACAAGTTTGTCGATGGCTTTTTGATCCATTGAAACTCCCAAAGAGCCCGGTGCTAAGGGAGGAATCACCGATCGTCCCTGAGGTGTTTTGGAAACCGGTTTTACTTTTGGAGTAACAGCATGAACAATTGCCTTTTGAGGATTGCCAATGTTCTTGTCGCTTTTAAGTTCTTCGGGAGGAAGCACCGGCTGTGGAGCGGGATTCGTTTTTGTTTTACCTAACGACTGATTAAAGCTGAGCCCTGTTTGCCCAGTTCCCGGCTGGAACGGCTGATCTTCAGCTGTTCCAGGCGTCAGTGCCGGTGCATCCATATCCATAATTATATCAGCCAGCGAGGTTCCGCCCATTAGAGGCGGAATGGTAGTCACATTATCCGACTTAGGACTGGCGGTATCCCCGAACAACGGCTTGGCCTTGAGGTTCATCTCCGAACCGGAAGCTTGAGGTTGAACGGGCGGTACTTGATTGGCAATAGTTGAAAAATCATTAGTAAGATCCTGCCCGGTATTATCGGTTTTAGCAAAAGGGTCATAGTTAATTAAAAAATTGGTATAAGGAGCATTGGCTTGGTCTTCGGTCTCCGTATCCTGCAATAGATATTCAATTCCGCCCCGGGCTGTCGGATTGCGCTGTATTTCAGCTGAAGCTGAATTGCCGGGGTCAGGTTTAATCTCGGTATTTAAAGGTTGTTCCAAGACTGGATTATTACCAAGGGCAGTTGCGTCAGGTACCGGCTCTGATGAGCTTTTTGTTTCCCCGGCTGCTTCTGCCTGTAATTTTTCGATCAGACGGTCAATCATCTCTTGGCTCAGGGATTGGGCCTGGAAATTTTTTTGCGGTGCGGGAGGAATTGCTAAAGATGCAGCCAACGCCTGAATCGAATTCTGCACCGGAGTTGCCGGTTTTTCTTTAGTAACTGCCGCCATTTGGGCAGAAGCTGTCCTTTTGGTAACAGTCGCCGGTTTTTTAGCCGGACCGCGTTGCTGTTCATTAATTGCCGTTGTCACCGGTTGATTCTCAAGCAACTCCGGGACACTTTTGAGCGGAGGCAAGTTGAAACCGGTATCCTGGAGCCTATTTTTAGGTGCCGCCCCAGTTTCCTCGGCCAGGGCAGGTTGAATTGCTTCCGAAGGATCAATTGAAAAAACCTGCGGCTGCGGAGTGGCTTCAGGAAGAACCGGAAGTGGCGTAATGGGAACTGTTACCGGAGGAATCTGAGTAAAAACTGAAGTCGGAGGGATATTTAACTTACCGGTCGCAGCGGAAGATACTTTTGCCGGGGTTGATTGCAGGGCTGCTCCAACCGTTGTTTGGGAAACAAAAGGAGCATAGGTAATTTCGGGTAAACCGGACCCACAGAAATCATGCAACATCTCCCAGGTAGTAGGTGAAAGCTCTATAAACATTACTCCGTAACAAACTACAGGATCCCCTTTTTGGTTGAGCGTGTTACAGAAATAATATACCTCGCTTTGGATTTTGAATTCACCATGCTCGGGATGGTTAAGAATTAACAGGATTTTTTCATCGGGAACCAAAATCACTTTGCCTCTGGGGAGTATAAACTGCATTCCCTCCGGACTGAGGTTGGTGGTCTTGGCTAAGACCGATTCCTTGCTATTGATTTCAAAACGAATATTAACCTCGGCTTTTGAGGTAGGGCCTTCCGGGGAACGACGATAAAAAAAACCTTTTAACATCAGGTATACCTCCGGTAAAAATCTCATTATAATTATAAGTCAAATTAAAGAATTTTTAAAGTAATTTTTTGTAAAAATATGCTATCA
>DATCLA010000146.1:0-5618 GCA_036564195.1 Bacillota bacterium
GTGATATACCGGAGCCGGTGAACCGCGTCTGCCCCGTCAATGGCCGCCGCTTCGTAATATTCCTTAGGGATCCCCTGAATGGCCGAGAGATAAATGATCATCGCATAACCCACCACCCGCCAGGCAGTGAGGAATAAAACCCCCGTCAAAGCTGTATCAGCATTATTTAGCCAGTCCGTTCCTTTAATCCCAACTAAGGAGAGTAAATAATTTAAAATACCGTAGTTACCGTGGAGAATCCAGATGAATACAACTGCGCTGGTGGCTACGGCGATATATTTGGGCATAAAAACGATGGTCCGCATGGCATTAAAGGCGCGGGTCATCCGGTTGAATAGTAAGGCTAACAAGATCCCCCCTCCCAGGGTGATAAAGAGCTCCCAGAAGGTATAGCGGAAAGTAATCCCTAAGGATTCGCGAAAAAGAGGCCAACCCGATTTGAAGAACAACCACTGGTAATTCTTTAGCCCCACAAAGGGTTGGGGGTCAGCAACCAACATTCGCATGTCGGTAAAACTGATGCGGAGCAGATCAATGATAGGAAAGTAAACGAATAACAGAAAGAGGAAGACCGCCGGCTCTACCATCAACAGGTCCTTCATCCGTTCCCAGGATTGGCAGCGAAGCATGATCCCGTTAAACAAGAAGGCGATGCCCAATAAAAAGATGAGGATTGCGTTGTTCATCACTGCACTGACTAGTCGAATCGGTACTCGGCCCCGGCCTTCGCCAAAAAGATCGATGGTACCGGTGATGGGCGTCTCAAAGGCTTTTGCTTCCTTTCTGGCTTCATACACCTGTTGAGCCAAGGACCGAAGGGGTTCCCAATTGAGATCACCCATCAGATAGCCATAGATGCTAATCCCCAGACAGATAAGGGCCAAGATAAAAAAGACAGTCGCTACGATCTTAGCTGGTTTAGTGATCCCCTGTTTTTTATTAGCCATTTGCATGCTCATGTTATCCACCTCAAAAACTTTGAGAGGGGGAGTGCTCTCCCCCTTCAATCGTAGGTAAGAATCAGCAATTAATAATCTTCGATAATCTCTTCAATCTTTTTAGCCAAAGCGTCTAAGGTGGCCTTCACGGGCGCGCCCTCGTTGAAGATCCTAGCCAGGGCATGCCTCCATTCATTGGCGACAGCGTCATAAGCGGGATGCTGGTTACGGGGGTTAATCCACTTACTCATGGAGACAACGTTTTTCATGGCCGGCTTGCGCTTTAAGTATTCCTGGTATGCGGCGGTCTTCATAATGCTCTGGCGAGTCGGGAAGTAACCGGTCTTGTCAGCCCAGTAAAGGTTCATTTTCGGACTGGCCATGAACATCATGAACTGCCAAGCGGCATTCTTTTGCTTTTGCGAAGCAGCCGCCGGAATTAGGATAACTGATCCGCCGACTTCACTTTTGAAGCTCTTGCCGTTCATACCACCGGGTAGCCAGGCCATGCCCACTTCGAAGGAGCCTTTAGTCTTTTGGACATAGGTGTCATAGAGAGAGCTGGTATGGAAGACGCTGAAAGCCCGGCCTTCCCAGAACAGTTGCCGCATATTGTTGGAAGCGCCGGTGCCATAAGCATATAAGGCGTAACCTTTGTCGATCCATTCTTTAATCTTGGTTGTAATCTCAATGGCCTTTTTGCTGTTAACATCAGTGGTGCCGTCTTTACGGATCACTTCTACCCCATTGTTCTTGTATAACATCTCATAGTACCAATAATCCCAGCCGCCGAAGATTGTGCCGTAACGAGCAGTAGTACCGTCCTTATTGAAAATGGTGGCCTTCTTGAGGAAAGCTTCCATTTGATTAAAGGTCTTTGGCATAGTGATGCCTTCGGCGTCGGCTTTGGTCTTGTTATAGTACATGACTTGGGTTGAGATTAGGTAAGGTAAACAAATCTGCTTACCATTGTAACTGGTAGATGCGATCAAACCTTTGCCGAAGTCCTTAATATTGAATTTGTAGGCTTTAATATAGGGATCCAAGATTTCACAGATACCGGCAGCGCCATAACTTGCAGGATATGAGGTGTTGGCGGTGCACAGGGCCGGTACATTACCGGAGGCGACCGCAGCAATCAGTTGGGTGTTGAGCTCCGTGTAAGAACCAATATAGACCGGCTCCACGGTGATTAGCGGGTTTTTCTTGTGGAACTCCTTGATCATGTAATTCAAGTATTCATGGAACTGGTCCTCATGAGCATGCCACCAGGTTATTTTGATGGGTTCGGTGACATCATACTTACTCTTCGCAGTCGTGATCCCAACAGCGGAAAACATCATAATCGCAGCTAATGTCATCAAAAGGATTTTTTTCTTCATTAATAAGCCACTCCTTCCTTGTTTTATCGATCCTTTGGTGAACTGCTAAATCTTCAGGAACCACCTCCGTCTAAATAAACTTTATCAAAATGAATCTATCTTCGTTTCATCCTCATTATAATTTAGCGATTAATAATTAATACCCGGTTAACCATCGAATAAGTTGGAATTAAAAGCAATACTCGCTTCAGCAGCCACCGCTCACTTTTAAAACAACCATCAAAATAATCAAAAAAAGACCATTTTAAACTGAAAATGTTTAAAATCGCCTTCTCTCTTTCTCTGCGCCTTAACATTTTATTAAGATAAGCATAACATCAACTTAACAAAATGTCAATTACCTTTGCTTTTGGATATTTTCCCAAAAAACATCCCCGTTAACCTCCGGTTGACCTAAGAAATCAATGGAAAGTTAATGTGGATCGCCAAAAACAGCTGTGCATTTTCTAAGTAGTCGCCAAAATTTAATCACCATTGCTCTTGCTGAGAAGTTGGCGGGCGATGTCAGGGAAGTTGGTGATTACTCCATTAATTTGAAGTTTAAAGCACCGCTGCAACTCTTCCGGTTGATTGGGGGTCCAGGCATTGATCAAGATGCCTCTCTTTTGCGCCGCGTCCACAAGATCATGGTCCAGGTATTTATGATCAGGATGGATCGCTACGACCTTCAACTCTGCCATTCGTGTCCAGAGATCACTGATGGTATGAGGATCTTTCATCAGAGCCGCGATGGAAATCTCCGGCAATAACTTCTTGACTTTAGCGATTGAACTGAAGTTAAATGAGGAGATTATGGTGCGTTCCACTAAATCATAGACTTTAAGCAAAGCCACTACTTTAGCTTCGATCTGGAGATAAGCGATCTTATCGGTTTTCAATTCAATATTTAAAGCCAGATCAGTCTGGCGAATGAGTCTTAATAGGTCTTCCAATGTCGGAATCCGTTCCCGAGAAAACTCTGGGGCGAACTTGCTACCGGCATCAAAAGTTTGGAGCTGTTCAAAGGTATAATCCTTGATCAGGCCTTTGCCGTTGGTAGTCCGGTCTAAAGTTTCATCGTGGCAGATCACAACCTTCCCGTCCTTGCTCAGGTGCACGTCGGTCTCGATGCCATCTGGTTTGATGGCTAGGGCTTTTTCAAAAGCAGCCATAGTGTTTTCCGGGGCAATGCCGGAGAAACCCCGATGGGCAAATATTTTCACTGCTGTCACTCCTTTTTGATGCAAAAACAATCTATGATATTCTTCACAAAACTAATGTTCCCCCGTGGTCACCTCTATTCCTTGATCGTCCCTTTGCTTGCCAGTCAAAAATGAAAGACTTTTCAGAGCAAAAAAAAGCCACCTTAAACAAAGATGATTTAAGCTGGCCTTCTCTTTTTCTCTCTCGGCAATTAACATTCTTTTAACATTAACATAGCACTGTAAGGGCTAATTGTCAATGCTTACTCTGACGATCTGAGCCTGGTTACTCCTAATCATATCTATATCTTCACTACAATATTCAAGGCCCCAACTAGCAGCCTGAAAAAATGCCATTGCGCCATTGCAAGGTTTTCTCGCATACGGCTTTCCAATAAACTTCTCTAAGCATTTACGAGTTTCACCAAAAGTGCTTTTGCCAACTCCAAATGAAACTGGCGGTTCATTCCAAAAGCTCACTTCTGCCGTTTTCTTTAAAGCGGTAACAGTTTTTTACCATTCATAAAATGGCGGTAACGCCGTAAATCAGCAACGGAAAATGGCTTACCATGACTGGGAAAGATTGTCCTGGCGCCGCTGTCAAGCATTTTATCCCAAGAGCGGCCGAAACTATCAACGTCTTCGATCCAGATGGTATGTCTGGCGAGGCTGGGAAAACCATTCATCGCCGCATCCCCACAAAAAAACCGACCATCCTCCAGTTTTAAACCGATGGAATCCGCGGTATGACCCGGCAGCAGCATTATTTCCGCAGGTATACCGGCTGCCTTCAGGGGCTGGGTTGGGCCGTTAACAATTATTGCCCTATCGGATACATCTACCGCCGGAAATAGATGTTTTCCTTTTCCGGCCAGCGCCATGCTTTTACAGAATATTTGGGCCAATCGCGTTGAACACCCGCCTATTAAACGGTTCCGGCCTTCTTTTAACCGTTCAACCGCCTCCGGGTGGAGTATTACCGGAGCTTCAGTCGCTAAAAGCAATTCTCCGAGATAACCGGCATGATCGTCATGGGCATGGGTCAACACAATGAAGGCGATCTGATTCAGGGAAAAACCACTTTGAGCCAGTCTCCGCCCGAACCGGTCAAAGCCACCGGCATACCCGGTATCGATTACCACTAAGCCGGATGGTGTCACCAAGAGGTAATTATTAACCACCCTGCCGCCGATATTGATAACTTTAATATCCCTGGCATTACCTTTAACTTTAACGCTATCCGTATTTTTTAACTCATTCATCACAACCCACCTCTCGATATACTTTTTTTACTTCAAACTCCACTATCAGCGAAACGGTCCCAAAACCTACGTTCGATCTTTTGGCGAACCAGATCCAAATAAATTCCCCCAATGCGGTTTTTCTCTCAGATTTGATTAAAGAATTATAATTCGTTATTAAATCCAAAAAATAAGATCAGGCAAAAAATTGGGCTAATCCGCAAATGTGACATCGAATAAACTCATTTAAAGAGCTGTCAACCCAGGCATCACTCCGGTAGTGCCTGACGATCTCCAATATTCCTTCGACGAGATTGGTGGCGCTGATGTGCATGATAAAAGCAGCGCTTTCCGACGGTTGCTCTTCCAAACTGTTGATAAAATGCTCTTCTAAAAAGCCAATGAGCTTCTCTTTGATATGCTCGTACTTTGTTCCATAACTCTTGTCAAAGACTAATAATAATTGCCGCCGGTTCTTTTTGATAAGCATACCGACACCGATAGCGATTGTCCGGATAAATTCTGCAATAAAATCTCGATCGGCAAAACTCTTACCGATCTCATATTGCAACAATTTCTCTAAGAGCTGATTGATTTGACTGTTTACCGGATCGACAATCATAGCAAACAGTTTTTCTTTACTTTCAAAATAGTTATAGATATTACTGACACTGACGCCTGCCCGAGCCGCCACTTTTTGCATGGACGCCCCGATAAAACCCTTTTCGAGAAACACCTCAATGGCTGCGTTTTCTATCTTTTCCCTGATCTCATCTTTTAAAATTTGCATTAACGAATTCCTATTCTTTTTTATTTCATTTTATTGGATCCTCCAGTGGTTGTCAATCATTTTTATGCCCCAGATGGGTATTTTTG
>DATCLA010000147.1:0-19126 GCA_036564195.1 Bacillota bacterium
GCTCTAAGCTAATCCGTTAGGGGGTTACCGCCGTAATACGAACTACATTAAAACATATAGCCGATCAAGCCGGAGTGTCGATCGTCACCGTGCATAAGGCGATCTACGGTAAACCGGGTATTAGTGATAAGACTCGTCAGCGAATACTGGCGATTATTGACCAGATGAGCTACTCGGTAAATACGGTAGCTTCCTCCCTAAAACGGGAAATTCTTAAGATTGCTGTCGTTTTTCCGGTTTTAGAACTAAAATTAAATTACTTCTTTCGAAAACTGGTGGAAGGAATAGATGAAGTCGAACGGGAGCTATTAGATTTCCATGTTGCAATCATCCGGTATCCCTGTAATGAGACTTGGCAAAATCAAATCGAAATTTTGGAAAAAATATTAGACCATGACGACATTGATGGAGTAGTAATTTATTGTTGGGACGACACTAAACTAAATCCCTATATTGATCAATTATATAAAAAGGGAGTACCGGTAGTAACTTTTAATTCCGATACGGTAGGTTCTTGTCGGATTGGTTCCGTAACAGCACCTAATGTCCGTACAGGCAGGCTGGCAGCTGAGTTTATGTGTCAAATCCTACCGCAAGGTGGACGTATTATCATGCTCGGCGGTAATCGGATGATGAAAAATTTGCGGGAGATTACCTTCGGTTTCTTTAGTTATATTCAGAAACACCGTCCTGACTTAGCAGTGATGGAAATAAATGATTTCGGAACCATCGAAAAATTGTACGAAGAATTGTTACATGTTTTAACTGTCTATAATGATATTTCCGGAATTTACTGTAACAGTGCCCAGAATAATATTCCTATGTGTGAGGCGCTGAAAAAAGCAGGACTTGCCGGCAAAGTTAAAGCGATTGCCAGTGATGTCTTTGAAGAACTGGCCCCATATTTGGAGGAAGGAATTGTAAACGCGACCATGTGGCAAGATCCGAAATCGCAATCCAAAAATGCAGTAAAAATGCTTTATGAATATTTGACCACCCATAAAATTGAGAATAATAATCAAACTGTGGGGATAGGGATTGTGATGCGTAACAATTTTCAAGACTACTTATAATTAGAGGAAAAGTCGGATTTCTCAGATTTTAAATTCAGGAACCCAATAATCCCTTTTTGGAGTACTTTTTATAATAAGGAAGGCTTATGCGGTGATTAAATTCAGCACAACAATAACTTGTCAATATGACACTGATTTTTCTCCTTTTACTGCAGTACAATACGAAGAGGCACTTGACTGGGCGAGCGAAAGCGGTTTTGACGGCGTTGAGTTATGTATCGCTAATTATCAGAATTTGGATCTTCTAAAGATTAAAGACGATTTAGACAGGCGTCAATTAAGCTGTTCCACTATTTCCACAAGTCAGGCCCGGACTTTCGAAAATATTTCGTTAACCCATCCAGATCCGGCGGCGCAACAAAAAGCTCGGCAGCGCCTATTTGAGCATATTGACGCCGCGAAACTGTTGGGTAGTAAAGTAACGATCGGTATGTTGCGCGGTAGGGGCGATTTGAGTCATATAACTGAGCAAAAGAAGCTCCTGCTTAGAAATATGGCGGCCTGTGTTGAATATGCCCAAAGCAGGCAGGTGACGCTCTTGCTGGAACCGATTAATCGATACGAAACCATGCTGTATAACAATACGGAGCAGATTATGGAGTTCATTGCGGAGCTTGGTAATCCCGATTGTTTGGGAGTGCTGTGGGACGTATTTCATGCGAATATTGAGGATCCCGACTTCGAAAAAGCGATTAACCGGATGGGTGACCGCCTGCGTCATGTGCATTTGGCTGATTCCAACCGGTATTTTCCCGGCTGGGGGCATATTGATTTCGGTGCCATCTATGATAAGCTCCGGAAGGTTGGTTATAATGAGTATCTGTCGTTGGAATGTCTTAATCTTCCTTCGGTTCAGACGGTTCGGGAGCAATCCGCTAATTTCATTGCCAGACTGCGCAAGCGTTAACTTTAAACTTGCGTTTTAAATGCCTTACTTTAGTAAGCTCATTCTTCCCCCTCTCCCTTTTCCCTGTTAAGCCTGACCCCACCTCCAAAATAGTTTAGATTGTCAGTATTACCCGGATCTAACAACATCCGTCCTTAACAGCTCACCGGAATAAGCCGTTAAACCCGGCTCCTGGGTTTTGCCGGTTGTTCATGGCCGGGACCAACCGGGTAGTCAGTATTCCCCAACAAAGGCCAAGCGGTTGCCAATTTTTGCCATAAATGTTATGATAATAAATGGACGTATAACCGATGTTACCAGAGTTTTAACGTAACTTGGACAGTTAAGACGCGGACAGCGGAAATACGGACCTTCCAAAACATGAAAGGGGCAATGCGAATGAGAAACCGGTTTTGCAGTAGTTAGCGGAATCTGCTTTGAAAAAAGGATTTCATCGCAGCGGTGGTCAGGGATAACCTAGGCCATACTTGATAATTAAGGTAAGATTTGCGATGACTTTGAAAATTCTATATTATTGCGGAGGTAATCAAATGAAAAAATTATTTAGCCTGGTTTTAGCTTGCTGTCTGACCCTGGGATTATCGGGAGCAGTCTGGGCGGTACAAAAACCAAGTCTTTCTACTGAAATATTAGATTTGCTGGATGACTATATAAACGTCCAATATGAAATGCCCCGGGATAAAGAGAGTAGTTGGGTGATAGGAGGCGGAGTAGCTGATTACGGAGTTTATGATTTAGATGTTACTATGATCGGAATCTACGGCGGATATCGTAAATACATTAACAACGTTTTTAAATATCAAGCTAAGCCTTTGGAAGGATTTTATGCGGAAGGAAAAGCGGGTCTTGCTTTCGTAGATACCAATTATGCCGGTGATGACACCAATGTATTTCTGGGGGGTGAATTCGGTTACAAGCACCAGTTTGATGGCGGTTTTATGCTGGAAGGCGGCCTTGATATCTGCTACTTCTCCGGAGATGACCGCGGTGACTATGAAAGCGGTACCGATGTGGATCTTACCTTAAGGCTTGGTTACACCTGGTAAACAGGAATATGAAGTTAGCATAATGAGTTATATCTATTCAAGGCGTTGCCGTTTTAAGGTGACGCCTTGAATTTAAGGGATGTCTGGTTCCGATTGTACATTGGACTAGTTACCTAAGTCTGCCCAAGTTTCCACAATTTCTTTTAATTCTGCCAAGGCTTGGGCCTTCTCGCGGGCCTCTAAGTATCCTTTCAGCCGAGCCAGGCTGTGTTGGAAATTATTGATTTCATCCCGTTCTTCGCTAAACTGGATCCGGGGGACTATTTTCCGCCAGGCGGATTCCAGCTTATTTAAATAGCTGGCAGCTTCCGGCCAATGCCGAGCTTGAATACTTGTATGTAACAAATTGAAATATTTAGGCACATTATCATCTGTTCCCCGGGGATGCTTTAAGAAGGTCCCGCTGTTCATCAGTACAATAAAAACCGCTAAAATCAGGGCTGGAATTAGCTTATAAAGTAAAAAATGGCCCATTTTCGGCCTCCAGATTTATTTTTATTTTGGTAGCTTTGAAACCGCCTCAGTTATTTTAGTTAATACTTTGAAAATCACTGATGTCAGTCATTGTTTTTAAGTGGTCCCGGTACCGATCGACATAGAGCTTTCCTTCGGTATTCAAAAGCGCCAGGAAGACTTCACCCGGACTTTTGATGTTTAACGATTTTAACTGCTGATCCAACCAAGGCCGGTCTCGCTGGACCCGTTTCAGGTTTTCCTCAATCACCACCCCGTCATAAATAAGTTCTGTGGTTAGCCCCTTATATTTGCTAGGAATATTTAAATCATGGGGGGTTACCGGAGCATGTTGACTCTTCTTGAGGACCGCAATCTTCCCGTTGGTTTCCAAAACGGCAAATTCCACTATGCTTAAGTCAAAGATCATCTGATGACGCAATTGCTCCAAAAGTTCGTCAATAGTGTACCGCATCTTCTTCAAATTTTCCTCCATGATCTGACCATTCATAATCAGGATCACCGGCTCTCCATTTAAATATTTGGCTACCGCCCGGGAACGCAAGGTAATCCATTGGACAAACCAAACAGCCACAGTCCAGGTGGCTAATCCGACCCAATGGGGCCAGGCCCGGCTGGACAGATCGGTAGTTAAAGAAGCGGCAATTGAACCGATGGTAATCCCCAGAATATAGTCGAAAAAAGTTAATTGGCTCACCTGTTGCTTTCCAAGGATTCTAGCAAAAATAAGGAGGGTGATAAAGGCGATGATGCCCCTCACTAAAACTACGGCAGCTTCGTTCAAACGCTCACCTTCATTTCAAAAGATTTTCAGCTTTCGGAGATTTGGTCTTGGTAGAGATCACTATCTGATTTACCAGGTACTCCAATTTCAATTTAAACTCGTTTTTACCTATTAGTAGTTTGCCAAGAGTTACTGTTTGATTATTCGGGTAGGTTTAAAATTTCCAAATTTATCACTTTAACCTGAAATATTGAGGAAATAATTATATTTAGTAATCGGTCCAGTTAATGTTTTAAAATTCAAAATCTTTATTTGACATCTGTAGTATGTTGCAATATAATTACCTTACAATAAATGAAGCTATGTAAATATGGCCCAATTAAAAAAAGAAGGCTCGGTGAAGATGGAACAAATTTGTGAAAGTTCAAGTGACGAAGGTGGACTTAGGCCGGCCCCTAAGCCAAATGCATTTCCCATCAATAAGAAGGCCGATGATTTTCGCCAGCGTTATTTTCCTGATGCAACTGCTGCTGATTGGAACGATTGGCATTGGCAACTCAAGCATTCGATTAACTCCTTTGAACGTCTCGCTGAAATCATTAACCTAACCGAAGATGAACTTGCGGTTCAAAACTACCGGAAAGTTTCACCTCCGCTTAAAATCACCCCTTACTATGCAAGCCTTTTAGACCCCAAGCTACCTTCACAACCGCTCCGGCGGACCGTTGTCCCGGTTAAAGAAGAATATCTTTATTCACCATATGAAGCTGAAGACCCGTTGGGAGAGGAACACACTCGTCCTGTACGAGCCATCGTCCATCGCTATCCTGATCGGGTATTATTTTTGGCTTCTAACTGGTGCTCGGTAAGCTGTCGTTATTGTACTCGCTCCCGGGTAATCGGTGACAGTAAACGTTATAAATTAGACCTCGAAATTTGGGAAGAAGGCCTGGCTTATATTCAGGCCCATTCTGAAATCAGGGATGTAGTAATTTCCGGCGGCGACCCGCTGACTCTTCCCAATCTGAAATTAAATTGGCTTTTATCGCGACTGCGCCAGATTCCCCATGTGGAAATGTTGCGCATCGGGACTAAAATGCCGGTGGTGCTGCCACAGCGGATTACCCCCACGCTGTTGCGGCTTTTAAAACGGTATCACCCTCTATATATGAGTATTCACTTTACCCATCCGGATGAGTTGACCCCGGAAGTCAGTTATGCCTGTAACGCTTTGGCTGATGCCGGGATTCCCCTCGGCAGCCAGACTGTTTTGCTGCGGGGGATTAATGATAATGTCGATACCATGCGCCGGTTAATGCAAGGTCTATTAAAAATCCGGGTCCGGCCTTATTATTTATATCAATGTGACCCGATTTTAGGATCATCCCATTTCCGGACTCCGGTTGCTAAAGGCCTAGAAATCATTCAGGGGTTGCGCGGTTATACCAGCGGCTATGCAGTCCCGACTTTTGTAATCGACGCTCCCGGCGGAGGCGGTAAAGTGCCTTTACTTCCGGATTATTATCAAGGTCGGGACAAACAGGGAGTAGTATTAAAGAATTTTAAAGGGTTAATCTATCATTATGCTGATTTCGGGTAAAGCTGCAGTATTTTAAAGTTTACGATTAGCGATCAGTGTCAGCAAAATTATAAACACGAGGATGGCCGGCAGTAGCAATCGCTTCCGGTCCATCCTTGTTAAGGGGACAGAGAGATGAAAATCGGGATTACCTATGACCTCCGTGAGGAATATTTGGCCCAGGGTTTCACCGCGGAAGCAACTGCCGAATTCGATCTGGTAGAGACGGTCGAAGCCATCGAAACGGCCCTCCGGAGTTTTAACCATAGTACGGAACGGATCGGAAACGTGAAGAGCTTAGTAGCAAAGTTAGCCGCCGGGGCCCGCTGGGATCTGGTATTCAATATTGCCGAGGGGCTATACGGTTACGGTCGGGAAGCCCAAATTCCGGCGGTGTTGGATGCTTACCGGATCCCCTATACCTTTTCCGATCCCCTGGTTTTGGCGCTGACCTTGCATAAAGGGATGACCAAAAGGGTGGTCCGGGACCTGGGGATCTCCACCCCGGAATTTTGCCTGGTTGAAAACGAGACCCAGATTGAGACGGTTGCTCTACCCTGGCCGGTGTTTGCTAAACCGGTGGCCGAGGGGACCAGCAAAGGAATTGCCGCAACTTCAAAAATTGATAACCGTCAGGCGTTGCGGCAGGTCTGTCTGAACCTGCTGCGTACTTTTGAGCAGCCGGTTCTGATTGAAGGCTATCTGCCGGGCCGGGAGTTTACGGTGGGGATTACCGGCACCGGAAGCGAGGCAACCGTCCTCGGGGTAATGGAAGTCCGCTTAGCCGACAAGGCGGAAACGGGAATTTATTCTTATTATAATAAGCAAAACTACCAGGAGCGGGTGGAATATGCCTTGGTATCCGGGGCGATGGCCGAGGTTTGCAGTGAGGTTGCGTTAAAGGTGTGGCGCGGGTTGGGCTGCCGCGACGCCGGCCGGGTTGATTTAAAACTGGACGCGGCCGGAGTTCCCAATTTTATCGAAGTAAATCCGCTGGCAGGGTTAAACCCCCAACATTCTGATTTGCCGATTTT
This sequence comes from Bacillota bacterium, assembly GCA_036564195.1. GTDB lineage: Bacteria > Bacillota > UBA4882 > UBA8346 > UBA8346 > DATCLA01. The sequence goes on from DATCLA010000147.1 coordinate 6,838, forward strand.
AGCCCGGCTGGCGGGGATTGAATACCGAAAGTTGATCGCCATGATCTTCGAGGCAGCTCTGCAGCGCGTGACAACGTGACAGAGGGGCGGAGTTATTGACACCAACCACCTCTATGGTATAATTTCTCCATAGGGGTGATTTTTATGCCCAGAGCGGCAGAAATATACCCCTATCATTGTGAGGGTGTACTGTGTCAAAACTCTGTCCCCTGGTCACTTTAACCCGGAAAGGGGCTGCTCTTGATTAGCACTTTGGCCACTAATCCGAATCGTTCTCAAAATGAAAGCGGCAAAGAACGGTCTGATTTTAGTAAAGGAATTAAATTGGGAATCCCGATTGCCTTGGGTTATATTCCGGTGGCGTTTACCTTTGGAATGATGGCAGTCAATGGCGGGATTCCGGTTTGGATTGCAATCTTGATATCATTAACCAATCTCACTTCCGCCGGGCAATTTGCGGGAACGGGCTTGATTATCGCTAATGCTTCCCTTTATGAGATAACTTTAACCACGTTAGTGGTTAATATCCGCTATCTGCTGATGTCACTGGCGCTGTCCCAAAAGATAACCGGGATGTCGCGGCTGAAAAAATGCCTGATCGCTTTTGGAATTACCGATGAAACTTTTGCAGTGGCTTCCCTTGAAAAAGAAGAAATATCCTTTGCTTATCTGACCGGGCTAATTATCGGTCCTTATTGGGGCTGGGCTTTTGGTACCGCGCTGGGGGCGTTGACCACTTCGATCCTGCCGCAAAGGCTCCAAAGTCCCATGGGGATCGCTTTATACGCCATGTTTATTGCCTTGTTTGTCCCGGCCTCGAAAAGATCTCGGTCCGCTTTGGTAGTGGTAATAATGGCGATCTTTTTAAGTTCGGTCTTTAAATGGACGCCCTGTCTGAATCAAATCTCCGCCGGATGGAGTATTATTATTGCGACTCTAATTGCAGCCGCCGTCGGAGCACTCCTCTTTCCGGTGAAGGAGGAGAAAGAATGAGAAAAATACTGACAGCTGTCTTTTTAATGGCGGTAGTCACCTATCTGCCCAGGGTGTTACCGTTGGCGGTCTTAAGCCGTAGAATTAAATCGAAGTTTATTAAGTCCTTTTTACATTATCTACCTTTTGCAGTGTTGGGGGCAATGACTTTTCCTGCTATTCTGGAATCTACAGCGCATTTAGCCGGTTCCCTGTTGGGAATGGCCGCGGCGCTGGTTTTGGCATACTATGAACAAGGATTAATGAAAGTTGCTTTGGGCGCGGTGTTAGCCGTCTATCTTGGGGAGACCCTCTTCTTTTAAATTTAACCGGGCCCAATTTACAAACGCGGCTTTTTATGTCACAATGATCAATAATCAGTACAATTGAATAGCGCTTTTGTTTGCGGGGGAACTGATACCAGGCTGCTTCAATCTTGTGTAACTCCCTTTGCCTGGTAATAGTTGAGAAGGTTAAAACCTGACCCTTTGAACCTGTCAGTTAATACTGTCGTAGGGAAGCCTAAACAAACGGTGATTCTGAATCCGGATTTAGCATTTACCCGGGAGACGGGTAAGTGCTTTTTTATTCATCCAAATTAAACCAAAGCGGAGAAAATCCAGATGAAAAAAGTATTGACAATTGCCGGATCCGACTGTAGCGGAGGTGCAGGGATTCAGGCCGACCTTAAGACCTTTTCAGCCCACGGCGTCTTTGGAATGAGCGTAATCGTTGCGGTAGTGGCAGAGAACACCAGCCGGGTGCTGGCGATTCAGGACATTACTCCTGAGCTGATTGAGAAGCAAATTGATGCCGTTTTTGAAGATATTGGGGCGGATGCGGTTAAGATTGGAATGCTGTCCAATCCGGACTCTATGGCGGCGGTAGCCTGTAAAATACGGGAATACCGGCCGGAACATGTGGTGATTGATCCGGTAATGTATGCCAAAAACGGCTGTCCGCTGATGCACCCGGACGCAATCGCTACCCTGATTAAAACCATTATCCCCCTGGCGGAGGTCTTGACGCCGAATATTCCGGAAGCCGAGAAAATTACCAATCTTAAAATCAACACCGTTATGCAGATGGAAGCAGCCGCCCGGATAATTTTTCAGCTGGGCAGCAGGAATGTCTTGGTGAAAGGGGGCCATGCCACCGGGGATGCCCTGGATGTCCTCTATGACGGGAAACAGTTTTATCATTTTTCCGCCGAACGGATCCCTACCAAAAACGCCCATGGCACCGGCTGTACCTATTCGGCAGCGATTGCCGCCAATCTGGCTTTGGGGTGACGACTCCACAAGCAGTCCAAAAGGGCAAAAATTACATCACTACCGCTATCCGGCAGGCACTGGACATCGGGAAAGGCTGCGGTCCGGTCCATCATTTTTACGACCTTTATCAACACGGGTTGCAAAAGTAAGAGCGCCCCCCAGATTTTTTTGCAAAAAAGGAACGGATTCAATTATCGGTCGGTTTTCCGAAACTGAAGGCAAATAAACTGTTTTTAGCTTAATCCCCTAACGTTTTCAGGATTTGAAATTAATCAGGTTGACATAATTTATCAGAAAGTTATATACTATAAATACCAAAAAATACCAAAAAGCGGGAGGGATTTAATTGGTTAAACGACGTGCCTTCTTACTCAGCTGTTTTTTAGTACTATTGTCAGTATTGTCAGTTTTAGCTCCGATTTATGCTTGCCCCGCCGGTCTTAAAATCGGACTAATCGGTGACCAGACCGCTTCCTATGATCTGCAACAATCCTATCAAATCTTAAGTCAAGGGGTTGAAGCGTTACAGACCAATGGTGTGGAGCTCATGCTGCATCTGGGAGACCTGGTCGAAAGCAGCGGATCGGTTGAAGTAGTCCGCAGTCAGTTCGCGCAGGCAACGGCCATTTTGAACTGCACCAATATCCCCTGGTTTTTAACTGCCGGGGACCATGACGTCCATCCTCCGGTATATCAGCAGAATTCTTCCGACCGTTCCCGGGAACAACTGTTTCAATCCTTATACGCACAGTTGAATCCCAGAGTAACGGAGCGTCTCTATTATTCATTTGATATTAAAGGCTATCATTTTATCTCTCTGTATACTCAGGAATACTTACATACCGACTCCAGATGGGGCAATGTCTTTTTGGCCCGAATCAGTGATGCGCAATACAACTGGCTGCAAGCTGATTTGGAGGCCAACCGGCAAAAGAACACCATTGTCTTCCTGCATAAGCCGCTGTGGTACAACTGGAGCAGTTGGTCAAAAATTCACCATTTGTTACGGCGCTATAAAGTAAAAGCTGTTATTGCCAGCCACTTTCATTACAACCAGGATGAAGGAGTCTTAGACGGCATTCATTACCTGGTGGTCGGGGCTACCGGCGGGATGATTAAGTCCGGCAGTCCTAATGCAGGCGGAATCCACCATGTGACCGTAATGAACCTGTGTGCTAACGGTACGTTCAATTTAACACTGCTGCCGTTAGGCCAGGGAAGTGCCGGACCGACCACTTTTACCTCCCGGTATGTGATGGACCGGGTTCAAGCCCTTGATGTGGTATTAGGAAACCTGTGGTCGTTTACAGCCGATAATCCGGTGTATCTTAAAGACGGTAAGCTGACTAACTCGCCGGACTCGGCGGGACCGGCCCGGTTGCAACTGACAGGTTTGGGGAACCCGACGGAATTACCGGTGAAAATCACTATCGATTTCAGCTGTGATGATCCCCAGGTAACGTTGGTAGAGTCCCAATTTGCCGCAGATGCCGGAACAATCCCGGCAGGGAGCAGTAATCAATGTATCCTGAAACCTTCTTACGGGATCTACATAGCCAATACCTCCTCCGTCGACGCTGACACCTCTAAGCCATTGTGGGTCGGGACTTTAGGGGTTAACGGACTTGAGCCGCGAGTCGGTGCTCAGATTAACCTGAAAATTACCATGGCCTTTACAGACAGTGACGGTGCGGAATACTCGATCGCAACCCAAGTGTCAACACCGATTCAGTCAATTCCGGAATAGCGAAACTACCATAATTAGCGCTACTGTTGAATTTACACCAGAAGCCGGTATCATTCACCGCTTAAAGCATCTCGTTTATCTAAAGGCAATTAAGCCGATCCCTTGATTTAGTCGGGCTGGTTTTAGACCGAGTAAAAAGCATTGAATATCCAGTATTTTGTGGGGAAAGGCGGTTGGGTTGTTAAAAGGTGCTCTAAATCAGGCCTACTTCTGTTAAATTAAGTTAATTTCAGTTATAATCTTCTTGATTCTTGCCAAGAAGTAAAACCTGCTCAGCTTGGGAGCAGGTTTTTTTTATGGCCTTTAGGTGCGGTAATTGTCAATCGAAAATAATTTTAAAACTCAAAGTTGAAAACTGACAAAATATGGTTTACAATCAAATTATTACCAATTATTTCAAGTAAAAGATTTAATCTGCCAAGTTGTCCATTTAAAAACCAGTAAATTGCTTTATTGGCTTTGCTAGTACGGTTAGCCGGACTTGAGAAGGATTATTTATTAAGGAGCGAGCTTTATGGAATATCTGGATGAAAAAATATTGGAAATCAAAAACAAGAGGCGACGGGAGCAGCAAGAACTTCAGGGGCAGGTCAATATTGGCGGGACCCTGTATGAGATCACCACCTTTACCTTTTTCAACGGGAAAATCCGTATTAAGCTCCCTAAGGAGTTTACCGATATGCCGCCGGCATTTGCCAAGCTAAAATACCCCGCCGAACAACGGCCCCAGATCATCAAGATGAATGAAGATGGCAGTATCAATCTGACTTTGAGTCTTTATCCGGAAAAACTTAAAGAAACTGATGTTTTCGAGTGTATCAGCGGATTAAAGACTGTAATCGAACGAGTCAATCCGGCTAATCTCTTTTTTGAACTTAAAGTCGCTGAAAGTCCGGAAGTGACTGTCGGTTACTTTGAATTTAAAAGTAATGCCATTGATAGTGATCTCTACAATATTATGTTCGTCACGCCCATTGAAGGCCAGACTCTGCTGGGGACTTTCAATTGCCGCTTCAGTGACCGGGAGGACTGGAAACCAGTGGCGTTACAGCTGATCATGTCAATCCGGGATTTAACAAAACCAACTAATCAATAAGGAGGAAATGCCGCATGCGGGAAGCAGGAATCAGTATTGCCCCGTATCAATTTCTGGACTTAAGCGACATCCAGATCCATAAGAAAGTCAATGAACACGCCGTTATGAAAATTTCGGGACGGATCGCGGAAACATTGGAAGACCAATATGTTGAATCTGCCGGTAGTAATCAGGGAATAACAGTCAAAGCCCTTGATGAATCGGGTAAAGCAGAAATTTTGTTTAACGGTCCGGTTACAGCAGTAGCCATCAAAAACATTAATAACGTGAGAACCCTGGAAGTCGAAGCGCTCTCCGGGTCCTATCAGATGGATCTGCACCCGCAGAGCCGTACCTTCCAAAACGAACAGCAGACCTATCACAGCATTTTGGAGGAGATTATCAAAGCTTATCCCCAAAACGGTATCCAGATGAGTGTCGGAAAAAACGACCCAACTAAACAAGTGATTGTCCAGTACAAAGAGACGGATTGGTGTTTTGCCAAGCGCTTGGCCAGTCACTTTAACAGTATTTTGATTCCGGATTACAAAACCGGCGGGGTTAAGTTTTACTTTGGCCTGCCGGAGTTGAAAGAGGAGAAATTGGACCAGATCGTATCGTATACGATGAAAAAAGACGTCGGCGAATACTTGGATAAATCCAAGAACCAGGTGGCGGGGATCACCGCGGATGACTGCCTTTACTACCTGGTGAAGAGTAGGGAGATTTTGGATCTGGGTCAACCGGTTACATTTAAGGGCAAAAAACTGTATGTGTATGAGATCCAAAGTAAGTTGGAAGGTTCCGTCCTCATGCATTATTATAGTCTAAAGAACGAACACGGCTTTAAAACCAAACGGGAATATAACGAAAAACTGATTGGAGCGTCGATTAGTGCTAAAGTTCTGGATGTGGAGAAAGATACGGTTAAAGTTCATATGGCCGTTGACGGCCGGCAGGACAGCGCTACGGCGAAATGGTTTCCCTTTGCTACCGTCTATTCATCGCCGGACGGTACCGGTTGGTATTGTATGCCGGAAAAAGGCGATACTATGCGGGTTTATTTTGCCGATGAGAAAGAGGAGAATGCCTTGGTGATCAGCGCCGTCCATGAAGAAAGTTCCACTGCCGGGAAACGCAGCGATCCCAATGTCAAGGTGATCAGTACCAAACACGGTAAGGAGATTATCTTTACTGAAAAAGGACTGGAGATTAAGAGCGGTGATGGGCTTAAGATCCGCTTATTAGATGATGAAGGCCTGTTTATTGAGAGTGACCAAAAGGTCAGAATTCATTCCGCTGAAGATCTGGAGATTTACTCCGAAAAGTCACTGGCGATGGTGGCTAAGGAAGGGATTGAGTTTAAACAGGGCGATAAGACTACCATCGAATTGCAGGAAGATATCACTTTTAAAGGCGGACAGGTAAAAATGGCGAAATAGGTGAGTTGCGATGGATGAAAAAGAATTTGCCGCTGAACTGGCGGAAGCTGCTTTAATGTTGCAGGTTGAAGACAATCTGGACCAATTCGCCGCATACTGTCAACAGCATCAGGAGCGCATCAGTCAAGCCTTTTGTCACAGTTTTCAAACTCTGTTTCAAAAAGGATTGGAGCTGCAGGCCCAAGGTCGGCTGGGCCCAGTTGCTTATCTGGCAATCGCGGTGCTGCGGACGTTGCTTATGGAAGGTTGTTATCAGTTACGGCTGGATTTATATGATGCTTCCTACTTTTTAAGTAAGATTGAATGCAGTGCTTACCTGGATCTGGAATATCTATTTAAATACATCGATACCGACATTAACGGCTTAATTGCGGATTTAAAAGAGTGTGGCGGTAAATACCCCACTTACGAGATTGATAACTTAAAAAAAGAATATATTTCTGTCTATGCTACCATTGCCCAGGCTTTTTTGGTACAAAACCTTCCGGCAATTCTGGGACTGGCGGAATACAAATTGTTAAAGAAAACGGCGGACTTTAAAATTCTTTACGGTGAATACCTGGACCGGACAGCGGTGATTTATGACGCGGCAGCCAGCAGCGGAGCCGGGCCGGGCAGTGAGGCTTGACTGAAGCCGTTTTAACGTTTGACCGCAGTGAAAGGAATGAAGTTTAAGTGGAATACTTTCTAATCCAACAGGATAAAAGATATGCCAATGCGCCGGTTTTAAAAGAGGTCTTCAAAACCATTGATAAACGCAACATTTGCAAAGAATTTTGTAACCGAATTGCTCGGGTTACCACTTTTTCGGTTGTACCTAATAAAGAAATCAATTATCTCGATTTCCTCGACGGGCAACTTTTACTGGTCTCAACCCCACTGCAAAACCTTTTTGCCAAATATCAGCCGGACCTTCTGTTTAAACAGGTCGTTTTAATTGACTTTGAAAACGGACACACTGAAACCTACTGGTTGCCCATTTTGGAGCGGGTTGCCTGTATCGGGACAGGCAGTAAGTTCAACCGTGATCAAAGCGTATTGCAGCGGATTGTTTTAAAGGAAGCGGCCATTCCGGATCTAAGCCTGTTTCAATTGGAGGGAGTAACCGCTCCTTATGTCATCGTGCGGTTGGATTTGGCTGAAAGTATTATGCGCCGGAATTTTAAGGGGATTAAGTTAACACGGTTGGCAAAGGAAAATTTGGATGAGGTGAAACGAAAATGAGCTATCTAGGCAACCATCAGCTGAAGCTAAATGGCGTTGCAGCGCTCCAAACCATCGAAGAACTGGCCTTGGACATTGAACCCGGCAAACATGCTACATTAAAGGTGAGAGGGTTAGCGGATGACCGGGTTGCTACCGAATCGCTTCTGGAAAATCAGCAGGTGCAGTTAATAGCGGGTGACGGGAAGGGCAAGACCATCTTTGCAGGGCCGGTGGTTAACACTACAGTTGTTGAGGACAAAGGTGTCTTCTACCTTGAAGTTGAGGGTATTTCCGCTACGTTTCAGCTTGACCTGGAGAAAAAGAGCCGTTCGTTTCAGAATACCAACCTTACCTACAAACAAGTGATTGAGCAGGTAATTCAGGGGACGCCCCATTGTAACGCCAATTATCAAGTGGGGCAAACTGAAAAAATTAAAGTCCCGATTATCCAATATCTGGAGAAAGACTGGGAATTTATCAAGCGGATGGCCAGTCATTTTGGGGCGACGGTTGTACCGGAAGTTACCAGCGGTCAACCGAGTTTCTGGTTTGGAATGCCTCAAGGCAGTAATCATACTCTGGAAGCGGAAAGCGATTATAAAATCTGGAAGGACCTGGGCCGGTTCCATGAAAAAGGCGGTACGTCCGCGGGTTACCAAGTCGATGATTTTTTATGTTGTCAGGTCCGGACCTGGCATGATTGGGAGATCGGCGACCGGGTTAGTTTTTTGGGGCGAATCTGGACCGTCGCCGCCAAAAGAGGCCGGATCGAGCAAGGACTCTGGGTTTATAGCTACAGATTGGGCTTTGCTCCGGCGCTGGGTTTGAAGAAACAATACAATCAGTTTATCAGTGGGATGTCAATCCAAGGTAAAGTGCTGGAGACCAAAGGGGAACGCTTAAAAGTCCATCTGGATATTGATCAGTCCCAAGATCAAGCCACCGCCTTCTGGTATCCATATGTGCCTGCTTCCGGGAATATGATGTACTGTATGCCACAAGTCGGTACCAGGGTGATCTTGTACTTTCCCGATGATGATGAGTCCCACGCCCAGATCACCGGTTGTGTCCGGACCAATGGCGGTGAGTGTAAGGAGATGAGCGATCCCAATAACCGCTACTTTACCACAGAGCACCACAAACAACTGGCTATGCTACCGACGGCTTTAGCATTGACTGCGGTAGGCACTGAACAGCAGCCGTTGCAGATAATTATGGCGGAACAGGCTGCTACCGGAAGCGGCGGGATTACACTGGCCAGTCATAAGGTGGTTAATCTTCGTGCCAAGGGAGATATTGAGTTCTCCTCGGACCGGCGGATCAGCTGTGAAGCTAAGACCGGGTTGAATATAGCTAATTTTCGGGTTAACGGCAATACCGCCACCCTTCAAAGCAGCCTGGCGCTGAAGTACGGGTTTGATATTTATGGCAAAAATATTAACTTTGAAACCAGCCGGTTTACGAGTTATCCAGCCTTTGATGACGGGTTTAATAAAGGGAAGTTCTTGAGAAATGTTCTAATCGGAACATTGGCGGTAGCAGCAATTGCGGCAGTAGCTTTTGTAGCGGCGCCGGCAGCCTTGAGCGCCGTAGGATTGGCCTCCATGATTACCGCTGTGAAGATTGGAGCAATAGCCGGAGCCTTTGTGGCCGTCGGCTTTAAAGCAGTTAGTGATTACCGGGCCGGTGAAACCGGTACCTGGCAGGACTATGTAGCGAAAGCAACGTGTGGGGGAGTTAGCGGAGCCATTGGAGGAGCTGCAACCGGATGGATTTCAACTATATTGCTTAGCGGGGGAGGAGCTTTTCTCGGAAAATTAACTGAGCAAGGTATAAGTAACGCGCTGGGCGGAACCGTTAATAATACGGGTTGGGATTATGTTGCGGAAGTAGGTGGCGGAGTAATCGGTGGTGTAGTTGGCAAAGGCCTTACGGATGGAATAAAATATGTGGCGATGCGCTCGGTCGGCGAGCTAAGCAGGACCGGAACTAAACAGTTTATCCAAAAGACGGCTGACCGGTTCGGTCAAAAATATGCTTCGCAGACAGGGATGGCTGCCTCGACCGGGGCCAAAAAGTGGCTCTATACCTTTATTAAAGCGGCTAAAGAAGGCAATGCCGACTTAATCAATAACTTTACTGTAGAACAAGCCGAAAAAGTAACGGTAGCACAGTTGAAAGGGGAATTGGGACGATCGGCCAGTATAAATCAGGCTTTAAAACTCGTTAGACAAAACCCCCAGTTTTTTAAGGATGCCGGTTTTGAAACCTTCAGTAATTTTACAAAAATAACCGGACCCTCCTCTGTCGGCGGGGTCCTCGGTGAAGAGTCCAGCGGCTTTATCGGTGATTTGCTGACTCCGGAGAAACCTCAAGTTACTTCCAGAGAATCAGTCCCCTATTTGGTACGGGGCGCTAAATTGCAATGTAATTGCGGCAACCAGAAGCGGATGATAAATCTGCCGCTTTGCCACGGGGTCTATATCACAGAAGCACCGGTAATCTGTGAGTCTGATCATATCGCCCTCAAAAATATCATGGAGTTTCGCCATTGCCGCAAAACCGATCAGGCCTGTAGCCCCATAATCACCGGTAAGTGGAAGGGAGCTAAAAATGATGTCAAAATTAATGGGGTCAACGTAATCACCACTGAATCAAAACTGCTCTGCAGCCGCGGCGGTATTATTACAGTGGATGATTCGGGGCAGAAAACCGATTAGCAACCTCACCGGAAAAAGAGGTTAATTAATATCTTTTCGCCGATAAACGGAGGGCTTTGATGAAGACAGACCACTCCAAAGGAAGCAAGCAAGAAAAATTAATTTACCACTATACTGAGGGATATATCAAACGCAGAAAAATCCTAAAAAATCTGGCGCCATTGATACTTATTTTAGGCGGAGCCTTAACATTGGCAATACAGTTTTATGCTCCAAAACTGATGCTTGTTGTGTTGATTCCGTTACTCTTTTGGTTTTTTGCTTACAGCGGTGTGGCCCGCGATTACGACAGAGACGAAATCTATATTAAAGAAGGACTAATCCATGTAAAAACTTGTATCCATGCCCGCAGCGGTTACCATTACAGTTTAGCCGTAGTTAAGGATATCAGCCGGGTGGAAGTTGGGACCCGTTATTTCACGGTTTACGGTAATATTATTTTTGAAACTGATGGGATGACGCGTCTGCTCAAGAGGTTAAAACTCCCGTTGGGCCTGGTTAATGTGGAAGAACTCATTAAATTTGCCCGGTCAAATACGATTAGCCCCTCCCAACAGCAGGCGGCGTTAGATCTTATCAAGGACCGCCGGGATCAAAGCGGCACGATCCGGCGTATCAATATTTGGAATGTGATTAAAGAGACTTTCTTAAGAATCCTGGCCAAAAGTATGCTGATTGAAGGGATCGCCCTGATAATCGGGATTATTTGCTTTTTACGGCTGTCCGAAGATGACAATCTATTACTGCTGCTGATTACGTTGGCTTGTATCATGACTTTTATATTAACCTTTTTCTTTTCAACAGTTTACATTATATCGGAATACGCCTTGGACTTGTTCTTAAAAAGAGTCAATCGCTACACCGGCTACCTTAGCCACCTTCAGCCGGTAGCTACCGGTTATAATAGCCTGCTGATTCCGATCAAACATTACCACGGCTATTATCATGCTCTTTTTTACCACACGCCGGGAGTCAGGGTGACCTATCTGCCGCTGACAGCCGGGGATATCAAAAGTAACCCGATTGACGGGCGGAGGTTTCTGGTCAAAGGCCCGGAACTGTTGGCGGGTATCGGTAAAAGTCAAAAGGTAGAAGTGTTATACTTGCCTAAGTCGAAGCTGATTGTAAGGGCAAAGGTTGGAGATTAGGTGGGAAATAAGAGGAAAGAAGGCATGGTCAAATGAGTTCCAGGGATAAATGGGGAATAACTCTGTTTGCTTTAGTGATGCTGGCGGCGCTATTTTTGATTAACGACTCAACCTGGTTGGGAATCGTGCTGATCAGCGGTTTGCTTGGCTTGGGGCTAGTGATGTTCCGCCGGAAGGTGCGGCAGTTTGCTTTCGATTTTACCGAGGCGAAGCTGCAAAAGCAGATTGATGATAACCGGGAAGAGGTTTTTACTTATTTTGAAGAGAATAGCGAGTTGCTTTACGAACCCTTCCGCCAACTCTTCCGTAAGGGCAGGGCGCTGCAACAAGCCGGACAGTTGGGTGCGGTGTTTGTTTTATCAATCACTTTTGAACGGCAGGCAATCTTGGATAACCGGTATTATTTAAGGTTGGACTTGTATGACCAGGCAGAGGCGGACGAGGTCACTTGTAGTGAAAATTGGGATGCCGGTTTTATCTTTAAGTATATTGACAGCGACTTGGATGCGATGGATGCGGAGTTTACCCAGAAGTGGACAGCTGCAGAAAGGCTGGAAAGTAAAACCGGTTATATGTTTGCCTATATTGATGTGGCCGAAAATTTATGGACTCAGCACATTGCGGAGGTTTTAGCTTTGGAGGAATGGCAGCAATTACAAAAAACCGCAGACTATAAAGTGGTCTTTGGCGAATATCAAAATCCGG
>DATCLA010000148.1:0-1683 GCA_036564195.1 Bacillota bacterium
CAGTATCCCAACCATATCAGTCTTCGTGAAATGGAGGTGTAGTCGTCATGTTTAAATTGGATCTACAATTTTTTGCGCATAAAAAAGGGGTCGGGAGTTCCAGAAACGGTCGTGACAGCGCAGCGCAACGTCTCGGTGTCAAGCGTTTTGACGGTCAGAAGGTCACTGCCGGTAATATTTTAGTCCGGCAGCGGGGTACGAAGTTTCATCCCGGCAACAATGTGGGTATTGGTAAAGACGACACTTTATATGCAAAAATCAACGGTTATGTTGCCTTCGAACGGGTCGGCAAAACCGACAAGAAAGTAAGTGTTTATGAACAACCTAAAACCTTAGCATCCGTTTAGCAGTAAAAACCTGGTTCAGCCAGGTTTTTACTTTATAAGCCTTGAATATTACCCCTTCTTTCTGCACATGCTGATCCTACTGACCTGCTTATGGCAGCCATCGAGAGCAGGAACGAAAGTGAGAAATGCCAACTGTTTTTCACCTCAATGCAGAGAAAAGGGGGTTTTTTATGGTTAATTTCAAAAAAATATTAGTATGTCTGGCCGGGCTGGCCGGATTGTTTTTTGCTGATCCGGCGGCGGTTGCAACCGGCCAGGCCCCGTTGTCCGTTGAGTCTGAAGCCGCATTTTTAATGGAACCGGTCACCGGTACGGTCCTGTACCGGAAAAATCCCAATCGTAAACTGCATCCAGCCAGTGTAACTAAGTTAATGGTAATGTTGTTGGCTTTAGAAGCCCTGGATCGCGGGGAGATTAAGCTAACTGATGTAGTTACTGCCTCTCCGGAGGCTTGCCGCATGGGAGGGTCCCAAATTTGGTTGGAACCGGGTGAACAGATGACTGTGGCCGAACTTTTAAAGGCAGTCTGTATTGTCTCCGCCAATGATGCCTCTTACGCCTTAGCCGAGCATATTGCCGGGTCAGAAGCGAACTTTATCGCATTGATGAATCAACGTGCCAAACAATTGGGGCTTCGCAATACGGTTTATGTAAATACCACCGGACTCGAACCGGACGGAGGCGGCACCGGGAACTTGACCACTGCCGCAGATATGGCGGTTTTAGCCAGAAAAGTTGTCCAATATCCGCTGGTCTTTCGTTGGAGTGGAGTTTGGATCGACAGTCTCCGGGGTGGTAAATCATTTTTGCGCAATACCAACAAATTGGTACGGTTTTACCGGGGTTGTGACGGCTTAAAGACCGGTTTTACCGGAGCGGCCGGCTACTGCCTGGTGGCTACAGCCAAACGTGAGGGAGTCCGGCTGATTGCGGTTGTCATGAAGGCTCCTACCAGTGATGACCGGTCCCGGGATATCAGTACCCTATTTAACTATGGTTTTTCCAAGTTTAAAGCCGAATCAATCTATCGGGGCGGGGAAATCCTGGGCCAAATCCGTGTCTTTCGCGGCCGTGAGAAATCCGTTCCGGTAAAGGTCTCCCAGGAACTGGCGGCCGTCATCAAACGGGACGCTAAAGGGAAAATTCATAAAGTAGTCCGGCTGGAGAAAGTTTTACAAGCTCCGGTAGTTTCCGGTCAAAAGATTGGTGAGGCTGTAATAACTTATCAAGGAAAACCTTGTGGCCGGGTTGATCTGGTAGCTGCCCGGGAAGTTAAACGGGCGACGGTTTTTGAGATCTGGAAAGAAATTTTTCACAATATAATCCGGGTGGGAGT
>DATCLA010000149.1:0-3359 GCA_036564195.1 Bacillota bacterium
TGTAAACAACTTCGCTAATGTCAAAATATTCACCTGAGCGTACTTCGAAGACATTGTCCCGGGTGAATTCCGTAAATTCAAAGGGGAGGGAGGACTGTGAAAGGGCGTAACGTGCCAGGCCTGTGACATAATTTTTATAAACCGTCGCTTCTTTAAGGAAGATCTGTTGCAAATCTTGTTTGGTGATTTGGTTTAAATAGCGTTTACAGGGTTCTGACAGTTCAGCATTAAATGCGGCCAAAAACCGGAATGCCCAACCGGCATCGTATTCCACACTGCATTCCTGCTCATCCCGGTACCATCTCCGGTCATAAGCATCGATTCGCCAATGATAGGTTTGGTCAAGGATGGCCGTACGTAGCATGGCATAATGGATATATTTAATAGCCCCCTTGGTGCCGGCCGCCTGCATTTCTTTTATCCGGAGGCAAATGTGGCGTAAAGATTCCAAGAAGCCGGCTGCCAAATCATCACGGTTGTTTTGATAATAGGTTTCCAGCGCCAGCCTTTGGGCGTGGCTGGCTGCTTTTACATAGTGTTCTTGAAAATGTAACAACGCTTCGTCCCGTGTCATTTGGGTACGTCCTTTCGTCCGGGTAGAGACTAATTCGCTTTAATTTCATATCCCTTAATGGTGGTATTGCCGTCCATTTGCAGGTTGCTGTCCTTACATTTCATTGCAATGGCTTCTTTGGCAGTGATATTCACTTTCTTCTCCGATTCTATGGTTACATCTTCTTTACTGATTATTTTGACTCCATGTTTACTGTAAAGTTCGATACCGTCCTTGTCGTTTAAACGGATAAAGACTTCGCCGTCTTTACCGGTGATGACGATTTCACTGGGGGAAAACATTAATTCTTTCCCGGACTTTGTTCTGAAGTACTTGACATCCGGGTTGGAAACTTTGTTATTTTTCCCCTCGCTGGAATCCTGCCGTACTGAACTCACTGCGGCGGCATTCGCTTCGCTATGCCCGGGAAAGTAGATTTGTACAGAATCGCCCACCTCCGGCATGCAATACCAACCACTGTTGCCTTCGGCGGTATAGACCGAAGTATAGGGAAACCAGTAGGCTTCCGCTTCTTTTTGTTCCTTATCGATCTCCAAATGGACCCGGACCTTATCTTTGGAAACCGCAAGCACTTTCCCTTGAATAGAAGCTCCGGTTAACGCCGGATTATAGATGGTTTCTTGGCTTAAACCGCCTTTTGGCGCTAACAGGTAACGGTTTTTCAATTGGCTTTGTTCCATAATTGCTACCGCTTCGTAGACATATAGCTCTTTGCCTTTAAAATTGATCCGGTCACCCAGATTCAGGATTTGGCCGGTTTCCACTTCGTAATAGATAAAATCTGATTCTTGCAGGTTAGGATTGTGGTTCTCCGCTGCAGTCATAAACTTCCGCAGATTCTTCCGGACACGGTAATGGAAATTATTCAGTTCGCCTTTGGGGTTGCTTTCAGGGATACCAATATAAAACTTGGGAGCGTCAAAAATGTCTGCCGGAATCAATCCGGCATGAAACACTGATGCTTTTAACTTAAGGTATTGCCAATCGGTCATCCGGTATTGGATCGCAAAAGTCCCCAGAGTTGCACCTTGGGTAGCGGTATCTATAAGATCGGCTTTAGGATAGTCGGCGATTACCGACTTAAACATATCGGTATAGGTCATGGCGCCGTTTTGGAAAGAACGGCTTTTGACCTTAATATCCATCTCATAAGTATGGGATAAAGCCTCGACTTCGAGGTAATAGACATCGCGGTCTACTTTCACCTGTACCTTGGTGGCGATCCCTTTAAAAAAGGGCGTTAACTTTCCGCCCGGGCCAGCTAAATTAACTTCTATCGAAGTTTTGGCCTCAACGGTTTCTGCATAACTGTCTTTTTGGCTATCCGGGATGATCCCGGTGAAGACCAGCTTTGAGTGTTCATTTATTTTCCGGGTTATTTCCAGCTTGATTAATTCTTGAAGTTTAAACGGGGCAATCTGAAGATGTTCATAACCAAACATCGGAATCTTCATCTGATTAATCCTCCTCGGTGGGTTGCATTCTCATGAGAGTCAATTAGTTCTAAAGAATCAAGAATACCAAAAGCGATTGGTCGCCAGATGGGCATATCGGTTTCAAAACAGTTAAAATTAATTAGTAATGCCCGTCCTTTAAGCGGAGTGAAGCCGGCTAAATTATAAATATCGCCATCCAGGGCCGGGCTGATAAATTCAAAGAATCCTACCGGCAGGCCGTTAATTTCTTTGATTCCATCCTCAAGAAACTGGGCGGATGACTGCATTTTAACAATGGCCTGCATCATGGTTTGTTTATATTCTTCGATATGCGCTGGTTTAAGAGGAGTAAGGGTATGATTAAAAGCAAAGTTAACTGTGGTGCTTGCATCGGTCAGAATTAGATTAGGCCTGCATGGTGACGGGTATTTAAGTTCGGCTTGTTCGGAAGCCATCGTGGTGAATTCCTGGGGTAACCGTAAACGGATTTGATTGTTTAATAATGTTTGCTCAATAAAATGAAGCGTCAGATTTTCTGTTTCTAATAAACCGGTTTGGATGCCATTTTTTACAGTAGCCTCATACAGGATTGCCTCTTCATCTTGGACTTGTTGATTTATGATGTTCAGAAGTTGTTCGTCCATCCACATTGTTTTCACACCTTCCATAGAATTTGTTTCAAAAATCACAAAAAAGAGGTAAAAACATGGTGTGACGGCATTGAGTGATATGGCTTGAAAGAATTATATACGATAATTCTACCAAATTGTCCCATAATTTTACAACAGATTAGTAAAACTATTTTGGAGATGTGTCATCTATCAGCGGAATTTAGATGATATGGGGTCGGTGTTGGAAGAATATGATAAAACAGTACAGGATCTTTTTTTGGAATGGTTTGTTATAACAGCGTATTCAGACCAAACAGAAAATTTCAGAAGCGAGATGTTGCAAAGAATTACCCGGTTTGAACCGAGCTGTATAAAAGAATCAATTCATGAGATTGCAGTTGAATGGAGTTTAGCCCATGATCCGGTTTGGAGAGCGGACCTCGAAAGTTTATGCCACCAATGCGATAGAAGGCTTCAACCGTCAGTTACGAAAGGTGACCAAATCCAAATCCGTATTCACCACGGACGATAGCCTGTTTTACACCGGTTTTATATTATTTCTTTTTTCGCAAGGTGATAACCTGGGATTGATGACTAATCATGTCGCTCGGTTAAAACGGTTGTGTCCATAAATGTTCTCAATTTCTCATCAGGTACTCTAAACTTTAAAATTGCAACTTAATTATACATTAGTTATAAAATATTCCTTTTAGCAGGAATTTTATGTTGGAATAAGAA
>DATCLA010000150.1:0-1984 GCA_036564195.1 Bacillota bacterium
TACCGGTGATCGAGACCGGTGTTGGTAATTGCCATACTTATCTGGATGCCGCGGCTGATCCGGCAATGGCGGTGCAGATTGCTTATAATGCTAAAGTCCAGCGGCCCGGAGTCTGTAACGCCATGGAGACGCTGTTGGTCCATAAAGATATCGCCGCCGCGGTTTTGCCAAAGTTAGCCGAAAAGTACCAGGCAGCGGGTGTCGAATTGCGCGGCTGCCCACGGACCTGTCAATTGATTAAGGCCAAACCGGCAGTTCCCGCTGACTGGGCTACGGAGTACCTGGACCTGATTTTAGCTATTAAAATAGTTGACAGTTTGGATGAAGCCTTGGCTCATATTGCCCAATACGGTTCTAAGCATTCGGAGTGTATTGTTACTCAGAATTATCAGAATGCCCGGCGTTTTTTGGCGGAAGTCGATGCGGCCGCAGTCTATGTCAATGCTTCCACCAGGTTTACCGATGGTTTTGAATATGGCTTCGGCGCAGAAATCGGAATCAGTACCCAGAAACTGCATGCCCGGGGACCAATGGGGTTGGAAGCTTTGACAACGATCAAATATATTGTCTATGGCAACGGTCAAGTGCGAGAATAATAAATTAAGCGGTTTCATAAGTGAATTTGGAAAATTATAACACAGTATCCGCCAGAGCGAACCGGCCAAGATATTGTGTTAAAATGGACAATATGCAAGTTGTGAAACCCACGCAAATAAGAGGAGATCAATAATAATGAGCTTGTTTGGTATTATCGGCGGGACATTTGATCCGGTTCACTACGGGCACCTGGTTTTAGCCGAGAAAGCCCGGGAAGCGTTTAACCTGGAAAAAGTAGTTTTTGTTCCAGCAGCAATTCCACCCCATAAAATCGGCGCAGTGACCACGGCAGCCATTCATCGCTTAAACATGGTGAAACTGGCAATAACTAACAATCCCTATTTTGAGGTTTCCCGAATCGAACTGGACCGGGTCGGGCCTTCGTATTCCATTGATACAGTCAAGGAACTTAAACGCCAAGGCTATGGAGAGGAAGCTGCTTTTATTATGGGCTTTGATTCCTTGCTGGAATTGAACACTTGGAAGAATTACCAGGAGTTTTTAGCGGAAACCAAAGTTTTGACTGCTTTTCGTCCCGGTTTTCCCATTTTAAAAAATGAAGCTGATTGGCCCCGGTTTCTCCGTCCGTTTCTGGACCGGATCTTGATCTTTGAAGCTCCGCTATTGGATATCTCATCTACTTGGCTCAGAGTCGAACTGATGTATAATCGTTCGATCAAGTATTTAGTACCTGACTCGGTAAGCAACTATATTGACGAAAATCGGCTTTACCGGAGTTATTAGGCACCGTTTTTAATCCGGTAACTCACTCGGGTGATGATGATTGGCTGGGGAAGATGACCTGCTTTTGCATAGTCATCTTTTTTTGACGCAAAATATAAATAGTAAAGCTGAGTTGCTAATTTTTTTACAACTAAGCTAAGCGGTTTGAATGTGAGAGGAAAGCGAGGTGAACTGATTGAGCGTAACTCTTTATGTAGGAAATCTTCCCTGGTCGGCTACAAAGGAGGATTTAGCTTCATTTTTTTCAAGTTATACCGAGGTGAAATCCAGTCGCATTATTACGGAACCCGGAACTGGCCGTTCCAGGGGGTTTGGATTTATCGAAATTGAAGCTGATGATATAGAAAGCGTGATTAACGAATTTAATGGTAAAGATATGGGAGGCCGGGAAATTATCGTTAACGAAGCCAAACCGAGACAAACCAAGATGTAGCAGAGGGTGTTTACAGCACCCTTTTTATTTGCCGTCCAAATTGAGCGGATTTCATCATTCCAAAATTAGAATATTGAAAATTTAACCCGGGATAACCGCAATCTATTAGGTAAAAATTTATTGAATATAATTCTGAAACCGCTTAGTTTAAGGAATTGTATAATTTCCGATTTATGCTTTGGCTCACAATATATTGATAGATACATCCGG
>DATCLA010000151.1:0-5169 GCA_036564195.1 Bacillota bacterium
GGTTTATAGACTCCGATTAACTGACAATTGGCAGCGGCCGGATTAGTTAACGGACCCAGCAGATTAAAGATGGTCCGGAATCCCAATTCCCTGCGGGGTGCCACTGCATGTTTCATCGACTGGTGAAACAGCGGGGCGAACATAAAACCGAAACCGGTTTCCTTCAAACAAGTCTCAATCTTCTCCGGCGGCAGGTCTACTTTAATCCCCAAAGCCTCTAACAGGTCAGCACTGCCGCATTGGCTGGACATGGCCCGGTTCCCATGCTTAGCAACGGGCAACCCGGCCGCAGCCACGATAAACGCAGCGGTGGTCGAAATGTTAAAGGTATTAGCGCCGTCCCCACCGGTACCACAGGTGTCAATAACTGTCGGAGCGGTGAACTTTACTTTCAGAGCTTTCTGCCGCATTACCCGGGCGGCGCCGGTTATCTCGTCGACAGTTTCCCCTTTTAACCGTAAAGCAGTTAAAACTCCCCCGATCTGTGCCGGAGTGGCCTCTCCCTCCATAATCCGGTTCATTACCGCCATCATCTCGGCTTCAGTCAAATTCTCCCGGTTGATCAACTTCTCTAAACTCGCTCTTAACACTGAACTCAGCTCCTCTCAAAATTGAACTATGACTTGCAGTCCGCTGCCGATCCCAATTTCGTAAAAAATTGGCTAACAGCCGTTTCCCCTCTCCCGTAAAAACCGATTCGGGATGAAACTGTACTCCATAGACGGGATAATCCCGATGGCATAAACCCATGATTAGTTCCCCGCCATCCGTTTCACAAGTGGCGGTGACCTCCAACTGCTCTGGAAATCCGGCCTCCCCGACTATCAGTGAATGATAACGGACAGCTTCGAAGGGGTTGGGCATTCCCGCGAAGAGGCCGGCACCATTATGCCGGATCCGGCTCATTTTGCCGTGGACCGGCCGGGGCGCCCGGACAATTCTGCCGCCAAAAACTGCTGCAATACACTGATGTCCGAGACAGACACCTAAGATCGGAATCCGGCCGGAAAAATAGTGGACTGCGGCAGTGGAAATCCCGCTCTCTCGTGGGGTACCCGGCCCGGGTGAAATTACCAGATAGTCCGGGTTTAGCCGACTAAGCTCCGCTACGGTGATTTGATCATTCCGGAAAACGCCGATCTTTAGCTCTATGCCTAATTCACTTTGGATTTCCCCGAAATATTGGACCAGGTTATAAGTGAACGAATCGTAGTTATCGATAATTACCAGCATCAGTTACTCACCCTCTCCAAAGCAGTAAGCAAGGCCCCGGCTTTATTCATTATCTCCTCGTATTCCAGTTCCGGCACCGAATCGGCGACAATCCCCGCTCCGGCCTGGATATAGGCACGCTGATCTTTAAACAAAACGGTTCGGATGGTAATACAGGTATCAATATTACCATTAAACCCCAGGTAACCCACAGCACCGCCGTAAAATTCCCGCCGCACCGGTTCCAATTCCTCAATAATTTCCATGGCCCTAACTTTTGGAGCACCGCTTAACGTCCCGGCCGGAAAGACCGCCCGCAGCAGATCAATCCCGGAACAGTCCGGCAGCAATTTACCGGTCAGGGTCGAAACGAGGTGCATCACATGGGAATAATGCTCAACTGCCATTAATTCGGCAACCTTAACACTGCCGAAACGACAAACCCGGCCCAAATCATTACGACCCAGATCTACCAGCATTACATGTTCAGCCCGTTCTTTTTCATCGTTTAGTAATTCCCGGCTCAAAGCGGCATCCTGCTGTAATGACCCACCGCGGGGCCGGGTCCCGGCAATCGGTTTCAGCAGTACCGTATCGCCTTCCAACCGTACCATTACCTCCGGTGACGAACCAGCCAGCTGAAAACTGTTAAAGTCTAGGTAAAACAAATAAGGAGAAGGGTTAATCGTCCGAAGCAAGCGGTAAAATTCAAACGGGTCCCCAGCAAAAGGTTCCTCAAGCCGTAGGGAGAAGACTACTTGAAACACATCACCGGCGTTAATGTACTCCTTGATCCGCTCCACTCCGGCCAAATACTGGGATTTACTAAGGGAAACCCGACGTTGCCGGTTAGCTTGGGCCACCTCTTCCCTGTTGCCTAAGTGCGGTAAATCCACTGCCGTACCCAGTCGCGCCACCATCCGGCCCAGCTCGGACCGGGCCGCTGCGTAAGACGACCTTACTTGTCCGGAATCGGTTTTAACTAAGGCAATCAGGGTAATTTTATGGGTTACATGGTCAAATCTTGCTAAATACCTGGGAATCATCCATATAAAATCCGGCAGCTGGAGTACTGCTTGGTTTTTTTCCGGTAACTTTTCAATAGTACGGATATAATCATACCCGAGATAACCTACTGCCCCGCCGTAAAACTGGCCCAATTCCGGAAGCAAAGCTACCCGTAAGGCTTCCAGTTCTGTCCGGACTTGAGCCAGGGGATCCTCCGCCCAGACTATCCGTTGGCTTTCCCCTTCCGTAACCAGCACTTGCCTGCCGTTGGCTGCCACCGTCAGCAGCGGTTCCCAGCCGATCAGGGAATAACGTCCGACTTGCTGGCCCCGTTCCACACTTTCCAACAAAAACCGCTGTTTGCCGCAGGTCAGTTTGGCAAAAACCGTCACCGGTGTCTCCGTGTCCGCCAGTACCTGACAGTAGCAAGGCAGATATTGAAAATCCCCCGTTTTAATAATTGCCGCAAAGCGATCCGGTTCTGGGTAAATCTTTAATTCCGAATCCGGGGTGCTGTTAACCGCGGCCCCCCGCTCCGGCAGTTCTTGCATCAGTCGGCGAAATTCGGTAAAGTTCAGTGATTGGCAGCCATCAGACAAGGCGGTGCTCGGTTGCGGGTGCACCTCGATGATTAACCCGTCAGCCCCTGCTGCAAGAGCGGCTTTAGCCACCGGGATCACCAGATCACGTCTTCCCGTACCATGACTGGGGTCAGCAAATACCGGCAGGCGGGTCAGTTGTTTTAACAAGGGGATGGCGTTAATGTCTAAAGTATTGCGGGTACTCGGTTCAAAAGTACGAATGCCCCGTTCACAAAGGATGACTTGAAAATTACCTTCATGCAAAATATATTCCGCCGCCTGCAACAGCTCCTGAATGGTTGCAGACAGCCCGCGTTTTAACAACACCGGCTTCCGGCTGCGGCCGACTGCCTTTAGCAGTTCAAAATTTTGCATATTGCGGGCCCCGATTTGGAAAATATCGGCATAATCATTGGCTTCAGTGATCTGTGCGATCGAGGTGACTTCCACCACCGTAAACAAACCGGTCTGTTCTCGGGCCGCAGCCAAGTAACCCAGGCCTTCTCGGCCCAATCCTTGAAAACTATAGGGTGAACTGCGGGGTTTATACACCCCGCCCCGCAGTCCTTGAGCGCCCTGGGCTCGGATAAACCGAGCAGTCTCCTGAATCTGCCCGGCTGACTCTACCGCGCAAGGCCCGGCAATAATCACCGGTTGTCCCCCACCGATCGCTACTCCCCGGATCCGAAAGAAACCCGTTAGATCCGGTGAATTAAGTAACGGCAGGTTTTTCAACAGCTCTTCTCTGCTCAAACTCTGCTCCTCCTTTATAGGATTAAAATGCAAAAAAGCCAGACTCCTAAGAATCTGGCTTTTGGTAACCTAAAAACCAACTTTCTCAGCTCGTCTCCACTAAAACAACTATACTCAACTATACTCAAACTCAACTCAGAATATAAACTTTTAACTTAAAGGATCAATCTTTAAAAAAACTAAACTCACACTATCTAAACTGGTCTCAACTCATCCTGATTTAATCTATTCTATTCCCGGCCGCTGATAACGGTGCCGAACTTCGTCATTACTTCGGCTTTACCCCGGATTTTCATGGCTGAAGTATGTTCGGTAAACTGTAACGCCATTACTTCGCCCCGGTCCAATTTTTCGGTATGATTAAAACGGGTTTCTTTACCTCGGGTTAAGCCAATAATCGTCACTCCGTCTTCCAACGCCCGGACCACAATATAATCTCCCCTGACCTCTTCATGGTGCTGTGGATACTCTTCCATGGTAACTCCTTAATGATTGTTTTTTTTAATTATAAACACCTTCAGCACTGTATGTCAAGAGGAACCGTAGCGACTTTCCTTAAACCATTAATAAACATTTTTGTCTTTGTCTGCCCCCGCAACCAGCAAAAAGATAGTCAGTTACCGAGTCCCCGATAGTAATTGAGATCTCCGAAGATTACCAAGCGGTCGCCGGGTAGCAGCACCTCTAATCCCTTGGGAAAAGGAATGGTCTGTCTTTGACGTTCAATCGCCAATACCAACAGGTTTTTCTTTCGTAAATCCAGTTCGGAAAGGGTCTTCGCAGTCCAACCAGAATTAGGGCGTACCGCTACATAGGCCACTCCCCATTGAGAATTTAATTCAATAATCCGGTCTTGATTAAGGGGTACACTGGTTTGCGCTATCAGATACCATCCCAGGTGCCCAATGATTAGCAAGGCCCCCAGGCAGCTATAAGCGATATCAGGCTGGGTGAGCCAGCCCCATAAGATTGCTCCCACCATCAGCCACCAAGTTTTTTTAAGGATTGCCGCCCCATTTGGTAAATCCGCAGTCTCCTTTGGGTTACCGGAGCCTCCGGCAATGATCGCGCGCCAAGTAACCGCTAAGGCTTCCACCGGGTCATGCTGTAATTTAAAGAGGCTTAAGATTAACCAGGCTAATCCGGCAATATTCAGAAGGATTATAATAATCAGTTTAGCAACCATCGGCATATTTATCACCCGTTACAAGGGTATGCGCTGATGACATCAGACATGCTTATTTTTTAGTGTCTGCCGATGACGATTACCCCTATAATAAGCATTGCCAAAAAAACTATTTTCAGGTACAAAACATTACTAAAAGAGGATCCTGCTAACCAACCTTGCCACTTGAATAAATAAACGACAACAAAAAACTGCCGACCTGACCGATCAACAGTTTCAATAGCGATAATAAAATGGCTCCCCGAGTTGGATTCGAACCAACAACCACCCGGTTAACAGCCGGGTGCTCTACCGTTGAGCTATCGAGGAGTTTAATTAAAACTTGTATTAAATTTTGATAAATAATCTTAAGTGGCTCCCCGAGTTGGATTCGAACCAACAACCACCCGGTTAACAGCCGGGTGCTCTACCGTTGAGCTATCGAGGAGT
>DATCLA010000152.1:0-3345 GCA_036564195.1 Bacillota bacterium
GTTTACGAATCAACCAAACAATATAATTCTGGTGGCAGATGATGAACCCAATGACCGTCTGTTAATTAAAGAGGCTTTTGAGAATTCCGAGTGGCAAAACCCATTACATTTTGTGGAAGACGGTGTCGAATTACTTGATTATTTATTCCGACGTGACAAATATGCCAATCTGGCGGAAGAGCCCTTACCAAACTTAATTCTCTTAGATTTAAATATGCCCCGTAAGAACGGTCTTGAAGCTTTGGAAGAGATTAAAAGCGACGCTGTGTTAAAGCACATCCCGGTTATTGTTTTTACTGATTCCAAAGCGGAAGAGGATACCTTGCGTTCCTGTAATCTGGGTATTAACTCATTCATTACTAAACCTGTAAGTTTTCAACTTTTACTTGATTTAACTCGGATTCTAAATAAATACTGGCTTGAACCTCTCCAGTCATCATGCTAAACTTGCGGTAAAATCGAAGTTTTAAAACCACCCGTACTGGGTGGTTTAAATTATAAATAGGGTCTAGACTGCAAGAATAAAACATTAACAATTTGATTCACTAAGCGACATTGCAATTTTGGGATAAAAAGTATATTATGGAAATATTAGGATGTATTAATAACTGTTGCCTGGTGGTATCATGTATCAAAACCGTCATAATAAACCATGGGAAGATGAAAATCCCTCCACTCAGTGGGATTTGATTATTGAAAGTACTAACCGTTGGGTGAAATTGGCTCAGACCGTCCCTTGGGCGGCGTTGATTGAAAAATATGGCCCGGCTTTATTTGCTATTGCCCCGGAAAGATCCGCTGAGCAAGTCCGGATGTTATTGGGTGCCTTGATCATTAAAGAAAAATACGGTTTTACTGATCAGGAGACGCTTGACCAGATCTCTGAGAACCCTTATTTGCAGTATTTTATCGGGCTCAAAGAATTTTCCGGAGAACTTCCTTTTGATGCTGTGTTGTTAGCTGAATTTCAACATCAGCTGGACCGGCAATCTTTAGATGAGATGAAATCCTGGAGTAGTGCTGCTGATGAGCAAAAACGGAATCCCTCGGTAGCAACTGTATCTACTCCGGAGCAGGTATTACCTACCGATGATTTGGAAACGCCAGGACACTGGGGGGAAGATTTTTTAGATACAATCGATGCTGCTGAAACTGATGATTCGTTGGAAAAAACTTTAGAAATGCTTGCAATTGCCGAAACCGAGCCCTGGAACTACCAAAAAAGTAGGTTCCGGCAGGGATGTAACAGGCTTGGTCTATTTTTCTCCCGAGCGCTCCAAGCAATCAATGGCTCGATTGAAAATTGGAAAATCACTTTTGAAGATAAACTGGCTGAATTGTTAAATGCCCGGCCGGAAATTATGCACTGGCCCGGAAAGTTGCGCCGGCGGCTTTTAAAAGTTGGGCACTATCTGCAACAGGCCTTCAAGCATATTTCCTGGCATGAAACGGTTTGGTTTCGTTATACTATCATTTTTATTTTATTTTTTTGGTTGGGATTGGTATTGTTACTGATTTATTTACCGGTGCCACCGCCCCGGATGTTGGCTGCCAGTGAGGTTTATGATACAAAAAACCGTTTGGCGGCAACTTTCTTTAGTGAAAACCGGCGGCCGGTAAAACTGGCCGAAGTACCGCAATTTCTCCGCCAAGCTGTGCTGGCAGTGGAAGATCACCGTTTCTATAAACACAAGGGGATTAACCTCGGCCGGATTTTTAAAGCTGCCTGGCATGACCTGCTTCATGGTAATATGGAGCAAGGCGGCAGTACGATTACACAACAATTGGTAAAAAATGTCTATCTTTCTCATGAACGGACCTTTTCCCGCAAGTTTCTGGAGTTGCTTTTCTCAATTAAACTTGAGTTTAAATTGTCGAAAGATGAAATTTTTGAACTTTATCTAAACAAGATTTACTTTGGCCACGGTGCTTACGGAGTAAAAGTAGCGGCGGAAACCTATTTCCAAAGGGAATTAGATAAACTAAATGAAGCGGAAATGGCTATGTTGGCCGGATTACCCCGCGGTCCTTCATATTTTTCACCCTATAAGCATCCCAAAGCAGCACGCCGGCGGTTACTAGTCTGTCTGCAGCGGATGGAAAAATGCGGTTTTATTACTGCCGAACAATATAAACGTTATAGTAAACAACCGTTAAGATTACCGGGGCTGAAGACCAGAAACAATGCTGCACCCTATTTTATGGATTTACTTCAAATAGAGATAGCCCGACTCTTTCCGGAGAACCCCCAAATACTGTATACCGCTGGCTTGAAAATTGAAGCGACGTTAGACTTGGAGTTGCACCAGGCCGCTCTTAATGCCTTTAACCAGGGTTTGCCTCGAGTTTACCAGCGCAAAGACGGTATCCCTCAACCACAGGGGGCCTTTATTGTCATGGACCCTCAAAACGGCGAGATCCGAGTATTAATCGGCGGTACCGACTACAGCAAATCCCAATTTAATCGTGGAACCCAAGCCAAACGGCAACCGGGATCAGCGTTTAAACCAATTTTGTACGCAGCGGCATTAGGAAACGGATTTACTTTGGCCAGTCAGTTTGACCGGACCCCGAAAACCTATTATATTGGAAACAGTACTTACCGGCCAACAGATCATCATGAGGGCTCGGGAATGCTCACCCTGCGCCAGGCGTTGGCACAATCAAGTAATGTGGTAGCAGTTAAATTATTGGAGCAAGTCGGGTTCAAGTCGGTATTTACAACTGCCGAACAACTGGGAATCAAATCAAAGTTAAAGCCGCGGCTGTCATTAGCTTTAGGCGCTTGTGAAGTTACACCGCTGGAATTGGCTACCGCTTATGCCACTTTAGCTAATGGTGGCACCCGCTATACTCCGACTACAATCCGACGCATTCTCGATCGGCAGGGGAATGTGCTTTACCGGAACGAAAATAAAGGTAAAAAAGTATTTGATCCGGCAGTAGCCTATCTGACTACCCAGGCAATGATGGAAGTTTTGAAAAGTGGTACCGCAGCGGGAGTCGGAGCTCGCCTAAAACATCCGGCTGCCGGAAAAACGGGAACTACCAACGATAACCGGGATACTTGGTTTGTAGGTTATACCCCTGATTTATTGGCCTGTATTTTCGTAGGCTGTGATTATTACGAACGCAGTCTTCCGGGCATGGCCAGTCAGGTAACAGCACCGATTTGGGGTGACTTTATGCAGCAGGCTTTAGCTAAATATCCGGTACGGGATTTTCCAATGCCTGCTAACATTAAAAAAGTATCTTATTGTACTGCATCGGGGTTACTGGCTGGTTCTTCCTGTCCCAGCCGGGTCGAGTATTTTATCGACGGCACAGAACCGAACCGAACTTGTG
>DATCLA010000153.1:0-11823 GCA_036564195.1 Bacillota bacterium
CGGTTTTTTCTGCCAATCCGGGTTATATTGCCAATAACCACAACAATGGCTTTATAAACCAAATCATCGCTTGGTTTGGGGAAATCGGAAAGACAATGGCAAGTACACCCTAACTTCCTGACGTTTATCCCAATCCATTGAGGGATATGCGGAAAACGGATTCGGGATTGCGGAGGAAACAATGGTAAACAGTAATGAGATCCTGACCAGAAAACGGATTGCCATTCTGTTATTTACAGTATTAGTACTGATTAGCTGTTTAATTCTGCGAGTTATCTATTTGCAGGTTTTTATGGCCGGCTGGCTCCGGGAAAAAGCGGAATTACAACGTTTCCGGGCTTTATCGATCTTACCTCGGCGCGGCACGATCTATGACCGGAATAACAATGCTTTAGCAATTAGTATTGATGCGGAGTGTGTTTTTGCAATCCCTAAAGAAGTAGGGATTGAAACAGTACAATTAAAAAAGAAAGGCAGCAGAGACAATCGTTTGGAAAAAGCAGCCGCGCGCCGTAAAATTGCTCAGATTATTGCTAAGGTGTTAACGTTAGACCCGCAGGAAGTTGAAAGGCTGCTTGAGAAGCAAGCCTCTTTTGTTTGGATTAAACGGAAAGCTACTTTTGAAGAGATTGAAAAGTTGCGACGAGTGTTAAAGACCGAAAAGATTCACGGCATTGAGATCAGTCAGAGCCCGCAACGTTTCTATCCGCAGAAGTTCCTGGCAGCTCAGGTTTTGGGGATTGCCGGCATTGATAACCAGGGTCTGGAGGGCCTGGAGAAGTATTTAGATAATTATCTGCAGGGGGTTGCCGGCAGCGACCGGGCGGAGTTTGATACTTTGGGTCGGCATATTCCCCAGGGCGAACGGCGCTATATTCCCCCAGTGGATGGAAAATCAATCTACCTGGCTCTGGACCAGAATATTCAATATATTACCGAACGGGAACTGGAAAAAGCGGTCTTGGATACTAACTCCAAACGCGGGATGGCAATTACCGTAAACCCCCAGACCGGTGAGATTTTATCCCTTGCCAACTATCCCAAGTTCGATCCCAATGATTTTAAGAATTATCCAGCTGCCAACCGGCGTAATGCGTTGTTTTCCGATATGTATGAACCGGGTTCAACTTTTAAAGTTTTCACCGCAGCAGCGGCACTGGAAGAAGGTTTAGTAAACCCCGATTCATCGTTCTTCTGCTCGGGAGCAATCGTAGTGGATGACCGGCGCCTTAAATGTTGGAAAGCCGGTGGGCATGGCAGTCAAAATTTTGTTGAAGCGGTTGAAAACTCCTGTAACCCGGTGTTTGCCACCTTGGGGTTGCGTTTGACTAAAGAGACTTTTTATAAATATATCAAGGGGTTTGGTTTTGGCAAAGTGACGGGAGTAGAGTTTCCCGGTGAAGCTCCCGGGTTACTAAAACCCTTGGCCAAAGTGGGTAATGTAGAATTGGCCAATATCGGGTTTGGCCAGGGGATTACAGTAACTCCGATTCAAATGGTAATGGGAGTGGCCGCAATTGCCAACGGCGGTTATTTACTAAAACCGCGATTGATTAAAGAAATCCGTAACCCCGACGGGAAACTCTATAAATCATATCATACTCAGGTAGTCCGCCAAGTGGTTTCCCCCAAAACTGCTGCTTTAATGCGGCAGATCATGGAATCAGTGGTGATCAACGGTTCCGGAAACCGGGCTTATCTGCCCGGATACCGAATAGCCGGAAAAACCGGTACCGCTCAAAAGGTAGTCCCCGGTAAGAAGGGCTATAGTCAATTGATTGCCTCTTTTGTGGCTTTCGCACCGGCTGATAACCCCCGCTTGGTGGCAATGGTTATTTTAGATGAACCTGGTTCTCCCATTAAATACGGGGGTACGATCGCAGCGCCGGTGGTCGGCAACATCTTCCGGGATGCGCTACGTTACCTGGGAGTTAAACCGCAGTATGACGCCGAAATGTTAAAGAAGATCGAAGCGGAATCGGTGGTCATTCCGGATGTTCTCAATCTAAAGGTTGAAGAAGCTTTAAAAATATTAAGGCAAAAGCAAATTCCCTATCAAGTGATTGGTCAAGGCGAGTTAATTTATGATCAGGTCCCTAAAGCCGGTACGACAGTGAACCGGGGGGCTAAAGTCCTGCTCTACTTGGATCCGGAAGCTAAATTTGATACTCATACCACTAAAGTTTTGGTTCCGGAGTTAAAAGGATTGACTAATGCTAAAGGGGAGCAGATCTTGACCGAATTGGGTTTGAAACTACAGGTTGAAGGCGTCGGGACGATTACACGGCAAATTCCTGCTCCGGGAACCATTGTCGACTACGGCAGCACGGTTCGGGCCGAGCTGAAACCCTTAGAGCCAAGCAGCCTGCGACCGGAGGATTAATTATTTAAGAAATGGTAAAAATAAATAAATCTTTTTACAGGCTTTATGCAGGAGTAACCAGAAAATTCTCGAAATATTGGAGTGCTTGAATTTGAAATTATTAGCAATTGAGGGAATTGCATAATTACCTCAATAAACCCTTTAGCCAGAATATATAGTGACTAGCCCAGAAATATCTATCAATATATTGTGAGCCAAAGCTTAGATTATGAATTAGGCAATTCTTTAAATTAATAATTGTAGTGATGGTTAAGTTTTACTTCTTTGTTGAAAGTGTCGATTTGTCTTTAAGAAGGTGAAACAATGAACCTTGCCGTTCTGGTCCAGAATTTAAAAATCCTTAAAACCAGCGGCCCTTTGGATGTTGAAATTAGTGGGTTATGTCAGGATTCTCGTTTAGTTACTCCGGGGGTGCTTTTTTGTTGCGTCAAAGGGGTTAAACTTGATGGCCACATATTTTTAGCTCAAGCGGCAGCGGCCGGGGCAGTGGCGGCATTAGTCGAGGATTGGCCGGTGAACAATCCGGGCTTGGTTTTAATTCAGGTTGAAAATGTGAATGCGGCCCTCCGGAAAGTCGCCGGCAGGTTTTATAATTATCCCGAACGGAAACTGCAACTTATCGGGATCGTGGGGACTAATGGGAAGACTACCTCCACCTATCTGATGAAAAGTATCTTAGAAGCTGCCGGTCACCGGGTCGGACTGATCGGGACCATTGCCAACCTTATCGATAATCAGGAACTGCCGACGCACAATACAACCCCTGGCTATCTCGAATTAATGCAGCTGTTTGCCAAGATGGTCGCAGCAGGAGTTGAATATGTGGTCATGGAAGTTTCCTCACATTCGATTGACCAAGGTCGGGTAGCGGGTTTGTCTTTCCGTTGCGGCATCTTTACCAATATTACTCAGGACCATCTTGATTACCATAAAACTTTCGCTGAATATCTGCGGGTTAAATCCAGATTCTTTATTGATCTGTCCAGCACCGCTTGGGCAGTATTTAACCTTGATGATCCTCATGCCGAAACAATTATGGCCAAAACAGCTGCTGAAGTTGTAACCTACGGCGTTAATCGGGCAGCTGATGTCAAAGCGGAAAAGATCCGGACCGGTTTGGAAGGGGTGGCCTACTCAGTAACTACGCCCCGGGGCAGTTTAGATCTTCAACTGCATCTGGCCGGGTATTTTAATGTTTATAACAGTTTAGGCGTGATTGCCGCTGCCCAGGTACTGGGGATCGAAATGTCAGCCATTAAGCAAGGACTGGAAAGGACGACCGGAGTTCCCGGCCGGTTTCAAAAAGTAGTAGTTCCGGGAATGGACTTTACGGTGATTGTCGATTATGCCCATACTCCTGATGGTCTGGAAAATATTTTAAGAACCGGCCGGGAGTTGCATCCCCGGCGGTTATTACTGATCTTTGGCTGCGGCGGCGACCGCGACCGGACTAAACGGCCGGTTATGGGCGCGCTGGCTGCTAAGATGGCCGATTATACGGTGATTACTTCGGATAACCCCCGTTCGGAGGAACCATTAGCAATCATTCGTGAGATTGAAACCGGGTTTAAAGCAGCAAATTCGCAAGCCCGTTACGAAGTGGAGATCGATCGGGCGCAGGCAATCCGCAAGGGCATTATTGCAGCACAACAGGGCGATTTGGTGCTGATTGCCGGTAAAGGACACGAAACTTACCAGCAATTTGCCGACCGGACGATTCATTTTGACGACCGTGAGGTGGCTGCGGCAGTCTTGAAGGAGCGTTTTAATGGTTGAGTTTACGATTGGTGAAATAGTCTCTGCCGTCGGTGGTACTCTGGTTCAAGGTGATCCGGGGCTGACGGTGCGGGGCGTTAGTACCGACTCCCGGCAGCTTCGACCGGGAGAGTTATTCATTGCGCTACAGGGTGAACGCTTTGACGGGCACCGGTTTGTTAAGGCGGCTGCCGATTCAGGGGCGGCAGCGGTTATAGTGATGCAACCGGTTGCGGCACCGGATGGTCTGGCGGTGATCCGGGTAACCGACACTTTGGCGGCACTGGGGGCGTTGGCAAGAGCGCACCGCAGTCGTTTTGAAATTCCGCTGATCGCGATTACTGGCAGTAACGGCAAAACTACCACTAAGGATTTAATCGCCGCAATCCTGGAACAGACTTTACAGGTTGTGAAGACGGAACAAAACTATAACAATGAGATTGGTCTGCCGTTAACTCTGTTTAAACTGTCGGAAGCAACCGAAGCGGCTGTAGTCGAAATGGGAATGAGGGGTTTGGGGCAAATCCGGCAGTTGGCGCAGATTGCCAGGCCCACTGTAGGCATAGTAACTAATGTTGGTCTGACCCATCTGGAATTATTGGGTAACCAGGAGAATATTGCCAAGGCCAAAGGAGAATTGGTGGCAGCTTTACCCCGGGACGGCCTGGCAATTTTAAACGGCGATGATCCGTTGGTCCGGGCAATGCAGTCGTTGACCAGCGCCAGAAAGCTCCTATATGGCATTGACGCTCCCGGATTAGACTATCGGGCTACCGGGATTACGGCTACCGTCTCCGGTTCCCGGTTTACTGCGGAAACTCCGCAGGGAATAATAATGATCGAACTGCCTTTACCGGGCAGACATAACATTTTAAATGCTTTGGCGGCGGTAGCGGTCGCCCAGGCATTAGGGTTAAGCAACCAATTAATTTGTAAAGGCTTGAGCGCTCCGCTTTTGACCGGTAAACGCCTCCATATTTTGGAGCAACAAGGTTGGTGGCTGATTGACGACACTTATAACGCCAGTCCGACTTCGGTCCGGGCTGCCCTCGAGGTACTGGCGGGGGCGGTAACCGGGAAACGGCGAATCGCTGTCCTCGCCGATATGTTGGAGTTGGGCCCCGCGGCGTCCCGGATCCATCGGGAACTGGGAACCTATGCGGCAAGGTTGAAGATTGACTGGTTGCTGGCCTACGGGGATTTAGCCCGAGAGTATGTCGTGGGATTCAATTCTGCTGCTCCGCAAAATCGCGGGGTTCATTTTGATAATAAGAAAGATTTAATTGGTAATTTGAAAGCATTAATTCAGCCGGGAGACTGGATCCTGGTTAAAGGTTCGCGCGGCATGCAAATGGAGGAGGTTGTGGCCGCATTGTCTCAAGAGGAGGTTGAATAGTTTGCCGCTGACTCAATTATTATGTACTGCGTTGACATCCTTAATTGTTGCTTTAATCCTCGGACCGCCGGTAATCAAATTATTGCATCGTCTCAAATTTGGCCAGAGTATCCGGGAAGACGGCCCGCAGTCTCATCTGAAAAAAGCCGGTACCCCTACCATGGGGGGAGTATTAATTATTATTTCGCTTCTGGCCGGTCTGATGGTAACCCGACAGTTTACCCCGGCAGTTCTCTGGGTGCTGTTTTTAACTTTGGGAGCCGGATTGGTGGGATTTGTTGATGATCTGATTATTATTGTTACCAAAAAATCATTGGGATTAAAGGCCCGGCAAAAACTGTTGGCCCAGATTGCAGTGGCCGGAATTGTAGTATTTTTTATGTTGAAAAGCGGTTTTCCAACCGCACAATTGGTACCGTTTACCGGCCGACAACTGGTTTTTCCCCCCACCGTCTTTGGCAATCTGCTTTTTTTTGCGTTTGCGGTCTTTGTGATTATCAGTGAATCCAATGCGGTCAATCTTACCGACGGTTTGGATGGTTTAGCTGGAGGTACTACAGCGATTGCCGCTTTGGGATTCGGCATTTTAGCGTTTTTGCAGAACCATATCGACTTGGCTGTTTTGGCCATGTCATTGGCAGGTGCTTGTGCCGGTTTTGTCTGGTTTAATGGCCCGCCGGCGCAGGTGTTCATGGGAGATACCGGTTCCTTAGCTTTAGGAGCAGCCCTGGCCGGGATCGCTCTTTTTACTCAAACTACTTTATTTTTGTTGATTATCGGCGGAGTCTTTTTAGCGGAGACCTTATCCGTTGTGATCCAGGTTTTTTCATATAAAACATATGGTAAGAGAGTATTTCGGATGAGCCCTTTACATCATCATTTTGAACTCGGCGGAATGCTGGAACCGCAGATCATGTTGCGCTTTTGGATGGTAGGGATAGTTTTAAGCGTATTGGGTGTTCTCAGTTACTTTATCAAATGATTGGGAGGGTAATTTGATGAAGCATAATCCCCCGGATTTATTTTTATTAGCAGTAACTTTAGCACTCCTTACCATCGGATTAATTATTGTGTCCAGTGCCAGTGCACCGGAGGCACTCCGACTTACCGCCGGTGCCAATGTGTTCCTTTTCGGTCTGCGCCAATTGATCTTTGCCTTCATCGGTATTGCTTTAATGTTCTTGATGATGAAATTTCCCTACACGAACCTGAAAAAATTGAGTTTGTGGTTGGGAATAAGTTCTTTGTTTTTTTTGATTTTAGTGCTGTTTGTGGCTAAAGATGTCAAAGGGGCTTCCCGTTGGCTGAACCTAGGTTTTATGAAATTTCAGCCTTCCGAATATGCCAAATTAAGTGCGATTCTGATCTTAGCCCATTATTTTGCGGCCATTAAAAGAGAGATTAACAATTTTATGTTAGGAGTTGGTTTGCCGCTGTTATTTGTGGCTACGATCTGTTTCCTGATTCTATTGGAACCGGATTTAGGAACAATAATAGTGATCTTTACCACCTTCTTAGTGATGCTGTATGTTTCCGGTGCCCGTCTGTCCCACCTGATGTTGTTGTGCCTGGGAGGGCTGGCCGTGGTAACCATGTTGGTAATGCTTGAGCCTTATCGTGCGAAACGCCTGGTTGCTTTTATTGACCCATGGAAAGACCCGCGGGGTGATGGCTGGCAAATCATTCAGTCCTTGTATGCCTTAGGGTCGGGCGGGCCATTTGGAATGGGTCTTGGTATGGGTAGGCAAAAGTTTAATTATCTTCCCGAATCTCATACCGATTATATTTTTTCAATCTTAGGGGAAGAACTGGGTTTAATAGGGACAGTCACCGTTTTGATTCTCTTTTTCTTCATTGCTTGGCGTGGCTTTAAAATCGCTATTTCCGCCCGGGACCGTTACGGACGAACTTTGGCTGCAGGGATTACTGCTTCTTTGGTCTTTCAGGCCATTTTGAATATTGCGGTCGTGACTTCTTCAATTCCGGTTACCGGGATTACCTTACCTTTTTTGAGTTACGGTGGTTCATCGCTGTTAGTCTGTTTGACCGGAGTCGGTATTTTACTGAATATTTCTAAAACCACCTCATCATAAGCGATGCACTCTGCTTTAGGCTTCAGGTTATTGGGACAAGTTAATCCGGTTTAGATTCACATTTGCCTTTAGCCTGGAATATCATAACTATTGTTCCGATTTATCCTATAGGGGGCTTTCCAATGCTTGATACTGAGATCGTGAAATTTAATGAGCAGAAATTATACCGGTTTGAAATCAGAGGTGGGCGTAAGCTAAAAGGAACGGTAAAAATCAGTGGAGCAAAAAATGCGGTTTTAAAATTAATGGCTGCGGCCTTGTTGTCCAATAATGAGTGTCTGATCCGCAATGTCCCCCGGATTAAGGATGTGGAGACAATGATTGGCGTATTAAGCGGCCTTGGAGCCGAAGTTAGCTGGGAAGATCAAACTACCCTGCGGATTAAGGTTAATCAGGGTCTGGGCTTCATCGCCCCGGATCAGTATGTACGGGAGATGCGGGCTTCAGCACAAGTGATGGGACCTTTACTGGCCAAGTTGGGCCGGGTCAAATTATACCAACCGGGCGGCTGTATTATCGGGCCTCGGCCAATTGATCTCCATTTGAAAGGGTTTCAAGCTTTGGGAGCGGAAGTTTTTGAAGAACACGGTTATGTCTATGTCGAAGCGCCGCAATTGCACGGAGCTGAGATTCATCTAGACTTTCCCAGTGTGGGAGCTACAGAAAACATTATGGCGGCCGCTATTTTAGCTAAAGGTACTACCGTCATTCGTAATGCCGCCAAAGAACCGGAGATTATTGAGGAACAAAATTTCTATAATCGGCTGGGTGCTAAGATCCGCGGTGCCGGTACGGATACCATTCGGATTGAAGGAGTCGACCGGCTGAATCATAAAATTATTGATTATACGGTAATACCGGACCGAATTGAAGCGGGGACCTTTATGATTGCCGCTGCCATTACCGGTGGCGATATTATTATTGACGATGTAATTCCGGAACATATCGAAGCCTTAATTTCTAAAATGCGGGAAGTAGGGGTGGCACTGGAACTGGAACCGGATCGGATCCGGGTGATCTCCAACCGGGTGCTTAAACCGGCCGACATCACCGTATTGCCTTACCCGGGATTTCCCACTGATTTACAGCCTCAAATGACGGCGTTGCTATGTGTGAGCGACGGCACCAGTGTAGTGACTGAAAATGTTTTCGGCAGCCGTTTTGGGTATGTTGATGAATTGCTCCGGATGGGCGCAGCCATCAAAGTAGAAAGCCGCAGCGCTATTGTAAAAGGAGTTCCGAACTTGAGTGGAGCTTCAGTGTATGCCCCGGATTTGCGGGCGGGAGCGGCTTTAGTGATTGCCGGATTAGCGGCTCAGGGAGTTACTTTCATTGAAGGAATTCAATACTTGGACCGCGGTTATGAGGGGCTGGAGGAAAAACTAACTAACTTAAATGCTGATTTACGTCGGGTGGCAATTAATTAGTACTAATTGCTGTTTGCAGTGCAGTATGGTATGATAATATTAGATTAGGTTTTTGGAGGCTGAAATGGAAATTAGCCGTGTTTTTTTAATCGTGTTAGATGGATTGGGTGTGGGAGAACTGCCAGATGCAGCTGCTTACGGTGATACCGGCAGTAATACGGTGGGTAACGTAGCCAGGCAATTAGGAGGCTTAACTCTACCTTGGCTGGAAAAGGCAGGTTTGGGAAGACTAACCCCTGTGGCCGGACTGAAGGCTACGGCAGTTACGGGTATTTACGGGAAAATGGCAGAGCTTTCTGCCGGTAAAGATACTATGACCGGGCATTGGGAGATGGCTGGGATAATTCTAGACCGGCCGTTTCCGGTTTATCCTAACGGCTTTCCTCAGGAAGTGATTGATAAATTTATCCAGCAAACCGGAAGGAAAGTCCTGGGTAATAAAGTTGCTTCCGGAACGGAAATTATCCAGGAGTTAGGGGCCGAACAACTTCGAACCGGCAGTTTGATCGTTTATACCTCGGCGGATAGTGTTTTTCAGATTGCGGCTCACGAAGCGGTGGTGCCCTTAGATGAACTGTATCGTATTTGTGCCATTGCCCGCCAACTGTTACAGGGTGAGCACGCGGTGGGAAGGGTGATTGCCCGGCCGTTTACGGGAGTTCCGGGTAACTTTTACCGGACGGCGGGACGAAAGGATTTTACGTTGCTGCCGCCGGCGCCTACAGTTTTGGACCGGCTGAAGGCTGCCGGCTTGACTGTTTTCGGAGTCGGAAAGATTGAAGATATCTTCAGTGGACAAGGGTTGACCGACTCCAATCACACTCAGAATAGTATGGAGACTTTAGCTTTTATCAGTGAATTGTTGGAACGGGACTTTCGCGGTCTGGTATTTGCCAATTGTATTGACTTTGATATGCTTTACGGCCACAGGAATGACGTCCGCGGTTTTGCCAAAGCGTTGGCAGACGTTGACGCCTGGCTCGGAAATAACCTGTCGCGACTTGCTCCGGGGGATGTGTTGATCCTTACCGCTGATCATGGTGTTGATCCGACTACTTCCAGTACTGACCATTCTCGGGAATATACTCCGTTATTGATTTTCGGACCGGGTCTGCCGGAACGGATTGACCTGGGCATCAGGAAAACCTTTGCCGATCTGGCGGCGACCTTGTGTTACTGGTTTAAGCTTGAACCGTGGCCGGTTGGGGAAGAATTCGGCAGCAGGCTAATTCTGCATGAGAGCTAAATAAACCAATTCCCAGGGAGGAACAATTAAGGTGCGGGTTTATGATTTGATTTGGAAGAAACGGGAGGGTAAAAGGTTAACCAGGGAAGAACTTCATTTTTTAATCTCCGGCTTTGTCCGGGGTACTATTCCGGACTATCAGATGAGCGCTTGGCTTATGGCAGTTTATTTTCAGGGAATGAGCTTTGATGAAGTAACCGACTTAACCTTGGAAATGCTGCACTCCGGCACGATCATTGACCTGACCTCCATTCCCGGAATTAAAGTCGATAAAC
Source organism: Bacillota bacterium (assembly GCA_036564195.1). Taxonomy (GTDB): domain Bacteria; phylum Bacillota; class UBA4882; order UBA8346; family UBA8346; genus DATCLA01. Next base: position 10,576 of record DATCLA010000153.1, read on the forward strand.
ACAGCACCGGCGGTGTCGGTGATAAAACCTCACTGGTGCTGTTGCCCTTGGTAGCGGCAGCCGGGGTTCCGGTGGCGAAAATGTCCGGACGGGGGTTGGGTCATACCGGTGGTACCATTGATAAGTTGGAAGCAATCCCCGGCTTTAACACTGGCCTGACTAAAGAAGAGTTTTTACGGCAGGTTAGGGAGATCGGAATTGTAATCACGAGTCAGACCAGGGATCTAGTCCCGGCCGATAAAAAACTCTATGCCTTGAGGGATTTAACAGCTACAGTGGAGAGTATTCCCTTAATCGCCGGCAGTATCGTCTCGAAAAAGCTAGCTTCCGGTGCAGATGCAGTCTTATTGGATGTAAAATATGGTGCCGGAGCGTTTATGGGTGATTATGAGGTTGCCCGAAAGTTGGCCGAGACGATGGTGGAGATCGGTAACCGTGCCGGCCGTCGCTTTAAAGCTGTGCTCACCGACATGAATCAACCGCTGGGCCAGGCGATCGGGAACAGTCTGGAAGTAGCAGAGGCCATCCGGACCCTACAGGGGAAAGGTCCTGCCGATCTGACTGAATTATCTTTAACAATGGCTGGCTTAATGTTGTGGCTGGGACAACGGGCTGGGACTCCGGAAACGGGAAAACAAATTGCTGCTGAATTACTCCATAATGGCGCTGCTTTGACTAAACTGAAGGAATTAATTCGCGCTCAGGGTGGAAACCCTGCTGTTGCCGACGAACCCGGATTACTGCCTGCTGCGCCGGTGGTGCGCCAGGTTACGGCCCGGGTAAGTGGGTGGATCGCCGCAATTGACTGCCGGGAGTTGGGGCTGATAGCGATGGAACTGGGGGCGGGACGGTTGCGGCTTGACGACGTCATCAATCCAGAAGTTGGGTTGAAGCTGCTGGTAAAGATCGGAACGCAGCTTGTTCCCGGAACTCCCGTTGCGGAAGTCCATGCCAGGAATGAGGCGGATGCGGCCCGGGCTCAGGAAAAACTGTTAAATTGCTTGAAGTTAAGTGATAGCCCGCCTACTCTGCCAACTCTGATCCGGGAGATTATTTAGGTCAGGCAGCGGGTTGCTATTTGGATCTGATAACGGATTAACCGGCTTTGCTGATTCATAAATATGGTTTTAAAGTGAGTGATAATGGGAAAGGTTCTCCGGTTTTAGGAGAACTTTTTTTAATAGCCGGTGATAAATTAACCGAGAAATATTAAAATTTGTTTTTTGTTTTTTTTAATTAATGTAACGA
>DATCLA010000154.1:0-1822 GCA_036564195.1 Bacillota bacterium
GGTTACCGTGCGGGTCTTCCTGCTTTATCTACCTCAACCTGCTAAATACCAGGAAGTACAGGTGACGGTAGGGCTGCTTGCCCGGGATATTCCGCCGTATTTGGCTGTCAGTATTCGAGTCGGACAGGATCTGTTTCAGGACGGTACCAATGCTTACTTAGGCAAAATCACGGCGAAAGCGACAGTTCCGGCGGAGGTAGTGTTGCCTGCCGGGGACAAGCTGTTACTCTGCCGTTCCCCGCGGAATCTGGACTTACGGTTAACCTTACGCCGTTCCGGACGGTTAAGGAGTGGTCCTGCCCGTGCATTGCTGTTGGGGAAATTAGCCATCCGGGTTGGCGACCGGATCCAGGCGCATTCTTTATATACTTCGCTCGTTGGTGAGGTTGAAAGCTTACGGTTTCGTTAAAGGCAGGGTGGTTACTTTTAAGATCCCGCTACAATCGCAAACCATACGTTTGATTCGAAACTCCCGGACTTATTGCCGGCTAATCAAAAGCAAAAAGCAGTTCAGTAAGACAATTGCCCTGATTAAAACCGTTTGGGGCAGCAGTTTTGATCGCAGTTATTTAAAAACGGCCTTTTCCAAGCTAGGTAGGATCGGTATTGAGTTGTTTCCACAATTGATCTCTGCTGTAGCAGTCAACCCGCGCCGGAAGCCGCTACTTGAGGGAGTGCTGCTGCTTCAGTTGGTGACCGCTCCCGTAATCCCGTTTTCTCTTCCTCTGTTAGCGGCGACGGTCATCTTAATGGCTCTTCTAACTGCTCCCGGTAAGTACCCGGTCGATCGGCACGGTAAGGGATTACCCGGTCTGGAGCTGGCGGCGACCTTAGCGGTGAGTGCTTTATTAACCTCGGACTTTCAATGGCGGGACCCGGTTTTTTGGGAGTGGGAAGGCCAAATTTTACTGAGTTGGTTGGCAGGGAACTGTCTTTCAAAGGAGTTTAGCAAAAAGCTTCTGCTTTACTTGGTATTTACCAGTGTAATTTGGCTAATTATCGGGTTCGGCCAAATTTGGGCCGGAGTGCCGACCCCTCCCGGCTGGCTTGGGTTTGATCAGGCTAATCTCATTTCGGTCCGAAGTTATGCCGTATTTGGTAACCCAAATATTTATGCGCTTTATTTATTAAGTATAACCGGACTGATAATCGGGTTAATCCGGTCCGGATCAGTTACTGTCCCGGTACGCAACCTAGCCTGGCTAATTCTGATCTTGGCACAGATCGCACTATATCTTACTTATTCGCGTACAGGTTGGCTCTTGGCTGCGGGACTGCTCGGTTATTGGCTGGCAACTGCCAAAGTTACGTGGTCAGGCTGGTTGTTATATGGTAGTATTGGAATATTTCTTGTTACCATGACAGGTTTCCGGGCCCGCATTTTTAACTTGTTGGCACTAACCGACAGTTCAACCGGTTACCGCTGGCGAATTTGGCAAGGAGTAGCCGAGGCTTTACGCGAGCATTGGTTTTGGGGGACCGGTCCGGGTAGTTTTTTCAGGATTTATCCTTGGTTTCAGGTCAAGGTTACGCCCAGTCAACATGCACACTCATTTTATTTACAGTTCTGGCTGGAGTATGGTTTGGTGGGTCTCTTAGCCTGGCTTAGCTTTGGCAGGAAAATGATACACCGGATCCGAAAGGGTGGCCGGGAGTCGCAAACGGCGGGTATTGCCTGGTTGGTCTTTTGGGGCGGCGGCCTTACTGAAAGTTGGCAGGTCAACCGGTTTTGCAGCGGTTATTTTTGGTTGCTGACCGGAATCTTATTAGCTTTATCAAAAAAGGAGTTTGCGGGTTATGACTAAGGTAGTGGTTTTTGGCT
>DATCLA010000155.1:0-5303 GCA_036564195.1 Bacillota bacterium
CTTTGAAGCTGAAAACCCGGATCCGATCATGGCCCCGGCTGCACCGGAGGTGAAAATTACCTTCTATTTAAACAGTGGCCCAGTCCGTGAGCATCATTTTAGCTTCGTCTCATTCAATCCGGATTTTTACGCCATCTTCCGCAACCGCCGTTCCGAATTTCTGATCTCTAAAGATCAGGTTCAAGTGATGTTGCAAGAGCTGGAAACGCTGACGCACTAAGAAGATGGACCGGTACTGCTTCCCATATGCAGGCTAGGGCAGACTTTCCCCGGATTTAAAATATTCTCGGGATCGAATGCCCTCTTGATTCCCTGCATTAACTGGATTACGGCGCTGCCCACTGACTCCTGTAAGAAACCAATTTTGGCGTGACCAATTCCATGCTCGCCCGAAACCTGACCCCCGAGTTCTTCCGCTTTTTGATACAAGGCGGTCATCACTGCGGTAACCCGTTGTTTCCACTCCGGTTCCGGCAATTGGTCCTTGCAGACATAGACATGGAGGTTACCGTCACCGGCATGTCCGAAACTACGGATGCGAATCCGGTAAGTCTGTTCCACTTCTTTAACATATTTAACAAAACGGGCTACTTGATCCCTGGGCACTACCACGTCGCATTCATCCATCGCCGGGGTGGAACTTTTAATCGCCTCCAGAAAAGCCCCCCGGGCGCTCCAGATCGACTCCTGCCGTTCCTCGGTATTAGAGATGAAGACATCTAAAGCACCGTTGGCCAGACAGATTTGGGCGGTTTTGTCTGTTTGCTGTTCAAGCTCGGCAGCGGAATTACCGTCAAACGTCAACAATAAGTATGCATTGGCCGATTTATCAGGAAATTGTTTCCCCAGGTATTCTTCGGCGGCTTCGATCACTTCGCGTTCCATGAACTCAATCGCAGTCGGTCCGGTTTTTGCCATTAATATCTTAGGTACTGTTTCAATACAGACTTCCAGTTCATTAAAGGGTACCAACAGGCTTACCACCTGCTGGGGCAAGGGGACTAACCGTAAGGTTAGCCGGGTAACAATACCTAAAGTCCCTTCGGATCCAATCAATAAATCTTTTAAGCTGTAACCGGAACTATTCTTCACCACTTTCCCGCCGAGTTCGATCACAGTTCCGTCCGGTAGGACCACCTCCATACCGAGGACATAATCCCGGGTGACCCCGTACTTTACCGCGCGCATCCCGCCGGCGTTAGTCATCACGTTTCCACCGATGGTAGCACTTTTTTCCCCGGGATCGGGGGGATACATCAGATCCTGTTCGGCCACAGTCTTAGCAAGTTCCATCAACAATACCCCCGGTTGAGTTGTAACCGTTAGGTTAGCCGGATCAATTTCCAAGATCTTGTCCATCTTGGCCAACGAGAGAATAATGCCTCCGTATATTGCAACTGCTCCACCGCACAATCCAGTACCGGAACCGCGTGGTGTCACCGGTATCTTCCGTTGCCAGGCATATTTCATGATCTGGGACACTTCTGCGGTGTTCAAGGCTTCAACCACCGCCTCCGGCTGATACTTGCCATATTCAACCATCTCATCATGAGTAAAATCCTCATTAATCGTGGTGCCGGTATAAACCCGACCGGGACAAATCTCTTCAAGCTTCTTAAGATCAGTGACAGTTATTGGATTATATGGCATGTGGCTGCGCCTCCCTCTTTAATTTTAGCAATTAACCGGGGCAGAATCTGATAAAGGTCACCGACTATTCCGTAGTGGGCCACTTTAAAGATTGGGGCGTTGCGATCCAGATTGATCGCAAAAATCTGCTCCGCGCTGTTCATACAAGCGGTAAACTGTACCGCCCCCGATACCCCGCAGGTAATGATTAACTTCGGTTTAACCGTCCGCCCCGAAAGTCCAATCTGACGGGTATAAGAAAGCCAACCCGCTTCGACCAACGGTCGCGTACAGGCCAACTGGCCGTGTAACAAATCGGCCAATTCTTGTAACAAAGCCAGATCGCTACGGTTTTTCACGCCGCGTCCCGCTACTACCAATACTTCCGCGTCCGAAATATTCTCCTGTTTTTCCTTGGGGATAACCTCGACCACTTGGAGTCCGGATTGGAGCCGTTTCGGGGAAACTTCCCGCCGCAGCACTGTCCCGGTAGGCGCTGTGACCGGAGTCGCCGGTTCCATTACTTTATAGCGAACCGTAGCAAACTGCGGCCTGGTGCGAGTTGTGACAATCTGGGCCATAATGTTCCCACCAAAGGCCGGGCGAATTTGGACCAGATCAGTATTGGGTTTTATCTCTAACTGCGTGCAGTCCGCTGTTAAACCGGTGCGAAACCGGGCGGCTACCCGCGGAGCTAATGACCGTCCCACTGAAGTTGCTCCTACCAAAACTGCCGTCGGTTTGAGCTCATTAATCCCGTCTTCAAATAAATTTGCATATAAATCGGCCCGAAAATAACGTAACGCTTCATCATCATAGACCAGCACTTGGTCGACGCCATATTGGAGTAATTGGGCAGCACGTTCGGCAATTCCAGCCCCAATCCAAAGCGCAAATACGGGTTGGTGAATTTTGCCTGCCAACTCGCGGGCCTTACCGATTAATTCTAACGTCACTGGATGAACCACCCCATCGAGGTGTTCCACATAGACTAAAATCCCGCGCCAGGCCAATTTGTTAATACCCTCAGTTGCTGTTTTCTCCAAAGTGATAGCGCCAACAGGACATTGTTTGATACAAAGCTTACAAAGCTTACAACCTGCGTTTAGAGTCACCTCTCCCGCTTCCATTGCTAATGCTCCAAACGGACAGCGGGTGATGCATATGCCGCAACGATTGCAAAGTGCAGCGTTAATAGTTAACTGTGCCATGATCTCCTTTCACCTCTGCTTTTAAATAAACTTTCCTGTGCGGAGCACCTGCAAAATCTGATCAGCTACTACTGCAGGCGCCCCGTCCCAGAGTACCTGCTTCCGATTTGTTTCCGGCGGAAAAACCCGTTCCACTTGAGTGGCTGAACCGTCCAATCCATAATGCGCCGGATTGGAATCACTCAAATCCACCAATTTCATGACCCTTACCTTCCGGTTAGCCGTTGCCAGTTTCCGGCGGTATGAAGGCAATCGAGGTTGCACAATCCCTTTTTCTACCGTAATTAGACAGGGGTAGGCCATTGCCACTTTTTCAAAGCTTTCAGCCAGATCTTGTTCCACCACGATCCGTTCTGCTGAAATTGCTGTAATATTACTTACCCAAGCAACATGAGGAATATTTAAGAATTCCGCCATTGCTGGGCCTACTTGAGCCGTATCACCGTCGGTAGTCTGTTTGCCGCAGATAATCAACTCAAACTCTCCCAGGGATTGAATTCCCTGGGCCAGAGTATAGGCAGTCGCTAACACATCGGAGCCAGCAAACTCCCGGTCCGAGAGCAGCACACCAGCATCCGCGCCCATCAGGTAAGCCTCCCGGATTACCGCCTCCGCTTGTGGCGGTCCCATGCTTACTACGGTAAGCGTTCCGCTCAGTTGCTCCTTGATCCGTAGCCCAGTCTCTAAGGCGTATAAATCATAGGGATTCATTTTACTGGCTATGCCATCCCGCTTTAAAACGCCAGTGTCCGCATCAATCTCCACCTTAGTTGTACCGGGGACCTGTTTAATACAGACAATAATTCGCATTCATCTACACCTCCAAAATGTCATACCTAGGCAGCTTAGCCATATTGGTCTAGTGGCCTGACCAATAATCAATTTACGAAATCTCCCGCACAAATCCTAAATGTTGCCTCATGCGTTCTTTAGCTGATTCCGGTTGCTGGTTAGCGATGGCCTCGTAAATTAACCAATGTTGTTGATAGAGTTTCCTGGCATTATCCGGATTGATTAAAATTTTTTCCCGATTGAACCGAACGGAACTTGCCACCAATGACGCGACACACTCGGCGGCCTTGATTAGAATAAAGTTACCGGTCAAATTAAAGATCCGGGTATGAAAGAGAATATCCGCCTCCGCTCCGGCGGCAGGGTCATTACATTCAATCGCCACTTTCATCCGGTCCAGACAATCTTGCAGCAACTTTAAACCGGGAGGATCTCCTTTGGTAGCAGCCAATTCTACCGCTTCTAACTCCAACAGTTTACGAAATTCCAACAATTCGGTCTCCATCGTTTCATTTCTGACAAACAGTGGTGCAATAGTATTCAAAAATGGAGCAATATTCAGGTCGGTTACAAAGGAGCCATCACCCGGCCGAACTTCGATCAATCCGATAATCTCCATGGCACTAAAGGCCTCTCGAATTGAAGCACGACTGACCTGAAACAACTCAGCTAAGGTCCTTTCGGAAGGCAACTTATCGCCAGGTTTGACTTTGCCTGCCTTCAACAGGCCGACAAATTGTTCGATCACCGATTGGTAGATCCGTTTGGAACTAATAGGGTTAATCTCCATCAATTTCTTTCCGGTTAATTTGTCAGGTGGCCTGACCATAGTCTATTAAAAATTATTTACCAAAAGAAAGTATTCTCCTGTTTTAGCGGAAAAGTTTTATCTTAAGGAATTTCATAATTCATGATTTAAGCTTTGGCTCACAATATATTGATAGATGCATCCGGGCTAGTCCCTTTATATTGTTGTCGAAGGGTTTATCAAGATAATTATGCAATTCTCTCGTTTATTATTCAAGGATTAGTTAATCGAAGGCGCCAATAAGGCAGCGGTTTGAAAAGCCTTTTTGGAAGAAGCAAACAACTTTTCTTCCGCCAAAAAGACATTGGCTTCACCGATCATAGCTGTGATTCCCAGCTTATCGAGAAACTTTTTCATAGTCGGCTCAACCCCGCACAGTAAAATTTGTTTGCCTCTCTTTTGTAAACTAACAATAAAATTTTCCACTACTTCGATAGCTGAGATATCAACGACATTAACCCGTTTCAGCCTGAGAATACAGACTGCGATCTGCGGATCTTCCAATACAGGCCGTAGTTTCTCCTCTAAATCGTTGGCAGAACCAAAGTACAAATCACCCTCAATATTGATCAAGGTCACTCTGGTTGAGCCTTCGTTATGTTGTAGCTCTTCGCCGATTTCTAACTCTTTAAAAGTAAATTGGTCATCCGGTTGCAATAGTTTTACTTTAATCTCTCCGGTATTCCACACATGCACGATTACGGAAACGATGATCCCGGTCAATATCGCCTGTTCCAAGTCAGGCATCAAGACTGTGGCGCCAATAGTTATTACCATCACCAGCATATCAAAACGGCTGGCTTTAACAATTTTATGGATCGCATGCTTATTTACCATATTGTAAGCTACCGTAATTATAACCC
>DATCLA010000156.1:0-21152 GCA_036564195.1 Bacillota bacterium
AAAAGGGCTTAACCGGGTTACCATCTACCGGGCTCTGAATTCGTTCTGCAAAGCCGGGATCGTCCACCGGGTTGAAAGTGGGGATCGAGTCTGGAAGTTTGCCTACTGCGGTTGCGGGCAACCAGGTCATTGTCATCCCCATTTTATCTGTCGGTGTTGCGGTTCGGTTGAATGTCTGGAAGGGATCAGTTTACCTGTAATTCGGCTGCGATCCGGATATAAGGTGGAGCAGCGTGAATTCTACCTTAAAGGTTTATGCGCTCGGTGTTCATAAAAGAGCATAGTCTTGCAGCCTAGCCGCAGTTAGCGTTGTGCCAAGAGCTTTAAAAATACGTTATCTTAGGGAGTGAAAACCGGTTGAAAAAAACAGGTATGTTAATTACCTTAATCAGCATATTAGTAATCGGAGGTTTTCTGGTGTTTTTACGTCCCTCCGACCGGATGGAAGGAAAGGTGACCGGGAAACTTCATGTAGTGGTGAGTATGCCGCTGCTAAAACACCTGGTATCCCAGATTGGCGGTAATGCGGTGACGGTTACCAGTATTGTGAAAGGTGCCAGTTGCAACCACGAATACGAACCGACTTCCCAAGATCTGAAACAGGTTGCCGGTAGTTCCCTCTTCATTAAGGTGGGTATGGGGTTTGACCGCTGGGTTGATGAGTTGATCCGGACAGTCGCCCGCCCTCAGCTGTTAGTTTTGGATGCTTCTCAGGGAATAATCCCTCTGCAGGAAGAGGTTGAAGCCGAGCATGACCATGAAGCGACTGAGGCCGACCATCATCACGAAGGTAATCCGCATTATTGGGGTAACCCGGAAAATGTGAAGACAATGGCTAAAAATATTCTCAATATTCTGATTAAGATTTTGCCGGAACACAAAGAGCAGTTGACTCAGAACTATACTGCCTATCTTCGCGAATTGGACACGGTTACCGCTGAATTAAAAGCCAAAGTTGCCGCTCTGACGGATAAACGGATTGTCAGTTATTCAGCAGCTTTCCCCTATTTTTACCAGTATTTTGGATTTGAAAATCTGATAACGGTGGAGTCTACCTGTGAACAAGAGATCTCTCCGAAACGGTTAGCCGAGACCGCCCGGTTCATCAAAGAGCAACGTATCCAAGTTTTAGTGGGGGAAACGGTTTATCCCGATTTACCGGAGAATCTGGTCCAAGAAACCGGTACGAAATTAGTCTTGTTGTGGCCGGGTACCAACGAGTCGGAAGACTATTTGGCAACGCTCCGGGAAAATGTTGAGAAACTGGTGGTTGCATTGCAATGAAGTCTAACCAAGCGTCTCAGGAAACGGATTTAATCAGATTGGAAGGCGTAACTTTAGGTTATCCCGGTACCGTCGCTTTACAGGCAATCAGTTTTACGGTAAAACGGGGAGAGTTTGTCGGCATCATTGGGCCCAACGGTTCGGGTAAAAGCACCCTGGTCAAAGGGATCCTAGGCCTAATCCCGATCCTGCGGGGCACGATCGAATTGTTGGGAGAACGCCCTCAAAAGATTAAAACTCTTCGATCCCGGATTGGTTATGTACCACAAAAAAATCAGAATGAGGCCAAATTTCCGGTTACAGTTCAAGAAGTGGTAATGATGGGGCTTTACGCCCAAATCGGATGGTTCCGCCGCCCTAGGCCCAGTCATTGGGAGAAAGTGGCCCACAGTTTGAAATTGGTAGCGATGGAGGGGTTTGCAACCCATCCTTTCAGTCAACTCTCCGGTGGCCAGCAACAGCGGGTGATCATTGCTCGGGCTTTAGTGGCCCAACCGGAACTGTTAATCTTGGATGAACCGACCAGCGCGGTAGATTTGACAGCACAAGCCGGAATTTTAGAACTTTTGGAGCGTCTTAATAAAGAGGCGGGAATTACAGTTTTGATGGTAACCCATGATATCAATGAAATAGTCCATTTTTGCGATAAAGTGTTATTGTTAAATAAAAAAATGTGCGGATTCGGCGCTCCCAGTCAGATTCTGACGAAGGAGAAATTAGCTCCGGTCTATGGTTCCCGGGTCTTGATCTATCATCACAAAGGCCATCCGCATTTTCTGGCAGGTGATTTCGATACTTGATATTTTTACATATTCATTTATGCAAAAAGGGCTGCTGGGAGCGGTCATTGTCGGAGGCTGCTGCTCTTTGGTAGGTGTTTTTGTGGTCTTAAAAGGTATGTCCTACGTCGGAGCGGGGATCGCCCACGGCTGCTTGGCCGGGGTAGCCCTCGCCTTTTTAATGGGGTGGAATCCGTTGCTAATGTCGACATTGGCTGCTTTAGTAATGGTAGTTTTGATTGAATTGATTAGCCGTAAAACCGATCTGAAACTGGACACGTCAATTGGAGTACTTTTCTCTTTAGCGATGGCTCTGGCAGTCTTGTTTATCGGGAGGCTCCGGCGGTATACTCCGGATATAATGGGTTATTTATTTGGTAATCTGTTAGGAGTCTCCACCACCGAACTCTGGGCCATGGCCGGAGTCACCGCTCTGGTTTTTCTGGTAATCGGGTTGTTTTTTAAAGAATTTCAGTTTACTGTCTTTGACCCGGAAATGGCGGAAGTCACAGGAATCCCGGCTGCCTTAATCTCACTGACTCTTTCAGTACTAATGGGCTTAACGATCGTCATCTCCTTACAGGCGGTAGGAGAGTTACTGGTCTTGGCATTGATCGTCCTGCCGGCTTCCATCGCTTATCAATGGACCGATTCCTTACGGCGGATGATCGCCGTTTCAATGGCGGTCGGGATTACTGTATCAGTAGTTGGGCTCGTCATTGCGTTTTACCTGGATGTCCCAGCTGGTTCCACGATTGTGCTGTTATTAGGGACAATCTTTCTCCTTTCGTTATTGGTACGACAGCGGATGCCAGTGGGTTTAGGACATGGATAAATCGCAAACATTAAGAGCCAATCCTGCGTATTTTTAGCTTTCCTGACAAATTGTAACGAAAGGAAAAGCTGAGCTAAATCTAGAAATCGCATTCTATCAGGAATAAGATTAACTGACAAACTTAAAATTTGTTCAGTTTTGGAAAAGGAGTGCGATGAAATGAAAAAGTCACTGTTAATCTTGGTAATGACAGTTTTCCTTTGTGGCCTTGGGGCGTCTGTCGCACGGGCTAATGCATCTGCCTTGGAGGCGGAAAACGGCCAGATCCTGTCGCCAGCCGGATTGGGGCTTCAAGTCAGCGGCAATCCCGCCGATCTCACTAAATTTAAAGCTCAAGCAGCTTATGGAATCGCCAAATCGATTACGGTGGGAGCGGATTGGTATTATCAAAAAGATCAGTCCCAAGAGCTATACTTTAATGCCAGCTTTAGTCCTTATCGCGACTCTGGCAGCGGTTATACGGCCTATCTCGAGTACTATCCGGTTGAAGAGGAATTTACCGGTTTGGGAATTACGTTTTGGAATGATTTCAACGGTCTGCTCTATACCTACCTTAATCTCGATTCGAGTAAAGCCCCGTTGGCTGAGGAACGGGAAACCCGGGTGACTCCGGGAGTCAGTTTGCAGCTTACTCCCCGGGTCCGGGTAGCCGCAGAATTAGCAATTAATCCGGCGAACTGGAACGAAGGGCAGGAGTTGCGGGTAGGCGTAGGCTACCGGTTAGCCAGCCAGTTAACAGCGAAAACCAATCTGACTCAGTTGTTAAGCGGTGAAAAAGATCGGACTTTCACAGCAGGTTTAGCGCTGGAAATTTAAATCTAATTTTAATCTAAAAACGGGCTTCCTGTTATTTGAGGGAATTGCACAATTTTTTCTAATCTGTAGAATTAGGCAATTCTCAATTGCAGGAAGCCCGCTTGTTTTTTAGTCAGCAATCAGTTTCAGGTTATGGGGTAGTACCGTGTTTTCCGGCTCCTCCGTATTTAAGAGATCTTCCATACAATAAAAGCCTTTGCGGTTAAAGATGAATTTAGCAGCTTGCAACGCCCCTTCGGCAAAAACCAAACGGGAGTATGAACGATGGGTAATCTCAATTTCATCGGATTCACCGGCAAACAGTACCTGATGCACTCCGACAATACCGCCAGCCCGGACGGCGTGGATGCCGATTTCCCGTGATTCTCTGATTTCCTGGCCTTTACGGCCGTAAGTATATTTACCGGAACTAATCCCTCTTGCCCCGTTAATCGCTTCGGCGATCTTGAGGGCTGTCCCGGATGGGGCATCTTTCTTATTACGATGGTGCGATTCGGTAATTTCTACATCGTAATGGGGAATCAGGCGAGCAATGGTTTTGACTACCGAGAGTAACAGATTGATCCCTAATGAAATATTGGGGGCATAAACCAGTCCGATTTTATACAGTTGAATCAGTCTTTTCAGTTCAAAAATTTGCATTTTGTTAAACCCGGTCGTCCCAATAACAATATTGATTCCGTGTTCCGCAAGGATCCGAGCGTTTTTCAAAGAGGCTTCCGGAGTGGTAAAGTCAATTGCGACTTTGATCTGTTGGTGTTGCAAGTGTTCCGGAAGAGAGTCGGAACTGTAAATTGTCAGGTCACTCGGGAAGCGAATAAAATCGGAAACCGGGCGCCCAATTTTGGGACTGTTGGGTCGGGCAAAAACCTTGGTGAGTTGAAATTCATCAGAGGCTAACAGTTGTTCGGCGACGACGGAGCCGGTTCTACCCAGTCCTAATAAGCATGTTTTAATCATGAGCCACCTCCAAAATTAGAATTCTTGGCTTTCTCCCAATTTTCTTTTGAGTGTAATTGTGAGTTTAAAAACACCTGGCACCAGCAGATCAAAAAAACCATGGAGGAATCCATGGTGACGAAGAAGACGCCATTGATGCCTCTCTTTTACGCTTGCGAAGTTAGCTGACGGATTTGGGTTAAAGAGTAACCCTACCCCCGAATGAAATACCCTAACCGGTGGTTCACTCGGGGTGATTCACCCCTGATTTTGGTTCCCCCGCTCCCGGTGGAAAACCGGGATTCAGCGTTAAAGGTAAATGGTGTTGTCGTATTGAAATCGAAGTGTGATGGCAAAAAGCCTTTTATACATTATACATTATTTTTCAACTTTAGTCAAATAAGACACTGCCCGAAAATATCCTGGCGGATCCCACGAATTGCATCTCTCCATACTGAAGCCACCGGGATCCAAAAGTTCCTCCCTGGGTATGCGGCAATTTCCTGGCTTAACCATGGCTTTGCGGTTCCGGTAAATACTTTATTGGGCCGGCTTGCTTCAGATAACCGGGACCCCAAATTTTACAATACCGGAAAATAAGTTCGAACTTTCCGGGTGCCAGAATAATTTGGCCTTTTTAACTCATTCTAAGGACAAACCCATCACTATCATTAATATTATCCGTAGTGCCCAATTAACCAGAGATAAGCTAAACAAAATATTCAACACTAATGTCACCTTTTAAAAGTCTGGTGAACTAACCACCAACTAAAGAATCTAGTTGATCTTAGTCAAGCAGAAAGATAGTTTACTTTTTAAATTCGACATATATTATAGTTGCCGGTAATATTAAAAACAATCCCCAAAAGGGAAAATAAAAAAAGACCCGTAGGTCTTTTAGTGAGATTTAGCCGGCCCGTTGGATCTTATTAGAACGTAAACAACGGGTACAGACACGAACCCGTCTGGTAGCGCCGTTAACCACAGCTCGAACATTGCGGATATTTGCCTTCCAACGGTGATGAGTCTTAATATTTGAGTGGCTGACCCGATTGCCGGTTTGAAAATCTTTGCCACAGACAAAACAACGATTGGCCAAACTGAACACCTCCATTTGCAGACAATTCAAATATAATTTATTTTATCATATACATTTAACTCTTACAAGGAAAAGTTATAGAGCCGGGACTTTTCCCGGAGTCAAAGCCGGGTTGTTTTAATCACCGAGGATTTTTTCAGCAGGAATTTGATTTAAAAGTCGCGAAGTAACAGAAAACTAAGAATCAGTAATGAGGGTTGACAATCGAAGCAATTACGGTTCTTCGGGCAAAGAACCAAATATTAAAGATGATAACGATTATTGCAGGAAAATTTTATTTTACCTCGAATTTTATTGTTCGGAATTTAATTCGATGAGGGGGAGCCTAATTGGCTAAACAAATGGAGACTACCACTAAACGGGATCTCGGATCGATTAATATTTCCCCCGATGCCATTGCCATGGTTGCGGGCATCGCTACCTTGCAGTGTTTCGGGGTTGTTGGAATGGCTTCCAGGACCATTCAGGATGGGATTTCAGAATTATTAACCGGAAAAGACAACCTGACTAAAGGAATCGAAGTAATCATCGATGATGAACAGGTGGTAATCGATCTGTACGTAATCGTCGAGTACGGAGTCCAGATTAAAGAAGTGGCCAACAACGTAATACAAACGGTGAAATATGCCATTCAAAATCAGTTTAGTCTCGATGTTGCCAAGGTTAATGTAATTGTTCAGGGAGTCCGGATCGAAAAAAATAAGAATTAAATGTAACCGACATGAGGAGGCCGCATTTTGAAGGCAGAAGCAATTGATGGTAGTCTATTAAAGGAGCTGATGGCTTCAGGGACTACTGCATTATATAACCATAAGGCTGAAGTTGATGCTTTAAATGTATTTCCGGTTCCTGACGGTGATACCGGAACCAATATGTATCTCACCTTTCAAGCTGCTTTTCGTGAATTGAGCAATAATCCGTCCAAGCGGTTGTCGGAGTTATTGGAGTCCGCTGCTTACGGAGCTTTAATGGGTGCCCGTGGCAATAGCGGCGTAATCGTTTCTCAATTTTTTAGGGGTTTTGTGAAAGCAATTCCCAAGGAAACGGTAGTGTTAACCCAGCGGGAGTTAGCTTTGGGGATTAACGGCGCAGCCACAATGGCCTTTAAAGCAGTCCGTCAACCGGTGGAAGGGACGATTTTAACCGTTATTAAAGCAATGGCTGATTTTGCAACTGCAACCTGCGAAAAGGCAGACAGCTTATCGGAATATATGACAAATATTTACCAGCATGCAGCCGTTGTCCTGGCAAAAACACCCGAGATGCTCCCGGTATTGCGTCAGGCCGGAGTAGTTGATGCCGGAGGGCAGGGTTTAGTCTATTTTGTCAAAGGAATAGTTGACCGGATTAATGGGGAATCTACAGGAGATCTGGCGCAACCGGCTCCGGAAACTACCGCAAAAGTGGTAACTTTTAATTCATACACTGATGACGAATTTTTATCGGTTGATGAGATTAATTTTCAATATTGTACAGAATTTATTCTTAAAGGCGAAAATCTGGATCTGGAATATATTAAGAACAGTCTGGCACCACACGGCGATTGTTTATTGGTGGTGGGAGAGAAAGATACGGTTAAAATACATATTCATACCAACAACCCCGGAATTATCCTCGACTTTGCTGTCCGGCTGGGAGAATTATTTGAAATTCAAATTAATAATATGGTTGAACAGACCCGGCAACGTTTAGCTAAACAAATTCCGGCTCAGTCGCAAACCGCACCGATTGGGATTGTGGCCGTGGCTGCCGGTGACGGCCTGGAAAGGATCTTTAGAAGTTTAGGTGTTCAGGTAGTAGTAAACGGCGGTCAGACCATGAACCCCAGTGTGGAAGATTTGTCCAAAGCCGTTTCCCAATTGGAAGCAAAACAGGTGATTATTTTACCGAATAATAGTAATATCGTGATGACAGCCAACCGGGTCAATGAAATCGTCTCCTCTAAGGAAATACGGGTTGTCCCTACTAATAGCATCCCCGAAGGGCTGGCCGCGTTACTCTGTTTCAACCCGGAAAGCAGCCTGAACGAGAATGTTTCAAACATGAATGAGAAGTCGGGACAGATAGTTACCGGCGAGATTACCTATGCAGTTCGCGATTATCAGTTGGGCGATCTCAATATTAAACAAGGTGACATCATCGGTCTGGTTGACGGGGAGATTACCGCTTTTGGCCCTACTCCCGAACAGGTTATTGAAGCGACCTTAAAGAAAATTCCATCAGCTCACGGCGGTTTAGTATCAATCTATTACGGTGCGGAGACCAATTCTGTAACTGCCCAGGACCTACTGAGCCATTTGGAAAAGACTTTTCCGGAAACCGAATTTGAGCTGTATTACGGTGGCCAGCCTTTATATTATTATCTTTTTTCAGTAGAATAGGAGCAAAAGGATTTTAATGGCGATGCGAATTGTTACGGATAGTACCGTCGACTTACCACAGAAGTATGTAGAGGAGGACCGGATCGGAGTCCTACCTCTAAATGGGCATCTTAGTAAGGCAATCTTTGAAGATAGAGTGGCTATTTGGAGCGATGAATTTTACCATCGCTTAAAAAATGAACCTTTACTGCCAAATACCGCTCCTGCGGTTGCCGGATCGATCCTTGGTACTCATACCGGTCTCAGCCTGGCAGGGATCGTAACAAGACCACAGCCATGAGGGTAATTACCGGAAAATACCGGGGGCGAGTGTTAAAAGGTCCCAAACATGCCGGAGTCCGTCCCACTGCCGACCGGGTTAAAGAGGCGTTATTTAACATTATCGGTCCCAAGATTGCGGGAGCTGATTTTTTGGATCTATTTGCAGGGACAGGCGGAATCGGTATCGAAGCATTAAGCCGTGGCGCCCAGTCAGTGGTTTTTGTCGACGCTAATGCTGCCAGTATTCGATTGTTGAAACAAAACTTGCATTTTGTGGATCCAGAAGAACGAGTTCGGATTATTCATGCCCCGGCTGCCAAGGCTCTAAACCTGCTGGCCGCGGAGGCCGCCTGTTTTGATATTACTTTCCTGGATCCCCCGTTTGAAGCTGCCTTATTGGCTCAAGCCATTAAGCTGGTTTTTGAGAAACGGCTATTGAAACCGGGCGGAATCTTAGTAGCCGAGCACCCCCGAAAATTAGAGCAGCTGTTCTTTGATGGGCTGGAAAAACGAGTTTACCATTATGGTGACATTAGTTTGAGTTTTTTTTATAAGTTAAGATTTTGCCAAAATTTTTGCGGAGAGGAATGACCGTTCCGTCATGGAACAATCACAAAAGATTAAGGTAATTTGCCCCGGTAGTTTTGACCCGATTACGAGAGGACATTTAGATATTATAGAACGGGCGGCCGCAATTTTCCCCCAAGTGATTGTGGGTGTATTAGAAAACCCCAATAAGACCCCGCTTTTTCCAGTCCAGGAACGGGTAGCTTTGATTAAAACCACCGTTAAACATCTCCCCAATGTGGAGGTGATGTTTTTTACTGGTTTACTAGTGGATTTTGCTAAAAAAATAGGGGCCAATCTGATCGTTAAGGGTTTGCGGGCTATTTCCGATTTTGAATATGAGTTTCAAATGGCTTTAAACAATAAAAGACTGGCTCCGGAGATCGAGACGATGTTTATGATGACCAAGAATGAATATTCTTTCTTAAGTTCCAGTGCGGTAAGGGAAATTGCCCGGTATGGCGGCGATATTTGTGATCTGGTGACTCCGGAAGTTGCCGCAGCGCTCAAAATGAAATTTATGTTAAAATAGAGGTTGTACCATGCAGAAAATTAATAATTTAACGTTATTATTGAATCACCTTGAAGAATTAGTAGCTTCGAGTTTTCAGATTGCGGGCAAAGTGCTGATTGACCGGGATGAACTGGAAGAACTGTTAAGAAAGATTCATCTTGCCTTGCCGGAAGATGTAAAACAGGCAGAATGGGTCAGCCGGGAAAAAGAACGCTATCTGGAACAGGCTCAAGAGGAAGCCAAACGTATTATCCAGGAAGCGGAGAGCTATGCCCAACAGCTGGTTCAGGAGGATCAGATCTTAATCCGGGCTGAAGATGAAGCTAAAAAAATGATTAATGAAGCTAAATTGACAGCCATGGAAATGGAGAAGGAAGCCCGTGACTACGCTAATCATATTTTGGAGCAATTGGAAGATAATCTGGACCGGACGTTGAAGATTGTCCGTCAAGGACGGGAAGAACTGGAAACGGAGAAGGATTGACCTTTGCTTAAAGAAGAATCGGGAGTTGTTAAATGGAGATAAAAAAGATTGCTATCGCTTTGGACGGCCCGGCCGGATCCGGGAAAAGTACCATTGCTAAATTAGTGGCGCAGCGGCTTAACTATACCTATATCGATACCGGTGCGATGTACCGGGCAATCACCTTAAAAGCTTTACAGCAAGGGATTAACTTGGATCAGCCGGAACAATTAACTCAGTTGGCGGAAGCAACCAGCCTCAGTTTACAATATCAACGGGCTGCTGACGGAATGGTGCTCCGGGTGCTGATGGATGGCCGGGAGGTGTCGGAGGCCATCCGTAGTTTGGAAGTTACCAATCATGTATCAGAAGTAGCTGCGGTAGCCGGGGTCCGGTCCTGCCTGGTTAAATTACAACAGCAGCTGGCCCGGGAAGGCGGGGTAGTAATGGATGGCCGGGATATCGGGACCAAGGTCTTGCCTAATGCCGAATTGAAAATCTTTCTTACGGCTTCCGTAGCGGAACGGGGCCGACGGCGCTGGCTGGAGTTGCAGGCCAAGGGAGTCCGGGTGGAATTGGAGGATCTAATCAAACAGATTGAGCGGCGGGATTTTATCGACAGTAACCGGGAGACTGACCCGTTACGGCAGGCTGCAGATGCGATCTTGCTGGATACTACCGATCTTTCCATTACTGAGGTGGTACAGCGGGTGATTGATTTGGCCGTGGCGAAAGGGGCGGTAGATAATGGAGATTAAAGTTGCGCGGAGCGCCGGTTTTTGTTTTGGGGTGAAACGGGCTTTGGAGATGGTGGATAAGGCCCTGGAAGTTAATGATTCCCCCATCTACAGTTTAGGGCCATTAATTCATAACCCGGCGGTGGTTCAAGATTTGGAAGCTCGGGGATTACAGCAAATTGAGCAGATCGACGGTATTTCCCGGGGCCGGCTGGTGATCCGTTCTCACGGGGTCGGGCCGCAGATTATGCAGCAGGCAGTAGCACAACATTTGGAAATAATCGATGCCACCTGCCCTTTTGTAAAAAACGTTCAGGAACTGGCGGTAATGCTAAAAAAAGAAGGTTATCAGCTGATAATCGTCGGTGAGCGGGAACATGCTGAAGTTAAGGGCGTACTGGACTCAGTTGGCGGACAAGCGTTAGTCATTGAGCACCCGTCCCAACTGGATCCCAAATGTCTTACTGCTAAGGTTGGCCTGGTCAGTCAAACCACTCAGGACATTCAAAGCTTGAACCGGGTGATTACGACAATTGTTTCCCATACTAAGGAGTGCCGAATCTTTAATACGATTTGTCTGGCCACTTTACAGCGTCAACAGGAAGCTTCCAGATTAAGCAGAGAAGTGGATCTGATGATCGTGGTGGGAGGTAAAAATTCGGCTAATACCCGTCATTTGGCAGCAATTTGTCGGGAAAGTGGGACCGTCACCTATCAGGTGGAGTCTGCCGCCGACTTGCAAGCGGACTGGTTTAGCCAAGCTAAGCTGGTTGGAGTTACAGCCGGAGCTTCCACTCCGGATGATCAAATACTTTCAGTCGTTGAAAAAATCAATTTTTTAGGGGGTAACGGGGTAGTGGATCAGAACAATGTAAACCAAAACGAAGTGGCGGAACAAACTTCTGTCAAAACTGAGGAAAGTATCGGTTATGACTGGCCGGAGGACCGGTTTGGGGAGTTGCGCCAGGGACAAATTATTGAGGCTAAGGTGGTCTTGGTACGGGATGACGCCGCCTTCGTTGATATCGGGGGAAAGTCGGATTTAACAATTACTCTCGATGAACTAACAACCGAACCGGTGCTCTCCGCTAAGGAAGTAGTTAAAGCGGGAGACATAATTAAAGTGATGGTTATCAAAGCCGGTGATGAAGAAAAGATTAAACTTTCCAAACGCTTATACGAATTGGAAAAAGTCTGGGTTGATCTTGAAGAAGCACTGGCCAAACAGACCCCGCTGGAGGGGACCGGCATGGAAGTTGTTAAAGGCGGAATGAGTGTCCGGGTTAAAGGTGTCCGTGCCTTTATGCCAGCATCCCAATCGGGACTGGGCCCGACCAACCTTTCGGAGCTGGTCGGCAAGAGTTTTCCGGTTACGGTTTTAGAACTTGACCGTGCCAAACACCGTCTGTTGGTATCCAGACGTGCATTATTGCAGGCTGAAAAGGAAAAAGCTGAGGCTGAATTTTATAATACCGCCAAAGAAGGCGAACGTAAAACCGGTAAGGTCACCCGGATTACCGATTTTGGTGCTTTTATTGATCTGGGCGGCGGGGTTGAAGGCCTGTTACATATTTCCGAAATGAGCTGGTTACGGGTTAAATCTCCCCGCGAAATACTCAACGAAGGGGATAGCGTGGAAGTTCTGATTACTAAAATCAATCCGGAAGCAAAAAGAATTTCTTTATCTTTAAAACAGATCCAGCCCCATCCCTGGGATCTGGCGAGTAAAAACTTTGTCGAAGGAGGAATTTATCAGGGTACAGTAGTAAAATTGGAATCCTTCGGTGCTTTTGTGAATCTGGCTCCCGGAGTTGACGGACTGGTGCATATTTCCCAGATCGCCGACCGACGGATCAATAAACCCGATGAGGTCTTAAATGTCGGTGACCAAGTCCAGGTAAAAGTGTTGAAGCTCGATACAGCCAACCGGAAGATCTCTTTAAGTATCAAACAAGTTGAGGCCGATAAAGACGACGAGGCAGTAAGTAATTTTATTAAAGGGCAGGATTCGGCGGGAGTTTCCCAAAACTTAGGCGAAATCTTAAAGAGTGAATAACACCTTAAGGACTCTTGAATTTATATTTGTTATCAGGATTAAGTGAACAAAACGTACAGTCGGTTGTGACTGTACTTTTTTTTTTCGAAAGCAGCGGCAGCAGCGGCCCGGTGCGGGTTTTCCTGGATCATAATCCCTCCGAAATCCGGAATAAGCCTTTCCCCGGCAGGATAATCTATGGTCAAAGGAGGAAGGCTTGATGATAGGAGTTGTACTGTTAATTGCTGTCAGTATCCTGATCTTTTTAGGATTGGCAGACCGGGTATTAGACCGACTTTATCTGAGTGACCGTGGTGCTTTACTGGTTGTCGCAGCAATGGTTGGAGGGAGTTTCTTCGATATCCCATTGGGCCGGGGAGTTAGTATTAATGTTGGCGGAGGTTTAGTGCCGCTGGCTTTGGCTGTCTATGTATTGTCCAAAGCCGGTTCCGGTAAGGAATGGTTGCGGTCGATCTTAGGAATCGCCATCACCACCGGGGTGCTCTATGGGGTTAATAAAATCTATCGTTTTGATGCTGACCGAGGAATTTTGGAACCACAGTATTTATGGGCAATCATTGCCGGGATCATCGCCTATATTGCCGGTCGTTCCCGCCGGTTATCCTTTATCGTGGCTACCTTAGGCGTGCTTTTTATGGATATAATACACTTTCTTGAGGTCCGTGCCGGTAATCTCCATGTTCCCACCCGGATCGGCGGGGCCGGGGTCTTTGATACGCTGGTTATCGCCGGAGTTTTAGCAGTTTTACTCGCTGAACTAATCGGCGAAAGCCGGGAGGCTATGCAAGGCGGGCCGGCGCAGCACGGGCGTCCCGAAGAATTGGCTGAGGCGTTGGATCATCCGCAAACCAAGGAAGGCAGGGAGCAAGAATGAAACTTTACAAACATTGGCAATTAACACTCACCATACTGGGGGTATTATTTCTTACTGTAGCATTGCCGGCCCGAGGAGAGGAGGAGCTGGACCGAAAATTCTTTGTATTGAAAGATCCCCGCGGTAAGGTTATCTGTCGGACTGCCCACCGGGTGGTAGCAGGGGACCGTTACCTTAACAGTGAGAATCAACTTTATGAAGTAACCAAAACCTCAGGCACTGAAGCCTTTGTTAAACCGGTCCGGGAATCACGCCCCAAAAGATCAAGTTTAGTTTCGCAGGTCCGAACCGGGCTGCTTGACCTCTTTAGGGCAGAAGCGGATCGTAAAGCCCGGGGTCCGATTGGTATCTATCATACTCATACCGCCGAGGCTTATCTGCCCAGCGAAGGTGTTAACAGCAAGCAAGAACGGGGTGGTATCGTGGCAGTAGGAGATGCCATCACCAAAACTTTGGAAGAAAACGGCATTCCAGTAATTCATTCCAAGACCTCCCATGTCCCCCAGGATGCCATGGCCTATGACCGTTCCCGGCGCACTGCCGCCAGGTTGCTTAAGGAACAACCGCCAGTACTTTTGGATGTCCACCGCGATGCGGTCCCCCGGGAAGAATATCTTACCATGATCGATAATAAGCCCACTGCTAAAATTCAGTTTGTCGTCGGGCGGGAGAATCCCAATTTTCAGGCAAACAATGAATTTGCCAAACGGGTCAAGCAGGCGGTAGACCGGAAATACCCAGGGCTGGTAAAAGGGATCTTTTACGGTAAAGGAAAGTATAATCAAGACATGGGACCCAGCGCCATGTTACTGGAGTGTGGGACCAACACCAACAGCCAGGCTGAAGCTATCCGGGGTGGGCAGTTGTTTGCCGCCGCTGCCAAAGATGTGCTTTATGGCGGCGGTACCGGTAACCAAGCGACTAATCGTGGCAGCTGGCGGAGTATCTTTATTATTTTGGCTGCTTTAGCCGGAGGAATCGGGATCTTCTTCGCACTTAACCGGAGAGGTGTCGGTAGCCTGGCCAGAGAATTTACAGGTAACGACCAGGGCGGCGATCAAGATCAGGACAATGGGTGACCGGGCTTGAAAGTAGTTTATCATTGCTACGGTGGCGCCCATGCTTCACCAACTGCTGCAGCGATTCATCTGGGGATTTTACCGATGGACCGGCGGCCGACTACGGTTGAGTTTTACCGGGTGATTCCCTACTATGACCGGATTACCCGAGGTGAACATGGTAAGATCATTAAAATTGGCACCGACTCTCGGGGTAATGAGGTCTGTATCATGGGACGACGTAACTCTCCACAAGCGGTAATTAGTGCCATTAAAGAGTTTAGCCGCTTAAACGGAATTGATCCGGAGCAATACTATTTTGTCAACGTGGTGCAATTGTATAATCTGTTGATGGTTGCAGGAGGTTTTTCTTCCCGGGCCATGGGTTGGGTAAATTTAGGCCGGCCCTTGGTGAGCTTTGGAACTAGGTTATCATTTGGAGTTTTAGTGCGGATTGTCCAAAAGACCCTTAAGGATCTGGAAGGGAAGCCGGTTTGAAACTTGTTTACTATGGTTTTTTTCGGGGTTATACCGCCCGGGTCGCCGGAGCGATCCATCTCCACCGTTTGCCGGAAGATCGCCTTCCTACCTTGGACCAATTAATTAACTACGCTGGTTTTGAAGGGAACAGCCTTGCTGCTCCAGGAGTGCCACAGCTGCTGGGTAGGGATGAAGCTCAAAACGAAATTTATTGTTTGGGTTTGGGTACCGATCCAGCCATCTGCCTCCAAACAATCTGCCATCTTCTCGCCGCGGGCGCCGATCCCTTCCAATGGCGGTTTATCCCCACCGGCCGACCGGAAAATCCGTTGATCCGCTGGGGAAATTTTTGTTCCGGAAAGGCCGGGCTGGCCATATTAAGCAGTTTTTTAACTTGGCTCGGAATTCAGCATTGTTATTTCCGATTAGTAGAACAAGTTCGGCAGGTTAAGGAGTGGCCTGGAGTTGCAAAAACGTAAAGTGGTGGTGTTGACCGATGGGGACCGGGTTGCCAAGGAAGTCGTCCAACAGGTAGCTAAAAATATCGGCGGACGCTGCATCTCCCTTTCCGGAGGCAATCCCACGCCGACCAACGGCTTTGAAATTGCGGCTGCTATCAAGGAAACACCGTATGACCCGGTTCTGGTAATGATCGATGATTGCGGCGCTTCCGGGATGGGCCGGGGTGAAAGGGCTTTGACTGAATTGATGCAAGATGAGGAGATTGAGGTTTTAGGAGTAGTTGCGGTAGCCTCCAATACCCGGGCCGTTGAAGGAATCCCGGTCACGGCTTCAATCACCCGTACCGGAGCGGTGATTGATCAGCCGGTGGATAAGGATGGTAACCCCAGCAACGGGGAGAAAATTCAGGGGGATACCGTGGATATTGTTAATCAATTGGGAATTCCCGTAATTATTGGCGTGGGGGACCTGGGCAAGATGGCAGATGCTGATTTGGTAGAGCAGGGGGCCAAAATTACCACTCAGGCGGTTCAGGAAGTTTTAAGGCGTAGTAATTTTGGTTCTGAATCATAACCAATCCGGCAGCCTCGGCCCGCTGAAAGTTTAGACGATTTATCCGGAAAAAAGCAGGAAAATTTTACTTAAATCAGAACTACAAATAAGATAAAGCAAAACTATTAACGGAAAATAGAGGTTAACTTTGAAAATCGGAATTCCACGTGCTTTATTATACTATTGGTATGGCCACCAATGGGAAGCCTTCTGGCAAAGTTGCGGTTGGGAGACACTGGTATCATCTCCGACTGACCGGTCGATGCTTAAAGCCGGTTCGGCTGTAGCTGTCGAGGAACTCTGTTTACCGGTAAAGATCTTTTTGGGCCATGTAATCTGGTTGGCGCCGTTGGTCGACTGGGTGATGATCCCGCACTTGATCAAGGTTGAAGCCAATGCCTATGTTTGTCCGAAATTCATGGGACTACCGGACCTGGTCGCCCATACCGTCCCGGAAGTTAAAAGTAAAGCAGTGATTGTCAAAGTCGGACCGCGCCAGGTTGACCAATGGCGCTGCCTGAGCACAGCCGCCTTACGGCTGGGGGTCAGGTCAAGCGTGGATTTAAGAAAAACCATTCTGTCCCAGTGTAAGATTCCGGCCTTAGGAATAATGGATTCGTTCCAGGATTCAAGCCCGGTAGACAGCGAGTTGACCATTGGAGTATTCGGACATCCCTATTGTCTGTATGATTCCTGTTTTAATTTGGATCTCTTAGAAATACTCCACCGGAATCAGGTTCATTTTCTCACTCCGGAGCTGATGCCGGAGGATTATAGAGGGAAGGGTTGCGGAAAACTGGAGAAAGAGCTTTTTTGGACTATCGGCCGGGTGCAACTGGATGCCTTGGAATGGCTGCTTAACCGGACAGAAGGCCCGGTTGACGGGTTTATCCAGATTACTCCCTTTGCCTGCGGGCCGGAAGCGCTCGTCGGCGATCTGCTGGAACGCCGGATAAAAGCGGCAGGGCTGCCTTTACTAAAGTTAAATTTTGAAGAACATAGTGGCGAGGCCGGGATGATTACCCGGCTGGAAGCCTTTTTGGATTTAATTAAATTCCGGAGGTTGGTGTGTTAAAAGTTACCTTTCCGCACATTGGCAATTCTTATATCCCCTTTCGGACCTTACTTAGCGAACTGGGTTTGGAACCGGTGGTCCCGCCACCCATCTCCCAACGGACCCTGGCCCTGGGTACCAGGCTGGCACCGGAGTTTGCCTGTCTGCCGCTGAAGTTTAATTTAGGCAACTATATCGAGGCTTTGGAGGCCGGTGCCGAAATCATCTTAATGGCGGGCGGGGTCGGCCCCTGTCGCTTTGGTTTTTACGGCGAGGTCCAGCGGGAGATCCTGCGGGATGCGGGGTTTAAAACGGAATTGGTGGTTTTGGAAGCCCCGAAAACTCACCCTCGGGAACTGTGGGATAAGCTCAAGCGGATTGTCCCGCGGCATCGGCTTACCGGTTTAAGCCGGGCCCTCTATCTAGCCTGGCTAAAAGCAGTTGCCTTAGACCGGTTTGACCGGCTGGCCAATGAGGTCCGTGCCATCGAGCGGGAACCGGGCAGCACCAATCAATTACAGTGCCGCTATTACCGTAAGTTGGACCGGGCGGGTTTGGTTAAAGAGATTAAACAGACAATGCAAGACGGTTTGGCAGCTTTAAGGGCGCTTCCAACCCATTCCCGGATGCCGTTGCTTCAGATCACATTAGTTGGTGAGATCTACCTGGTACTGGAACCCCAAGCCAATTTCGAAATTGAGAAGCGCTTGGGGGCGCTGGGGGTGGCAGTGGAACGGACTATCTACTTTACAGACTGGGTCCGGGATCAATTACTGCTGAGTATGCTCAACCCCAATTGGCGGGCGCCATTGTTTCGTTTAGCCCGACCGTACCTGAACAATTTTGTGGGCGGCCATGGGCTGGAGACGGTAGCCCATACAGTAAGTGCCGCTATAAACCGGAGTCACGGTGTAGTCCAACTGGCTCCGTTCACTTGTATGCCGGAGATCATCGCCATGCAAGCCTTGCCGGCGGTTTCCCGGGACTGGCAAATCCCGGTTTTAACTATTATTATTGATGAACATTCGGCTGAGACCGGAATTCAAACCCGGCTGGAAGCCTTTGTTGATCTCTTATCCTATCGCCGCAAACAAAGGCAGAGGCACCCGGTGTCGGCAATGCCGCTAAAACTCGCGCGTTAAGTTAAGTTATAAAAGTTTTAAATCTCTGTAAATCGACTTTGGAGGAAAGCACGTTGAAATTATATCTGGGTATTGATGTCGGATCAGTCAGCACCAATCTGGTGGCCATTGACCAACAGGGACATGTCATCGAAAAACTCTACCTGCGCTCCCAGGGCAACCCGGTGGGTTCAGTCCAACACGGCTTGGCCCAACTGATGAAGCGTTTAAAAGACCCGGAAATCATGGGGGTAGGGACGACCGGTTCCGGCCGGCAGTTAATCGGTAAGTTGGTCGGAGCCGATTTGGTGAAAAACGAGATCACCGCTCATGCTATTGCTTGCCTGAACCTGGTTCCCAAGGTCCAGACAATTATTGAGATAGGCGGGCAGGATTCGAAGTTGATCATTATCCGTGACGGTATTGTCAATGATTTTGCTATGAATACGGTCTGCGCCGCCGGGACCGGTTCGTTCCTTGACCAACAGGCTGCTAGATTGGATCTGGAAATCGGTGAACTGGGTGAACTGGCTGCCCATGGGAAAACTCCGGTCCGGATCGCCGGCCGGTGCGCGGTTTTTGCCGAATCGGATATGATTCACAAGCAACAGATGGGACATAAGATGGAAGATATCCTGGCCGGACTCTGCCGGTCCCTGGTCCGTAATTTCCTGAGTAACCTCGCAAAAGGGAAAGAGATTAAACCGCCGGTGATTTTTCAGGGCGGCGTTGCCGCCAACCGTGGCATTAGGCTGGCGTTTGAAGAGATTTTGGGCTTTCCGTTAATCATTCCCGAACATTATGAGGTGATGGGTGCTTTAGGCATTGCCCTGTTAACCCGGGATGAGATGAGCTTTAGCAAAAAGTCTACCGGTTTTAAAGGTTTTAGTCTGGCTAATGCGGCAATCGCCACCTCCGGTTTTGACTGTGACGGCTGTGCCAACCAATGCGAAGTGGTAGTCTTAAAGCAGGATAGTCAGGTAGTTGCCTGTCTGGGTGATAAATGTGGCAAATGGAGCAACCAACTGCTTAATCAGCCCGCAGCAGCGGAAACCCAGGTGAGTTGAGCCGGGACGGAGTGCCTAAACTGTTGCGACGCTGAAAAATTATTTTTAATCGGAATCACCTCTATAGATTGCAAACTAAAATCCTCGCCAACCGGGGATTTTTTTTGTTGGGAAATTAGTGGGGAAATATGGATTTATCTCTCTTTTAAGGAAGGAAAATAGAAGAAAATCCTTAAATAATAAGCACGCTTCAATTCCAGATGGTATTTAGCGGAGGAAGATGAATGAAATCCAATGATGGCGCGGTTCTGATAGATGAAACGATCCGGGAATACGGGCCGTTGATTACTTCAATCTGCCGGAGGTTGATTCAAGAACAAGAGACTGCAAAGGACGCCGCTCAAGAAGTATGGGTTCAAATTATTAGAAGCGCTCATTCCTTCAAAGGTAAATCCAAATTATCAACCTGGATTTATACCATTGCTTACCGGGTGGCCAGAGATTATTCACTTAAGGAGAGGACTTATTCGGTCCGTTTTTTAAGGGACTATTTTCACCGGGAGGGGGAGCCGCAATTTAGCGGTGAGTCCCAAGATCCGGAGAAGTCATTTTGGGTAAAAGAGATGTGCGACCGTTGCTTGACCGGTATTCTTCATTGTCTGGAACCGGAGGCCCGAATTATTCATGTTTTTAGAGAAATTGCGGGATTATCCTATTCCGAAATTGCCGATATTGTCGAAAAGGATGAAACAACGGTAAGACAGATTGGATCGAGAGCGCGTCGAAAATTGGCCAACTTTATGAACGATGAATGTATGCTTTATAATCCAAATGGAAAGTGCCGTTGCCGAATGAAAGGGCATATTACTAACACCGGTTTGGCGGAAGAGTATCGTAAAATAAAAGACGTTTTAAATCAGGTGAGTGTTTTTCAAAGGTTTGAGAAGGTTTTTCCGAAGCGAGATTATTGGGAAAAATTGATTTAGTGTTGTCACAAAAATCGACCATCTCTCCACTAATTAGTTAGAAAGAACAAATTTAATAAAGGAGAGTTGTCAAATGGATGAAAAACGGAATTTGGTCGCGCCTTGTGGAATCGATTGTTTTAATTGCGAGTTTTACCGAGATAATATCACTGAAAAATGGCAACAGATGCTAGCAACCAGGTTGAATTTAGAGCCGGCGTTGGTAGGTTGTAAAGGATGCCGAGAACAGCCGGGATGTTTGGTACATGAAGGATGTAAGACATTGGAATACGTGAGCGAAAAAGGGTTCGAGTTTTGTTATGAATGCCCTGAATTTCCCTGTCCTAAGTATCAACCGGCTGCTGATGGGGCTGATAAGTATCCCCATAACTTGAAGGTATATAACTTATGCCGGATGAAGCTACTTGGAGTAGAAAAATGGGTTGAAAAAGAACCTGAGGAGGCCAGGAAAAGATATTATCGAGGTAAATTTGTGATTGGTTCGGGACCGCAGAGTGTTTAAGTAGTATAATTTGTGAAGCCGCCATGAGATTATTGTGGCGACAAGCTAAAGTTAAACTTCGCGAATTGAAAAGAGAAATGGATATTCTTGCATCACAAAAATGGCGGGAAAACAAATCTAATATTGGATTAGCTTGGTCATCCGATGAGGATGATGCATTATTGAAGGGATTTGATTCTGGTAAAAGCACTTATGATTTATCCAAAGATCATAAACGAACGGTACGCGCCATTGAGCTCAGGTTGGCAAAGTACGGGAAAATCCAATTATCAAAATAAGTAAGCAAATAAGAATTTACAGCGAAGCAGGGGGTTTCGATGAATAC
>DATCLA010000157.1:0-8612 GCA_036564195.1 Bacillota bacterium
GTTTACCGCTTCTCCGGTTGGGTGGCAACCGAAGGAATTCCGGAAAACAGGTTTGGAGCCTGCTTATGTGTTATGGGAGGATTTGTCCATTCCCAAGAGGTTAAGGGAAGTAGTAATTGGCAACCAGTGGAATTAGTCTTCCGGACTCAGCCCAATCAAACTGAGGTGGTTATCGGAGTTAGGCTGGGCTTTTACGGCTCCACTTCTTACGGTACTGCCTATTTCGATGACTTGACTTTGGAAAAAGTCACTGACCCTAAAGTTATACCAAAACAGTTAGATGACCATTCGCTGAATTTTCAATCGGATTTTACCAAACAAGTCACAATATACCGGCCCAAGAACCTTAAAACACTGGTCACGCAATTGATCGGTTTTTTCGACTATTCATTTTGGACAATTTTAGGATATCTGCTCCTATTGATGTGGCTACTGGGTAAAAAGAGCCATCTTACCCCTGTAAACATAGAGAAAACCCAGGAGTTTGAAGAACGGCTCTCTCTTTATTTTCTGGCAGCGGCAGTAGTAGCCTTGCTGATTCGGATTCCGCTATTACCCGCTGTTCCGTTTAAAATTGATCTAGGAAACTTTAAAGCTTGGACCCTCCGGATCGCTGAGACTGGGCCGTTAACGTTTTATGCACCGGATTACTATTGCGATTACCCGCCGTTTTCACTTTATATATTCTGGATCCTTGGCAAGATCGTCAAGCTATTTAATCTGAGTGGTAACGAACTAATCTTTAATAGTATTCTTAAATTACCTTCGTTTATCTGTGATACTGCTACCGCCTGGTTAATGCTGGCTTTGACCCGAAAGAAAAACCCGGTGTTGGGGTTGATTATTGCTCTGGTTTACCTGTTTCTGCCTCCGGTGATCTATAACTCAGCTTATTGGGGACAGGTCGATACATACTATGCTTTCATGGTTTTGGCTGCATTTTATCTGCTGGTCAAAAAAAGTTACCCAGAACTGGCCGCTGCCTTGGTGGTAGCGTCGTTTTTAACCAAAGCACAGACCATCGCCTTTATTCCTCTCTTTTTGCTCTATTTATTCCTCAATTTCCACTGGAAGCGGTGGGTTGGGACTTTCGGAACCGTTATTGTAACCCTGGTTTTAATTTTGCTTCCGTTTAACCTTAAGCAATCGTTCACTTGGATTATTGACTTATATCGTAAACAGGCCGAACTTTATCCGTACGCTTCATTAAACGCTGCCAATTTTCTGGCTTTGTTAAATGGTAATAGCCAGCCGGATACGGTTTTGGTACTTCCCGGGATCAGTTTTCGGGTCATCGGGTATCTGCTCTTCTTTGCCTGCACCTTCTGGAGCGGTTACTATTACTGGCGCAAACGGACTTGGGGTGGTTTACTGGTAGCATTTATGTTCATAGCTTTTGCCTTCTTTATGTTTTTTCCGCGGATGCACGAACGCTATCTATTCCCGGTTTTTGCCTATTTGTTATTGCTGTTTTTGTTATATAAGGATAAAAGACTATATTACCTTACTATATTGCTGAGTATCACCAACTTACTGAATATGCATGCGGTTGTTCTCAAATATCAAAATCTACTCAGTGAAGAACTGTTTCAACGGATTATCTATATTTTAGCCCTGGTTAACACAGTAATCTTTGTGGTGACTTGGGGAATTTTCCAGTTACAGCTTTCCCCGGAAAAACGGCAGAAAAAGGCAAAGCTACGGCTTTATGATACTCTGCTGGGGGAGAATTATTTCAACAAATTGAAATCGGTCCCCTTTGCGCTACAAGGCCGTGATTACCGAGCAATCGCCATTATTGCCCTATTTTATTGCGCTTTAGTATTTTTCCGTCTGGGTTCCTGGTCGACTCCTAAAACCGGAGTGGACTTAGACAGCCCCCAATCAGCAATTGAAGTGATCTTTGACCAACCGACAAATCTAACTACCGTCGCCTGGTATGACGCGGAAGGTACAGGCCAACTGCGGATTGAAAAATATGATAATGGGGCTTGGCAGGAACTGGGTCTGTTATCCTGTGAAAATTATTATGTCTTAAAACGGCAGCCGTTGGCAGCAACTTTGGTGGAGCGGCTCCGGTTAACTCCCCAAGCTGCAGCCGGGCATCTTAAAGAAGTGGCCTTTTTAGACGGAGAACGCTTGATTCCTATAAAGACA
Organism: Bacillota bacterium; assembly: GCA_036564195.1. GTDB lineage: Bacteria > Bacillota > UBA4882 > UBA8346 > UBA8346 > DATCLA01. The sequence goes on from DATCLA010000157.1 coordinate 2,158, forward strand.
GTTAAGCAGTTAGGGCAAAGTACCAGCGTTGCTGCAGCCAAACACCCGCTCTTTGATGAACAGCAGAAAATGATGGAGTTGCCATCCCATTTAAACAGTACTTATTTTGATGAAATCTATCATGGCCGAACCGCCTATGAATTTGTTAAGCAGTCGGCGGTCTATGAGACCACCCATCCGCCGTTAGGTAAGGATATTCTGGCCGTCGGAGTAGCGCTGTTTGGTATGAATCCTTTCGGAATGCGGGTTATGCATGCTTTAATCGGAGTCGGTTTTATTATCGCCCTGTTCTTTTTAGGCCGTCAGGTCCTGGCGACTCGGTTTGGAGCTTATGCTACGATGCTGGCGGGATTTTGGGACTTTATGCCTTTGGTACAGAGCCGTTATTCCACAATTGACACCACCTCAGTGCTTTTTATAACCTTAATGCTAACTTTTACATTTAAATACCTTCGTGGGCAACTGCAACCGGGCGGCGGGAAAAGTCCGCTGCCGACAATCGCCGCGGTCATCTTCTGTTATGCCTTGGGCGCCAGTGTCAAATGGACCGTCCATTATGGCTTTGCCGGAGTAGTGGTTTGTGTAGCGTTATTAAAAATCTGGCAGTACTTGGAGTTAAAAAGGGGCTTAATTGGAGCTGGGGAAAGTGCTACTGCCACACTAGCGTTTGACGAAAGCGTAACAACCACAGCGGATCCGGTCGTGCCTCAGGAGCGGGAAATGTCCTCAGTTCCAGAAGTCAATCCGGTGCGGGGATTGTGGCGGAAGGAAATCGGATTGACCGTATTGCAATGGTTCGGCTTGTTTGTACTGATTGCGCCTTTAACCTATTATCTAACGTATATTCCTTTCCTCCGCTGTCAGCGGGTGGAGAAAGTGTTTTCTAAAACAGCTTTGATTCAAGTATGGGAGAACCAGAAAGGTATGTTTAATTACCATTCACAGCTCACCGCAACTCACCCCTTCGAATCAAACTGGTGGGGCTGGCCGTTTAACTTTAAGCCACTCTGGATTTATTCCGCCAGTTACCCCCGGCCTGGCTTTAAAGGCACCATCGTGAGTCTGGGCAATCCGGTGATTTGGTATTGGGGTGGGATGGCAATTTTGATCCTACTCTACCAGGTATTGATAAAGCGGAAGTTTTCATTGCTGCATCTGGTGTTGATCGGGTTTTTTGCTCTATATCTGCCGTGGGTTTTGGTCACTCGGGCGACCTTTATTTATCACTTTTTCCCGGTTTTACCACTGTATTATGTGCTGGGTGTAATGGTGCTGGAACCGTTATGGGAGATGAAAAAACCGGGCCGTAAGATTATCTATACCTTGGCTGCTTTGGCAGTAGTGTTGTGGTTAATTTTTTACCCGGTTATTACCGGATTGGAAGTACCGGAAAGGTATGTCCAGGCGTTACGCTGGTTCCCCAGGGACTGGGTATTCTAACTAACCTGAGGAGGGCTAAAATGAATAATCTTCAATCCGAAACCACAATTTTAAAAGAGGGAATCAGCCTATTTTTCCCTGCCTACAACGAGGAGGCTAATGTTGGCGGAACTATTGAAAAAGCGCTGGCAGTTTTGGAACCACTGGGTTGCCGTTATGAAGTAATTATTGTGGATGACGGTAGCAAAGACCGGACTGCCGCAATCGTCCGCGAATATGCCGCCAAAAATCCCCAGGTAATTTTGGTGTGTCATGAAAAAAATCGGGGTTACGGCAGCGCGCTTCAGACCGGCTTTCAGAGCTGCCGTAATGGTTTGATCTTCTTTTCCGATTGCGACCTCCAATTTGACCTTTGCGAATTAAATTCATTAATCGCGGCAATGGAAAAGGACCCAACTATCGATGTGGTAATCGGTTACCGGATTAAAAGGGCAGACCCCTTAATCCGCACTCTAAATGCTTTTGGCTGGAAAATGTGGGCCCGGTTCTTATTTGGATTGCAGGTGCAAGATATCGACTGTGCCTTTAAACTCTTTAAGCGGAATGTGATTGAGCAGATCCGGATTGAGTCTACCGGCGCCCTGATTAACGTGGAAATTCTGGCGAAGATTAAGCAAATGGGTTATAAAGTTGTGGAGTTAGGCGTGCATCACTACCCCCGGACCGCCGGCACCCAAACGGGCGCCAACTTAAAGGTAATCATTAAAGCTTTTTATGAGTCATTTGCCCTTTATAGCAAGATTAAAAACGGCCGGAGAAACACGGAGCCGGGAAAGGGAGCCGTAAACTAAATTTACTTTGGTAAAGGACTTAAAATATCTGGGGGTCTAGATGAGAGACTATCTTTTAAAAAAACTGAAAAACAAATTATTATGGGTTTTTTTAGCATTGCTTGCAGTTAATCTGCTCTACCTGTGCCGGGCGCCTTTAGTCATTAGCGATCCGTATATAATTGATCAGACCGGTAAACGCAGCCCGATTACACTTCCCTTGATTCAAACGATGCCTGCCGGCGCAGAGTTTACGATTACGGGGCGGATTAACTATAATTTCTGGCTTAATTACACCTACGCTTGGATCATTCCGGATGACGGCATTTTAGCAATCACCATCAATCGGCAGGAAGTAGCTTTATCTAAGATAGAGCAGGCGGCTTTGTTTGATTATACTAACGGCTTTCATTATAATTTTGCGGAATATTTGCGACCCGGAGTAAATCAGATTGAATTGCGGATCCGCAATAACGGCGGACCGTCCGGTTTAGCCTTTAATCCTTCGGTGCAGGATTGGCGTTGCATCACCGGGTGCTTGAGTTTATTCCTTCTTTTGCTGGCCCTGATTAACATTTTGTTGTTGGACACAGCAATAAATAAAGAGTTGGTGCTTATTTGGGCCGGTGGTTTTTTAATCCGGGTGCTTTATTTCCTAATCACCCCCTTCACCATCCGCAGCCACGATGTGGGCGGACATCTCCACTATATTGATTATTTACTGCAAAATCGGGCCATCCCAGCAATTCATGAAGGCTGGCAAACTTATCAACCTCCTTTATATTATATTCTAGCCGCCTGCTGTTACAAATTGCTTAATCTGGTCGGTATAACCCAATCAAATCAGGTGTGGCGGGGGATCCAATTTTTGTCACTGTTGATCTATTCAGGGTTTTTAGCAGTGGTTTGGCAAATTGTCAAGTTTGCGCTGGCTGCGGCACCGCCAATAATAAAACCGGACAACTGTGGCAGTTCCGGGGAACTTTCGCCTTCAGAAGCAAAGGGACTGGATGATGCCACAGCCAAGTGGGTGTTTGCTTTAATTACTTTCTGGCCTTCCGGGATTATTCACGCGCTCCGCATCGGTAATGACGTGCTGTTTTATCTCTTTTATGGTTTGGGCTTACTCTATTTACTTAAATGGCAGGATGATCATACTAAAAACAGTGTTTACACCAGTTTTCTCTTTATAACTTTGGCTTTTGTTACCAAGGCTAATGCCTTGGTGTTATATGCGGTGTTTGGTATTGTTTATCTGATTAAGTTTTTTCAAACTACCGCGAAACGAAAGTATCTGGGAGTCACTGCTGTCCTGGTAGTCTTATTTGGCTTAGGTTTTGGAGTTACCTTCGGCCGGATGGTAGAACAGAAGTTAAACGGTTCTAAAGATCATTTCATAGTGGCTAATGCCAGCCAGCTGCAAGGGGTAGAGGTTGGTAATACCCCCCGGAACTATCTTAGTTTTGATTTAGTCTCCTTTATTACTGAACCTTATGTTAATCCTTTTGCGGACCAAGGCGGCCGGCAGTATTTTTGGAATTACTTATTAAAAACCTGTCTGGTCGGGGAGTTTACATTTCCAGCCCCGGTACACCGTGTTTTAACGCTGGCGCTGAGCATCGTTTTCCTGCTCATGCTACTCTATCTGCTGGCAACGTTGATATTATTTGGCGGTTATTTCCAAAATCAACTAGTCTTAGCTTTGAATGGCCTGGCCCTATTAATTGCAGCGATCGCTTTCCGGGTTTCGATCCCGGCGGCCTGCAGTAATGATTTCCGTTATATATTACCGGTTTTAATCTCATTTGGTTGCTTTTATGGCTTAGGGGTCCGGTGCTGGCGCCAGGAAAAAAGGCTTTGGGTTGCCAGATTGGGCTCGGGGTTGGCAATGGTTTTAATCATGGTAAGTATTGGGTTTTTTATTGCTTTAGCCTATAATCAGACTTGAAGGAGTTTATTTCTTAAAAAAATAGCATTTAAAGTTAGCAATAATTTAAGCGGTTTCATAATTACCTTCAGTTAGATTTTAGCATAATATGTAGTGTTTGGCTCAGAATAGTATTTCTATAGCTCGTATTAAACTGAAAAATTTTAAAATTAGGCCACCGGAGTTAAAAAATAACCGGTAACCGAAAGTTTCTCTTGTCAGAGAAACTTAAGAATGGTATACTAATTTCCGGTGTGAACTACACACGCTTTTTGATTTTGGATTTTGTGTCCCCCGACGGGATGGATTCAAAAGATGAGAGAAGCGGCGGAAAAACAAATTTGAAAGGAGGTGGCGAATGTGGCTGTGATTTCCATGAAGCAATTATTGGAAGCAGGCGTGCATTTCGGTCACCAAACAAGACGTTGGAATCCGAAGATGGCTCAATACATCTTCACTGAGAGGAACGGTATTTATATTATCGACCTCCAAAAAACTGTTAAAAAAGTGGAAGAAGCCTACAATTTTGCCCGTTCGGTAGTTGAAAACAACGAGATGATTCTGTTCGTTGGCACTAAAAAGCAGGCTCAAGATGCTATCAAGGAAGAAGCGGAACGTTGCGGTATGCCTTATGTCTCCCAACGGTGGCTGGGCGGTACGCTGACTAATTTTAAAACCATCCGTTCCCGGATTGACCGTTTACGCAAGATTGAGCAGATGGAACAGGACGGTTCTTTTGAACTGTTACCCAAAAAAGAGGTCTTAGCGATTAATAAAGAACGGATGCGGTTGGAGAAATTTCTTTCCGGAGTTCGGAATATGCATAAATTGCCGGGTGCAATTTTCATTGTGGACCCGCGCAAAGAGAGCAATGCGGTTGCCGAAGCAATCAAGTTGGGAATTCCGACCATCGGTATTGTCGATACCAACTGTGATCCGGATGAGATTGATTATGTAATCCCTGGAAACGACGATGCGATCCGTGCGGTTAAGCTGTTGGCCGGCAAAATCGCCGATGCGGTTCTTGAGGCCAAACAAGGTGAACAATTATCCGATACGGTAGTTGTTGAAGAAGTAGTGGAAGACGCGGACAATACGGACAACACAGACAGCACAGATAACGCAGACGAAGCAGACAATTCCCAGGTTGAACTGGCTGAAGAAATTTAAAGTTTGGGGGGTGGGAAGGGGAACCTAATTCCACCCTTTTTTTCAAGATTAATTTTTACGCTAAAATATTTTCGAAAAAGGGATAAATGGGAAGGATTATTATTAATAAACCTAAAAGGAGGATCATCGATGGCTGAGATTACCGCTGCCAGTGTGAAGGAGTTACGGGAACGTACTGGAGCCGGCATGATGAATTGTAAAAAGGCCTTAATTGAAAGTAACGGTGATATGGAAAAGGCAATTGAATATTTGCGCGAAAAAGGGTTGGCTGCCGCAGCCAAAAAAGCAGGCCGGATTGCCGCCGAAGGCCTGGTTCAGGCCTATCTTAGCGACGATAAGAAAGTCGGGGTGCTGGTTGAAGTCAATTGTGAAACTGATTTTGCTGCTAAGAACCAGCATTTTCAAAAATTTGCCGTTCAGGTTGCTGATTTAATTGCCAAGCAGGCTCCTGCGGATATTGATGGTTTAATGCAACTGCAGTTGCCGGAGGGCAATACCGTTGCCGCTACTATTACCGGATTAATCTCGACAATCGGCGAGAATATAACAGTACGTCGGTTTGTCCGGTTTGAACTTAATACTAATGGTATAGTTGATTATTATATACATATGGGTGGAAAAATTGGGGTTTTGATCGAATGCAGTACTGTTAAAGCTGAGACAGGATCCAATCCGGAGTTTCTTGCTTTGATTAAAGACTTAGCTATGCAAGTGGCTGCTGCGAAACCGGAGTATCTAACCAGGCAGCAGGTTCCGGCGGAAGTGGTGGAGAAGGAAAAATCAATCTATAAAGCACAGGCCGTCAATGAAGGAAAGCCGGAAGCAATTGCCGAGAAGATTACGTTCGGTCGTTTAGAAAAGTTTTATAAGGAAGTTTGCCTGATGGAACAAGTCTTTATTAAAGACAATGATAAATCCGTTACCAAACTGGTCCAGGAGTTAAATTCCAAACTGGGTGAAAATTTGACAATTACCCGCTTTGCCCGCTTTGAAAAAGGCGAAGGCATCGAAAAGCAGGGTGATGATTTTGTATCTGAGGTAATGTCTCAGATTAAGGCTTAAATTTAATTAGGGACACGCAAGTGTTCCTTTTTTATGAATGAAAACCTGTCTGATATTGGTAAAGCTAAGCTGTGCTGAATGAACAA
>DATCLA010000158.1:0-13648 GCA_036564195.1 Bacillota bacterium
CGGTTTTAATCTTAGGCGGTTCGCTTTCCGGATATGCGGGGATCAATCCAATCTGGGTAATTGCTGGGGCATTTACCGGAACCTTCAGTGCATCTTTATTATTATATCAAGCCGGCTTGCGGATGGAGCGGCGGTTACTACAGTCGCGTCGTTTTTCGGCCCTATTGGATACTAGGACATTTTTAAAACTGGAAAAGGTCTTAAACCGTTACGGATTTTTAATCATCTTATTTAGCCGGTTTATTCCGGTGGTGCGTTCCGGGATTATTTTAGCCGCCGGAATAGTAAACCTGGACCCCAAAAAGACCCTGATTTCCTTGGCGGCAAGTATTTTGGCATCTACCTTAATGTTTACCCTGGGGGGCCGTTTTTTAGGGAAAAAGCTTGAAGCGAATCTTGCTTTTTGGTATTCCTGTTTGGGTGCAATCTTAATCGGTTTGGCGGTTACCTGGGTGGTATATTTTGTCGTTATTAATATTGTGCGATATTTTCAAAGTAAAAAAAAGTAACCGCCGGAAATGGAGTAAGGCAATGGTTAAAAAAGCTAAAGTAAGGCATGTGTTTTGCTGTGAAAATTGCGGTCATCAGGAGACTAAATGGGTGGGACGCTGTCCGGCCTGTTTAGAATGGGGTACGCTTCAGGAAACAACGCTTTCGGATCAACTGCAGGAGTTGAATAATTTAAGCAGTTTTCAATCGCCACAAGTGCTCAACCAAGTCAAAGTCGATAATTCCTACCGTTTCAGTAGCGGCGGAGCAGAACTGGACCGGTTGTTGGGAGGCGGGATCGTTAGCGGCTCAGTCACATTGCTGGTTGGGGATCCGGGTATCGGTAAAAGTACTTTAAGCCTGATTATTGCCGGTAATGTGGCCCGGAGCATCGGGACGGTTCTTTATGTCAGTGGTGAAGAGTCGGCGGAGCAGACTAAACTCCGGGCCGATCGTTTAGGAGAGTTTCCCGATAGCCTTTATGTGGTTGCCGAAACCAATTTAGAGTTGATTCAACAACATGTCCGGGATTTAAACCCGAAATTACTGGTAATTGATTCGATTCAGTCTGCTTTTTTAGGGTCGGTACGTTCCACTCCGGGTTCACCGACTCAGATTAAAGAGTGTACCCTGTTTCTGGTTAAGATTGCTAAACAGTCGAATATTCCTATTATCCTAATCGGGCAGGTTACCAAGGATTCACAATTGGCCGGACCGCGGATACTGGAACACCTGGTGGATACTGTGGTCTATTTAGAAGGAAACCGCAGCCATAGCCTGCGGGTGGGCCGGGTCGTTAAAAACCGGTTTGGGACTACCGAGGAAGTGGCTTTATTTGAAATGACCGGTCAGGGCTTTCGCGAAGTCGCCAATCCTTCGGAATACTTATTGGAAAACCGGAACCAGGCTATTTCCGGTTCGGTGATTGTTGCTAGCGCCCGAGGGACCCGTTCCATCTTTACTGAAGTCCAGGCGTTGGTGACGGAAGTTCCCGAAGGAATTCCCCCGAGACAGATCGCCATCGGAGTTGACCGTAACCGGCTGCTGTTAGTCACTGCGGTATTGCAACGTTGGTTAGGGGAGCGTTTAGGTAATAAAAATATTTTTGTCTCGACTTCCGGCGGCATTGAGTCGGATGATCCCGCTTTAGACTTGGGAATCGCGGCGGCAATTATCTCTTCAGTCCGGGGGGTGGTTTTTAGTCCCAAAGTTTTCTGGGTTGGGGAAATAACTCTCTCCGGTGAGGTTCGGCCGACTCCGGAAATACCCAAGTTATTAAGCGAAGGTAGCCGGTTGGGTTTTCACGACTGTGTTCTCTCCCGTCGGGCGCTCAACAAGCATCAAGTCCATTCTGACCTGCATTTAATCGGTCTGGAACAGCTGCGGGGGTTAAATAATATTATGCCTGCGTTATGCATGAAGGAATGATTGAATTCTGCTAAAGGAGTGTTGTCGATGAATCAGGAAGATCAACGCCGGGATGGGATTACTAAAGTTATCAGGATGATTGCCCCCGGAACCAAGTTAAGTGAAGGGCTGGAAAACGTGTTGCGAGCCCGGACGGGAGCGCTGATTGTGATTTCTGATTCGGAGGCTGTAATGAAACTGGTGGATGGAGGGTTTCGCATCAATTGTGAGTTGGAACCTTCGGCTTTATATGAATTGGCAAAGATGGACGGAGCAATCGTGTTATCTTCCGACGCGAAACGAATTATCGTGGCCAATGCCCACCTAACCCCGGATCACTTGATTCCCTCTTCTGAGACTGGGACCCGGCACCGGACCGCACAGCGGATGGCGATCCAGACCGGGGAACCGGTGATCGCCATCTCCCAACGGCGGAATGTAATCACCTTGTATAAAGGAACCAGCCGCTATGTAGTGAGGGAAGTGGGGACGTTATTGGCTAAGGCTAATCAGGCGTTACAAACCTTACAAAAATATAAAAGTGTTTTAGATCAGGCTTTATTAAACTTATCGGCCTTGGAGTTTGAAGATTTAGTCACTTTGGCAGATGTTTGCACTGTGATCCAGCGGACGATAATGGTGACCCGTATTGCCGGCGAAATCCGTAATTATGTTTTTGAGCTTGGTAAGGAAGGCCGTTTGGTGGAGCTGCAGTTGGAAGAGTTAATGATCGACGTGGAATTGGAAGGCGCCATGGTGGTGCGGGATTATCTTAAAAACGAGGATAAATCCGTGGAGAAATTTAAAGAAGAACTAACTGCCTGGAGTGATGATGAATTATTAGATTTGAACCTGATTGGACGGGTCTTGGGTTATCCAGCCAACACCAGTTTGGATCTGTCGCTGACTCCCCGGGGTTATCGGATCTTACGTAAAATTCCACGTCTGCCTTTTCCGGTAGTAGAAAATCTGGTTAAAGTATTTAAACAACTCCAGGTAATCTTGAGTGCCTCCACCAATGAGTTGGATGATGTGGAAGGCATCGGCGAAGTCCGGGCCCGGGCCATTAAAGAAGGTCTGCGGCGCCTGCGGGAACAGGTTTTGTTAGACCGGCATGTGTGATGATCCCGGATGCCGTTGCCGAGCAGAAGCATAACTGTACCAAGTTTCAAAAAGAGAACCCCACCTGTTTACAGAAGGGGCTCTGATAGAATACTTTGGTGTGAACGAATATGAACCGAGAGGTTTAAGTACGGATCTAAAAGAACATAGCAGTCCTCTCTAATACTTGACTGGGAGGTCGGCTACTCATTAGTTGAGTAGCCGACTACCCGTTGGATTATTTCTATTTATTCTTTGCCATCCAGGCATTGAGTTGTTTTTGAGCTTCGGCAATAATCTTGTTTATTCCGGCAGCCTTAAACCGAGCCAGGATTTGCGGTAGGGTACTCGGATCGGAAGCGCCACAGATTAACGGACCGACACTGGTGGACCAGACTTGGGAACAGGCGGCCATTTCGTTCTTGACCGGTTCCGGGTCGAAATTAAAGCCTAAACTCTTAGCAGAAATGGATGAATCGTTGAATTTTTTAAAGGCTTTCCACTTGTTGGTGTTCTCGCCTTTCCAGAAATAGTTAAGGTATTGGTTGCCGAACATCCAGGGAGTACCAGGATTATAACCGGAGCTTTGGGCGGTAACGCCTTTCGGGAAGTCAATTACATTGTGTCCGACCTTTACCCAGTGTTTACCTTCAATTCCGAAGTTAATCAGGTTGTTGAGGTATTTGTCGGTATTGAACAGCTCCAGGAATTTGAGGGCTAATACCGGGTTTTTACTGGTTTTGGAGATTGCTTGCATGGAGCCGGTACAGTCACGGGTTTGAACGACCGGTTTGGTTAGGTCGACGTCAACAATGGGAATGCCCCAGGCAGCGGTTCTTTCTTCGGCATGAAACGGTTTGCCGGACTCAACCTTGCAGAAAACTTTTCCTGCTTTGAGGTCGGTGGTGAAGTCGGACATAGTGGCGGCATCGGCCGGGACATAGCCAGCAAGATAATATTTACGCGCCAGCTGAATATAGTCTTTAAACTCTTTCGTCTCCAGCAGATTAAAGACTTTCATGTCTTTACTGTCATTATAGAGGGCGACGGGAATGTAGTCATCGCAGATCCGGTCAAAGTCAAGCACCCGGAAAGCATTCTCGCCCTGTAAGTTTTGGAAGGGGATCACTCCGGGTTCTTTAGCTTTAATGACCTTTAACATCGGTTCCAGGTCGGCTAAACTTTTAACTTTGGAAAGGTCGAATTTGTATTTGTCAACAAAATTCTTGTTAAAGGAAACAGTCCAAACGTGGGCCAGTTCTTTATTGGCCGGAATCGCATAATTACGACCGTCAATCGCCGAGCCTTTTAAGAACGCCGGATGGAGTTGCTTTTTGGTTTTAGGGGCATACTTCCCTAACAGGTCAGTGATGTCTAAAAACGCGCCTCTGGCAACATTTACTTTGTAAAGGTTGGCCCATGAGGAAGTAAAGCAGATATCAAAGGGCTCGCCGGAAGCAATAATCATCCGCATCCGATTGTCATAGTCGTCGCCCCAGGTGTAGCATTGTAATTTAAGAGTGGCATTAAGACCTTTCTTCTGAAGATACTTGCTGGCGGCATCTTCAACCAGTTTAACATCAGGTTGCTGGCCGTTGCCAATAAAATACCATTTAATTTGATAGGGTGCGGCGCTCGCTACTGAAATACCAAAGATACATACACTTACCAATAGTACTGATAAAATTAATCGTTTGATGCCTTTCATCAAAAATCCTCCTTTTTTATTACTTCACCAGTTAAAAACTGGATTTAGCCTTTAATTGAGCCGACGGTTAAGCCTTTAACAAAATACTTTTGGAAAAATGGGAAGGTCAAGATGATTGGTCCCACCCCGATTACGACCATCGCCATTCGGGCTGCCTCCGAAGGCATCTGAGCCAGGACATCGGCGGCCCGTCCTCCGACAGTACTGGAGTTTTGCAGTAGATATTGCATTGAAGTTTGGAGCTGGTACAATAAATACGGTAAGGGTGCCAGATTGGGTTCGTTAATGTACAGGGCTGCCAGGAACCAGTCATTCCAATATTTCACCAATGAAAACATGGCAATGGTAGCGATTCCGGGTAAGGCTAACGGAAAAACAATTTTAAAGAAGATGGAAAACTCCCCGGCTCCGTCGATCTTGGCTGATTCAATCAGGGACCCGGGGATATTGACATTATAAAAGGTACGCAGGATAATCACATGAAACGCGTTGATGAGATAAGGAAAGATCAAACCCCAGAGGTTGTCTTTTAAATGAAGTACGTTGACTCCGATTAAATAGGTAGAGACCATTCCGCCATTGAAAAGCATGGTAAAGATCAGGAAGAAGGTAAAGAAGCCTTTGTATTTGAAATCATTACGTGAGAGCGGAAAGGCATATAAAGCCATCACCAAGACACTTAAAACTGTTCCCACCACGGTCACCAGGATCGAAATACCGTACGCAGATACAATCTGGGGCGTATTAGTAAAGATATATTCATAGGCATAAGTAGTAATCTTTTGAGGAATGAAACGGTACCCATGAATCGCCAACAATTTTTCTTCAGTTAAAGACGCCGAGACAATCAATGCCAACGGAGCGACACAAAGAAATCCGTATCCAAACAGAATCAGATTAAAGAGGAAATTTGTCGTCCTTGAAATACTGTTCAGTTTATTAAATTCAACTTTATCCGTTTTAGCCATTATTGACCTCCTCTAAAGACCATTCGGTGTGTGTTCCAGAACCTAAAACCCATCAAACCGGTTTTAAAGACCGGGATTACCGCTAAACTTTGAATTACATTATTCGCAGATTCGGGTTCCGGCTTGCCGGTTAGAACATCCCCTGTTCAGGGTCGATTTTCTTGACAGCAGAGTTGGCGGCGATAATTGTGACAAAACCGACCACCGATTGGAAGAAGGCGGCTGCCGAAGACATTCCGATATCCCCATTGCGTAACAGGGTATTATAAACGTAAGTGTCGATTGTCTGAGTTACCGGGTGTAGCATACCGGCGTTACGCGGCACCAGGAAGAATAATCCCAAGTCGGTATTGATGATTCTGCCTACAAACACTAAGATCATTACAATAATTACCGGCGTAATCTGGGGGATGGTAATCTTAAAAATCTGTTGCCAGCGATTAGCTCCGTCGATCCGGGCTGCCTCATACAGTTGTTGGTCGATTCCGATAATTGACGCTAAATAGATAATACAGTTATTGCCCACCCACATCCAGGCGTTTACGATGATGATAATGAACGGCCATACTTTCAGCTCGGAATACCAGAAGACCGGCTTAATTCCGAGCGGTTTTAAAAATGACATGTTAATAAAGCCTTTATCCGGGCTTAAAAAAGCATATACCAAATAACTGAAGACAATCCACGACAGGAAGTTGGGGAGAAACATGGCACTCTGGTATAATTTTGAAAGTTTACGACTATAAATCTCATTAAGCATAATCGCAAAAGCAATTGAAATGATGGTACAGGAGGTGATAAAAGCTAAATTGTATAAGATGGTGTTACGGATCATGATATAGGCGTCGGGCGTGCTGAACATGAATTCAAAGTTTTTAAAGCCAGCCCATTCACTCTTGAACAGACTGGAAAAGAAATTACCGTCGTAAAACCGGAAGTTTTTAAAAGCAATGATTACACCGAACATTGGCAGGTAATTATAGAGAAATAAAACCAATGCCCCTGGTAAAAGCATTAACAAGAGGGCACCGTTTTTTTTCATCTCATGCCACGGACCGAATATTGATGATCTTTTGGTTAATGTTTTTTGAAAAAAGTTATTCATTTTCGATTAACCTTCCTTAATCATGTCTTGTCGTAAAACTAAAGCACTGGAGTTTTGAAATATTAAATAGAAAAACCAGCAAAAGGATGCTCCACTGTGGTTTAAACCTCCTTTGGACTAGTATATTGAAGTAAATCCTGATTTATGATACCGATGTCATATAAAATATTTCGGTTTTTTTTTCCAGATTCCTTCAGAACCGTTAAAATATTTTAACAACTTTGGTAATTTACTGATTAGATGGAGTATTATGCCTGATAAATGGAGTTTATCTGTCAAATTTAAATTAATCTCCGGAGTGCTTTTTTGTGCCGGATTGACAAGATATTCCATCTAAGTTATACTGACATCGGTGACATAAAATCTTTAAAGGGGTGGGTATGATGAAATTTGGGTATTATGATGATTTAAATAAAGAATATGTAATTACCACGCCGCAGACTCCGCATCCCTGGATTAACTACCTGGGAACTCAGGGTTTTTATGGTTTAATTTCCAATACTGCCGGGGGATACTGCTTTTATAAAGACGCGCGTCTGCGTAGGCTAACCAGGTATAGGTATAATAATGTTCCCTTAGACCAGAACGGGCGTTATTTTTATATTTGCGACGGCGCTACCGTCTGGTCGCCGGGTTGGCAGCCGGTCCAAACCCAACTGGACGCATACGAATGCCGCCATGGACTAGGTTATACCCGGATTATGGGGGTAAAAGACGGAATTAAAGCGGATGTGCTGTTTTTTGTACCCGTACGGGAAAATTGCGAAATTCACCGGTTATTACTTAAAAATGAAGGACAAACCGTCAAGAGGATTAAATTATTTTCATTTATTGAGTTTTGTCTTTGGAATGCGTACGATGATATGACTAATTTTCAACGTAATTTGAACACTGCTGAAGTTGAAGTGGAAGCAGGAGTGATTTATCACAAAACCGAGTACCGGGAACGCCGCAATCATTATGCTTTTTATTCGGTAAACCAGCCCATTGTCGGTTTTGATACCGATCGGGAAGCTTTTACCGGCAAATACGGTAGTTTTCAAAATCCCCAGGCGGTTATAGAAGGCCGGGCCCGTAACTCGTTAGCGGACGGCTGGTCGCCGGTTGCCTCCCATTTTTTAGAACTTAACCTAGAACCGGGAGACGCTAAAGAAGTCATTTTTATTCTGGGTTATGTCGAGAATGAACCGGAAGCCAAATGGCTGTCGGACGGCAGGATTAATAAAACACAAGCCCAAAATATGATCAATCGCTATGCAACCGGGGCAGCGGTGGAACAGGCACTGGCAGAACTCAAAGCTTACTGGGACGGAATTTTATCAGTTTATAAAGTAACAAGCAGCGACGAAAAACTCAACCGGATGGTAAATATCTGGAATCCTTATCAATGTATGGTTACCTTCAACCTCTCCCGCAGTGCTTCCTATTTTGAGTCCGGAATCGGTCGAGGGATCGGTTTTCGCGACTCCAATCAGGATATCCTCGGATTTGTAGCCATGGTTCCCGAACGGGCTAAAGAGCGGATTTTAGACCTGGCTGCCACTCAAAAAACCGACGGCAGCGCTTATCATCAGTTTCAGCCCTTAACTAAACAGGGTAATTCCGAGATCGGTAGCGGTTTTAATGACGATCCGCTGTGGCTGATCTATTCGGTCTGCGCTTATCTTAAGGAGACCGGTGATTTCGCAATCTTAAATGAACCGGTACCATTTGACAACAATCCGGCTACCGCCGCACCGTTAATGGAACATTTGCGCCGTTCGATCGGTTATACCCGTAATCATCTGGGCCCCCACGGCTTACCGCTAATCGGTCGGGCGGACTGGAATGACTGTCTCAATCTGAACTGTTATTCCGAAACCCCGGATGAATCGTTTCAGACCTGTACCAATAAGGACGGTAAAACGGCTGAATCAGTATTTATCGCCGGAATGCTGGTCCACATTGGGCCCGAATATGCGCAGCTCTGTCAGAGGTTGGGATTGGCTGAGGAGGCCCAACAGACTCTGGAATTAGTGGAACGGGTCAAGGAAGCGGTTTTGCAAGCCGGTTATGACGGGGAATGGTTCCTCCGTGCTTATGACGACCGTGGGCAGAAAGTAGGCAGCCATGAGAACGCGGAGGGGAAAATCTTCATTGAACCGCAGGGAATCTGTGTGATGGCCGGAATCGGCCTGGAAGACGGGAAAGCACTCCGGGCCTTGGATGCGGTTGCGCAATATCTAGACACTGATCACGGGATTCGGCTGGTTCATCCGCCCT
Organism: Bacillota bacterium; assembly: GCA_036564195.1. Classification (GTDB taxonomy): domain Bacteria; phylum Bacillota; class UBA4882; order UBA8346; family UBA8346; genus DATCLA01. The sequence goes on from DATCLA010000158.1 coordinate 9,041, forward strand.
TTACAGCTTATCGCAAGGAATTGGGTGAAATTACCTCCTATCCGCCGGGATATAAAGAAAATGCCGGAGTATTCTGCCACAATAATCCCTGGATTGTGATTGCCGAGACCAAATTAGGCCGCGGGGACCGGGCCTTTGCTTATTACCGTAAGATTGCCCCGGCCTACCGGGAAGAAATAAGCGAAGTCCACCGCCTGGAGCCTTATGTTTACGCCCAAATGATCGCCGGCTGCGATTCCCGGCGGCATGGCGAGGCTAAAAATTCCTGGCTTACCGGAGCCGCTGCCTGGAACTATGTAGCGGTAACCCAATATATTTTAGGAATTCGCCCCGAATATGACGGATTGACTGTTGACCCGTGCCTGCCTCCGGAGTTAAAGGAACTTACGGTTGAGCGAGGCTACCGAGGGGCTTTATATAAAATTAAGATTCAAAATCAAAAGACCGGGAAATTTAGCTTAACCTATAATAATCAGCCGGTAACCGGGAAAAAACTGCCGCTTGCCCCAGCCGGCACCGTTGTTGAAGTAAACTGTATTCTGTGAAGAAATAAATTTGAATTTGAGGCCGGTATTTATTAAAATAAAATAAATGGGAGCAAGCAAGGGCAAAATGCCATCCGCTACTGCATCCCGGTTTGCAAGGAGCCGAAAGAAGGAATTTACATGGCCACAATTTATGACGTTGCCAGGCTGGCCGGAGTTTCCACTAAAACAGTTTCACGGGTCTTAAATGAAGAACCGTTGGTAGCCGAAGAGACCAAACGCAAGGTCAAGGAGGTAATCGCGGAACTGGATTACTACCCCAATGCTATGGCTGCCCGGTTAAAACGCCAGCGGGCCAATATTGCCGGATTCGTCGTTCCCTATGGTTCGGAGTTTGTATTTCAGGATTTGAACATGATGGAACAGTTACGCGGCGCTCACGACGTGGTGACTCAAGCCGGGTATGATCTGATTATTTCTGCCCCGGTTAACCGGAAAGATGCGCTTCAGGAAATCCTACGGCTGGTTAAACATAAAAATGTCGATGGAGTTATTTTATATCCGGTGGCGGGAGTGGGCCGGATTATCAGCGAATTAGACGCTAAACATTTTAAATATGTAACCCTTGGTATTTATAAAGCAGACCAAAAGACCAATTTTGTCAACGTGGATGTTTCTTCAGGAGGCTACCAGGCAACTAAATACCTGTTGGGGCAGGGACATCGTTTTATCGCTATGGTTAATAAGCCGAATGCCTTTTTTAATTATTTCACCGAAGATATGTTATTGGTTGGTTATAAAACGGCCCTTGCCGAAATGAAGCTTCCGGTTAGAGAGGAACTACTCGTGGCCGGAGATTATACTGTCGAAGGTGGTTACCAGGCTTTTAAAAAGCTATGGAAGCAAAGTAAGTCCAAGCCTACCGCAGTCATTTGTGCCAGCGACCCGATGACTTACGGTGCCATTCGGGCTATTGAGGATCTGGGTTTTAAAGCCGGGAAGGATATCGAGGTGGTAGCCGGTGATAACCTACCCCTGACCCGTAAACTTTACCCCGGGATGCCGGCCTTATGCAACCCGGCTTATGAACAAGGCCGAGCGGCGGGGAAAATGTTGCTGTCGATTATTAATCAGAAGAAAGAGATGCCCGGTATAACATTGAGGATGAAATTCATGACCCGTAATACGGAACTGAAGGCCGGGGCCCAGTGATCATCCTTAAGAATGATTAGGAAATTGTAAAAAAATATTGACAAGTTATTTGAAAGCTGTTAAAATATTTTGCTTGACACTGATTGACCAAAAGTATTATAATCTAACCATAATACTTTTTGGAGGGTAATAATGTTCAACATCGGTGATAAAGTAGTATATCCGATGCATGGAGCCGGTATTATCGAAAGCATCGAAGAGCAGGAGATTGCGGGTGAAAAGCAACGGTACTACATCATCAAGTTACCGATGGGCGATATGAGGGCAATGGTGCCGCTTTCGAAAGAATCGGAAATCGGATTGCGGCAAGTAGTAGATGAATCGGAAGTATTGAAAGTTTTCGAAGTTCTCAAATCCGATATTACCAAAATGTCGACAAACTGGAACCACCGCTATCGCGAAAATATGGAGAAGATCAAAAGCGGCAGTATTTTTGAAATTGCCGAAGTCGTTCGTAATCTGGCAGTGCGTGACCGGCAAAAAGGGTTGTCTACCGGAGAGAAAAAGATGTATGAGAATGCCCGCCGGATTCTACTCAGCGAATTAGTTTTAGCTAAAAACGTCACTGAAAATCAGATGGTGCAAATTTTAGATGATTATTTAAATTAAAAGGACAATTATTGCATAGTTACGAATGGGCGGATTAAACACGGAATTAACCGTGTTTTTTTTATGTAAAAAAGAGAAATGTCAAGTTCTGGTATAGTGGATAATCTTTGCATAGCATGTCAATACTAATTTCATACCAGAGAAAGGGGGTGTTATAAAATGAAACGCAGTTGGAACAGAGTGGTCTTATCAATGCTGGCTTTTGGAATGACAGTGCTGGCGTTAGTGGAATTAATGGCACCTGCCCCGCTTGATTTGTTTTTCCGGGTTTCTGCCGGGTGTCTGGGCGGCTTAACGGGTTGGCTGTGGCAAAGATATCTCCTCATTAGGTTGGCGGATAATTTGAGAAAAATTCCCAGTCACGAAATTTTACTGCGGGGATTAAGTTTGTTGTTCGGTCTGTTAGTGGTAGTCCTTTTTTCTGTCATATTCAAGCCTTGCTTAGACTTGTTATCCTTCCGGGAAAAACTCGGCCTGGAATTGGTATTGCTACTGCTGACAACCTGGGTTTCGTGGTTTATCGTTGCCGCTAAGTCCAAAGAGTTGAGCGTCTTATTTACCGGCTGGGCCCGGCCGGCCAATACTAAACCTCAGGTCCGGGATTCGCAACTTAAAATCTTAGATACCAGTGCGATCATTGACGGAAGAATTGCTGACCTTAGTAAAACCGGTTTTTTAGAAGGCATACTGGTGATACCGGGATTTGTTCTGAGTGAACTGCAAAAAATAGCGGACTCGGCTGACCCGTTACGTCGTAACCGCGGCCGCCGGGGGTTGGACCTGTTAAACCAGATGCAAAAAGAGAGCGGCGTAACCTTGCGGATTTTCGATCGGGATTATGAGGAGTTAACTGAAGTAGATACCAAACTGCTGAAACTGGCCCGCGAAATGGAGGCTAAAGTAATAACCAATGATTTTAACCTAAACAAAGTGGCGGAATTATACGGGGTCCAGGTTCTGAATATCAACGATCTGTCCAACGCCATTAAACCAGTGGTTTTACCGGGAGAAGAGATGTCCGTACATATTTTACGAGATGGTAAGGAACATGGGCAGGGCATTGGTTACCTTGATGACGGAACCATGATCGTGGTCGAAGGCGGAAAAAGTTATATCGGTTTAGATATTGAAATTCTCGTCACCAGTGTTTTGCAGACTTCCGCCGGCCGGATGATCTTCGCTAAGCCCAAAGAGTATTTCTATTCGAAAGTAACTTCCTGACTTAGTTATAATAATTATAAATTAACCCAATCAAGTACTTACAGGCGCCTTTTTGGTTTGGCGCTTTTTTCTTTTTAAAGCGGCAGGACTAATTCGTTAACTATGGAAATGTGTTAAAGGTGATTAAAGCAATGAGTCAAAGAGTAGAAAAGGTGGTTGCCATGATCCTGGCGGCCGGAGCCGGGAAACGAATGAACGCCGGTATAAATAAAGTCTGGCTGTTGCTGGATGGCCAACCTCTGTTTGGACATACTTTAGAAGTATTCCTAAAGTCCAGTCTGATTCATCGGGTACTGCTAGTAGTCAATCCCGACGAATTGCCGCAATTCGAACGCTATCTGGCCGACTATTGCCAATCCACTCAGGTGCCGGTGGATCTGGTCGCTGGAGGAGCCGAACGGCAGGATTCGGTGGCTAACGGCTTGCAGTATTTGCGCAGTAAGTTCTCAGATAAGGCCGGTTATCAATTGGTAGCTGTCCACGATGCCGCCCGGGCTTTATTAACCGCTGACTTATTAGCTACGGCTGTGGCAGCCGGGCAGGAGTACCGTGCCGCCGCGCTGGGAGTTCCGGTTAAAGATACGATTAAACAGGTGGGAGCGGACGGTCTGGTAGTAGCAACTCCGGAGCGGGCGGCTTTATGGATGGTACAGACACCTCAGGTGTTTGACTTGGACCTGCTGGATCAGTGTTACCGGAAAGCGACAGCTGGAGGCCTTCGGTTTACCGATGATTGCGGAGTGGTGGAATACTTTGAACATCCGGTTAAGCTCGTCAGGGGTTCCTATGAGAATTTGAAGATTACAACCCCGGAAGACTTGTTGGTGGCGGAAGCGATTTTGAGGAGGCGTAAGCATGCGGATTGGACAGGGGTTTGATGTGCACCGGCTCGTCGCCGGCAGAAGGCTAATCCTGGGAGGAGTGGCCATTCCCTTTGAGAAGGGATTATTGGGGCATTCGGATGCCGACGTTTTAGTGCATGCGGTGATGGATGCTTTGTTAGGGGCGATTGGCGCCGGGGATATCGGCAGGCATTTTCCGGATCAGGACCCGCAATATCAGGATGCCGACAGTCTGGAAC
>DATCLA010000159.1:0-1555 GCA_036564195.1 Bacillota bacterium
TTAATGTACTCGGCGAAAGACCCATTACTCAACAAAGTCCGGTTTGGGCAGAGTTCAAAGATGCCTCTTTGACAAATATAACAGTCCCCGCAATTCAGGAAAGGTGGCAATGTCACCAGATCCCCGGCGGTACAGACTTTAACCTTCTCTCCGGTTGCGACTACCTCGCCGGCAAATTCATGCCCTAAAATAACCGGCGGAATGAAGGCATGGTGACCACGGCGAAAGGTCTTAATATCAGTTCCGCAAATTAAGGAGCACTTGATCCTGATCAAAATATCTTCAGGGTCTTCAATTTCCGGCGTTTTTACCTCCTCAATTTCCATTAGGCCCGGGCCTCTGTAAACTGCAGCAATCAACTATATTACCTCCTCTTTAGTTTATCTCTGGCACGCGTGCACGCGTGTCTTCCGGTGTGTAAATATTACCTCAGAATGTTCCGGGCGGTCTCCTCGTCTGTTACCAACGCATTAATCAGGCCTTTGGCCAGCGCTCCTTTTGCCGCAGGCACCCTGCTGCTTCCTCCACCGATCCCGATACGGACAGGAACCTTCATTAACTGCTCAAAGGTAATCGCAATTATTCTCTGACTAAGACTGGTCTGACACTCATTCCCTTCTTTGTCAATGAAACGCCCGCAAATATCCCCAACCGCCTCTGTTTTCAGCCATTGCTGTTCCTCTTCCGCAAGCTCGGAGTAATTGAGGAGCAGTAACGAGTTGGCAGCCGGTGGACCAATGGTGACAAAAACCTTGGTCAGTTTCTCCCAATCATCCCTGACTTTTTTAAGCATGTTTTCTTCCAGAAGCAAGTCGTAGGTCTTTTGTGTTTTAACAACCAGCGGTGCGTCCAATACGCCGGATACGCCGCCAAAATGCTGGGCAAATTCACGGCACAACTCATTAATCTGATACTCCGCTTCCATTCGTCCCCTGCCACCAACCAGGGGAACAACTTTGATTTCCAGATTTTTTTCCATGTTTCCCAGAGAGTTAACCACCTCATAGATTGTACGCCCGCTGCTAAGACCGACAAGTTCATTTCTTTCAATGACTTCCCCGGCCAACTCAACGGCGGCAATCCCCAATGCCTTTCTGAGCAGGCTTTCATCTGCAAAAGTACCACTGATCACAACCGCATGTTTTAAAGAAAATTTTTCTTTGAGGCTTTTTTCGAGTTCCTTTACCTTTTCAAGAGGGTTTTTAATATGCACTTCCACAACTCCATCTTTGATTGCCTTAGCCAACAATCTGGATACTGTTGATCTGGAACAGTTCAAGATTTTCCCGATCTGGCCCTGGTCATAGCCTTTTAAAAAATATAACTCACTGGCCTTGATCTCCAAGATGATCTGCTCATGATTTAGATCTTTACTTGCCAACTCTTTCCACCATCCCGTGAAAATATTTGCAGCATATTTTTTCACGTTTTTATTATAACAAATTTGTTTCCTCTTTGTCAAAGATTATTTTAGATATTGTTCAACAATTTTTTCCCAAAATAAAAAAACCACCGGTAACGGTGGTTATAAATACGAGACTGGAAAGTAGTACGG
>DATCLA010000160.1:0-3004 GCA_036564195.1 Bacillota bacterium
TGTCGAAAGATAGAGTATCGGTGAATTTACAAAAGGAGTTGTCATAATGCAGGATACTCTACAAGAATATCTCAATTACCTCTCTGTGGAACGTGGTCTATCCAAAAATACCCTGGAGTCCTATGCCAGAGATCTGCGCCAGTATTTGAAATATATTACCGAAAAAAAACAGGTTGAATTTGGCGAGACCACGCAGGCGACCGTAATCGGATATTTATTGCAGTTGCAAGCCCGTGGTAAAGCTACGGCTACCCTGTCCCGGAGTTTGGCAGCAATCAAATCTTATTATCATTTTATGTTTCGGGAGGAGAAGATTGACCGGGATCCCACCATCAATTTGGATGCACCCAAACAGGAAAAACGACTGCCGCGAGTGCTGTCCGTCCGGGATGTGGAACGGTTGTTGGAACAACCGAATCTTAAAATTCCAGCCGGTATCAGGGACCGGGCAATGTTGGAAGTCCTTTATGCCACCGGGTTAAGAGTTTCGGAGCTGATCTCCTTAAAGACGAGTGACTTTAATCTGGAAATGGGCTATATCCGGTGTTTTGGCAAGGGTTCCAAAGAGCGGATCGTCCCCTTGGGTTCGGTGGCGATTAAGTTTACCCGTCAATATCTTGAGCATGCCCGGAAGTTTTTAGCTTCCAGCCCAAATGAGACGATCATGTTTTTGAATCATCACGGTCATGGGTTAACCCGGCAAGGTTTTTGGAAAATCATTAAAAAATATGCCGAAAACATTGGGCTGGAAGGGGTAATTACACCGCATACGCTGCGGCATTCCTTTGCCACCCATCTGTTGGAGAACGGCGCGGACCTTCGTTCGGTCCAGGAAATGTTGGGTCATGCCGATATTTCTACCACTCAAATTTACACTCACTTAACTAAAAACCGGATTAAGGAGGTCTATGACCGGACCCATCCCCGGGCCAAATGAATATTTACTATTTTATAATTAGCCTGGCACGTTACCACAGAGAAAATCCGTTTTCATCTTTTGTAATTGGGGGACGAGAAAACCCCCTTTTTATTTTGACTAAAATTAGCTACAATAATGACATTGAAAATGTTTGGAAGTACTACCGGTTTAGAAGTGAAAGGATTTCGCCCATGCAGTCAATCCACTGGTATCCCGGGCATATGGCTAAGGCCAAACGGGAATTAAATGATTTAATTAGATGTATCGATTGGTTATTGGAGGTTCGGGACGCCCGCATCCCATTATCCAGTCATAATGCCGATTTGGAACCGATTTTAAGTCGGCGCCCCAACTTAGTTGTGCTTAATAAGAGTGATTTAGCCGACCCGGCGGTTACCCGGGAATGGCTGCGCCGCTTTGAACAGCAGAACCTTCCGGCTGTGTTAGTTAACGCCAATACCGGACAAGGAATTAACCAGCTTTGGAAGTTATTGCAAAATCAACAGGCTAAATCGGGCTTAAAAAGGTCTTTCCGTGTGGGAGTGGTCGGAATTCCTAATGTCGGTAAATCCTCAGTGCTGAACCGTTTATTAGGGGTTGGAACCGCCCGGACCGGTAATCGTCCGGGGGTTACCCGCGGTAAACAATGGGTTAAACGAGGGCCGATCGAAGTTTTGGACACACCCGGAATGTTACCGCCCAAAATCACGGACCGCGAAACCGGGATCAAATTGGCTTTAATCGGAACCGTCAGTGTAGAATTGTTGCCTGTTTATGACTTGGGAATTGAATTGTTACGCCGGTACGGGGAGCAATTGTTTGAGTGGAGGCAACAAGGTGTCGTCATTGACTCCCCGGAAACCGGGTTGGAGTGGTATGCACACAAGCGGTCATTTCTGATTAAGGGGGGCGTACCGGATTTAAACCGCGCCGTCCAGACCTTATTGCAGGATTTCCGCAACGGTCGACTAGGCCGGATTAGTTTGGAAGCTCCAGCGAAGGACGGCGATTGATCAGTCGCAGCAGGATAATTCCTCCGACTAAAGTTGAAAGATGATAGCTTAAGAAGCGCCAGATAATAATCAAGATCGCCCGGATATGGACGGGGACGAAACTTAAGACTGAGAACAGGCCCAATTCCATCACACCGCTACCGCCGGGGACCGGCATGTAAGCCATAATAAAAAACAGGATGAACTGAAGCATAATGCTTTTCACGAACATTCCCGGAGTATGCAGTCCAAACGCCTGCATTAACAGAGGAGCGACTGCGAAAAAGCAGACCCAGTAACCAAAAGTGGCTAAAATCACCAGGTAGAAATTGAAGGCTTTGCGAAACTTTTTAATCGAGATATGGAAAATTTCCAGTTCCGTCATAAATTTGCTGATAAATGGCGCCATTTTAGCGCTTAATCTGGTGCGGTACAGCAATTTTAATAAAGCGGTAATGCAATTTTTAGCTACCTTCGGCTTAATGATAAAAACTATCAATAACAGGGAGATAATGGCCGAAATGGGGATCGCTACGGAAACTACCATCCGCATTACTCCGGCAGAGAAAGTTTTATGATAGGAAAAGAGCAGAAAGGGCGCAAAGAGTGTAAAAATCAAAGTTGAAACGATTAAACGGATGGTTACAATGGCGCTGGCTCTTCCGGCCGGGATTCCGTTTTGGGTTAACAGATAAATTTGAGTAGGAACCGCACCGGAGTAAAACGGCGTAATATTGCCGATGAACGAGGTTACTAAGTTAATATTGAAGATTTTAATTAGTGAAATTTTCTCTCCTAAACCGGATGCAATTAGCCAAATCCGTACAGCCTCAATGGCCCAGGAGCAGATCAATGCCAAACAGGCAATAGCCAAAAGAGCGTAATCCACCTTTTGCCACAGGCTTGAGGCGTTCTTGGGAATCGAATTAATTAAGATTAACGCGGAACTGCATAGGGTCAGAATCAAAACCAGGCTGAGTCCGCCGCGAAACCATTTTTGCATTTGAGAGGGGAGCATATTCATGAGTTGCCTCCTGATGTAGGATATTACTTGCTTATTTCATCGGAAAATGTCATATTTTGGAAGGAAGGC
>DATCLA010000161.1:0-8723 GCA_036564195.1 Bacillota bacterium
GTCTAATACCAGTACAGTCGAGGCGGTTAACGAAGAAGAAGTGAAGATCGTACAGACAAATACCAGTATTATCAGGAAAAAGAACCATACTAGCGACGGTACCGAAGCCTCAATCGGATCGGAGCAATCGGAAGTAACAGCAGAGGCAGGGGACCAAAGCGGAGCAATCTCAAGGGAATCGGAGGAACCAGAGGTTACGGCTGAAGCCGCCGGTCATGTCGCAGCAGCATCCCCGGTCGGATCGGAGCAATCGGAAGTAACAGCAGAGGCAGGGGACCAAAGCGGAGCAATCTCAAGGAAATTGGAGGAACCAGAGGTTACGGTGGAAGCCGCCGGTCATGTCGCAGCAGCATCCCCGGCCGGATCGGAGCAACCGGAAGTAGTGGCAGAAGCAGGGGACCAAAGCGGAGCAAGCCCAAGTCAATTGGAGGAACCGGAGGTTACGGCGGAAGTCGGCGGTCAAACCCTTGAAAATTCCGGAAAAAGTTCTAAAAAACTCATCCACATGCAGTTAAACACCTATCCGTCACCGTCGGTTCCCGCCAGTGTTTTTGGGGTCTTGGAAACAGTAGTCGGAAAAGTAAAAGCCCAAATAGCCAATCAATTTTTTAAGACCAAACTATTAAAACTGCTCGCGCGGGCTAAACAATTTTTGGAAGCCGGAAAAGTGGCGGAGGCCATTGCAGTGTTAACAGTAATCACTGATGAATTAGAGTATATCTATGATTCGGCGGCTTTTGAAAAACCACCGGTTAACCAGATCAGGCGTACCCTGGTTGAGGCAGAAAAAACACTGATTGGATTCTTATAATGCTGCTGGAGAGTTGATTGAAGTTTGCCTGGTTACCGTTGTTGAGATTTACCGGTCGGGCAAAACCCGGTGCGATCATCCTTTAACGGGGTGGTCTTTTTTTAGTTTTTGCCCTGGAATATCCTTTGACCGGACCAACAAAATAATTCCCCCTAACATTAGCACATAGGCTGGTAAGCACATATATTATAACGAACAATCAACCGGATGGTGATTTCAATGTTTGGAGGATTGATGGTGGCATTGATCTTGGTCTTAGCTTTAGGTATCTACCTGCTGTTAATGTTCGGATTAACTTTCTGGTTTGAAAGGTATCATTACTATAAAAACCGCTTTTATTACACAACTGCGCCCGAATCAGTAAAACCCCCTGTCGACGACCGCGAGCCGGAAACCAACGTCATACCTGACCCGGAAAGTAATCACCGTCAAAATAAAAGAAGTGAGGTGTGTGAAGGAGAGTAACTATTGCTGAGGTTTGCTGCATGCATTTTATCACTGTCCCCGAAAAAGGGATTGTGAAAGTCTGTTCAGTGAAAATTAAGGAGGGAATTTGATGAACCCTTTGATCAAGACGGAAGTGGTCATTAACGAAAATACCCGGCAACTATTGGTGGAACGTAATGTTGTTTTAACCCTTCCGGCCATTAAAGTGCGCAATGTTAATGCGGAAGTTCGTGATTTATCTACTGATGTAATTGCGGATAAAGTGGTTATCCAGGGATTATTACACAAACAGATCTTCTTTGTCGGAGAAGACAATATTGTTCATCATCAAGCTGAAGATATTCCCTTTAGTACTTTTATCGATGTGCCTGGCGCCGAACCGGGGATGAACGTTCAGATTGACCCGAAGATTGAGACGATTATCTTCAGTCTGCTTTGCCCGACGATTGTTCATCAAAAAGTAGTGATTGAATTTTTTGCCAAAGTAACTGAAACCCGTCAGCTTAACGTCCTGGTTGGTAACGGGCCCCTGGTCCGGGTGGATCAGGTAGTTGGTGAAGGTACCAAACAGGAACTCTTTGAAAACTTTGTAAATTTAACCAACCCGGCGCTTAAAATCGATGATATTAAAGTTGTAATCCGCAATATTACCACTCATGTCATTGATGACAAGGTTATAATTCAGGGCATTATTCATAAGCAAATTTTCTATGTCGGCACTAATAATGTGGAATTCCATCAAGCGGAAGATTTGGAGTTCTCAACCTTTATTGATATTCCTGGCGCGGTACCGGGGATGGATGTAGAAGTGATTCCTTCAGTTGAATTTGTCCACTTTGATTTGAGAAGTGAAACCTGTTTACTGCAAAAAGTGGTGGTAGAATTTTTTGCTAAAGTGACCGAAAGTGTTCAGATTACAGTTGAATTAGGCCCGGGAGCTTTATTGAAGTTGGAAGGCGTGGTTGGTGAAGGAACCCGGCAAATTTTGGCTGAAAATACTTTTAAACTGCCAATCCCTACCATTAAAATCCGGGAGATTATCGCCAAGATTATCAATATCAATACTGAGGTCATTGACGATAAAGTAATTATTCAAGGAATTCTCCACAAACAGATCTTTTTTATTGGTGAGGATAACCTCGAACATCACCAGGCGGAAGAGATTCCCTTCAGTACTTTTGTGGATATCATGGGTGCCACTTGCGGGATGAATGTCCGAGTTGACTCCCGCATTGAAACCATTCTGTTTGAATTGGAAGACTGTACCACGCTCCGACAGAAAGTTGTAATCGAATTTTTTATCAAAGTAACTCAGACCCAACAGTTGCTGGTCCAGTTGGTCTCACCGTACTACTTATAAAATTCCGACAAAGGTCTCTTTGGAAACAGGTTGTTCCGTTTTTTAGCGCAACCTGTTTCTGATTTTTATCTTAAATCATGACTTTATTTACTTGTTTCGCAACTAATTATAGGGTTCTCCAGGGTTTCCTTAATTAAGTTGTTGTCATTTCGAAACATGCATATATTTAAAAGTACGGACTGATTCAAGGAGCCCCACCAATGAAGCAGAGTCGCACCAGTCAGTTTAAAGTGTCAACAGTAATCCCGGAGTTAGCGAATAGGCAAATCCGGCAAATTGACGTTGCGCTCAATGAGGTCCAAATTATTAACCGCAACCAGGCTTTATTGGCCTGCGGAATAATCAGGCGCGAGATTCGCTATTTAGAACCGGATGCACGGCAGCGCCGGTTCAATGATGAGATACAGTTTGAAGTGGTTTTGGAAGCGAACCGGGCAGAACCGGTTCCCTTTTTTCAAACTGAACTTAAACAAGAATATTTTATCTTGCAACCTACCACCGGTTTAGGGAGCCAGGCGGTTTTAGAGCAAGCTTTCAAATTAACAATCTGGTGGTCCCAGGCAGAAACGGAGCGGGCTGAGCTGACTGAAATATTACAATTGGAACGGGTGATCGAACGGGGTAACTTAAGCCGGATCGTTAAGCTTCCGGTGGCCTTGGAGGAGAAAAACGCGGTCCCGAAAGAAGGCACTGCGCAGCTATTGCTTGATGCCAAACAGCAATTTCCGCTAGTTACCGGGACATTGAAAGGGCAAATCGGTTACAGGGGCCAAGCTTACCGGGAATGTGAGTTTGAGCAAACCGTAAGTTTCTTAATGAACGAACTCCCGGTCGCAGCTGACGGGAGTTTAAATCTCAACGGAATAGTTAGTGATATATCATGGTTACCGGATGATATGAATAAGAATATATGGATTTTTGTAATGAAGCTTGACTTTGAATGGTTTTTAACCCAAACCCAGGAACTGGTCTGCTTAACTCCGGGCAGCGGTGACCGGGAGACAGTGATGCAGTTAAAAACCAGCCGACTGTTGTGCCAGCAGTCATACAGGTTTGAACCGAATTTTGCGCTTTCCGGGTTGCAAGGCCAACCTACCGAGGTCCAGGTGGCGGTTAAACGAAATAAGGAGGTGTTTACTAAAAATGGTTTATTATTAACGGCTGAAATTATTATTGAGGCCTTTTATGAACACCCACGCGGAATGGAAGCTTATCAACAGTGGAAAGTGGAGTTTAATCAGTTGGTACCGGGTCCGGTCCGGCCGGAGGAACATCGGCAAATTGCGATCAATGCCCTTACCGGTTTAAATTTAAAGAAATATACTGTAACCAGAGGCCAACTCCAGGTGGAGTTAGATCTAACTTATGCTTTGAGTTTTGTAGAGGAACGCTATGTCCGGGTGGTTACCGTTGCCGGCTCTTCCTGTACCATTCTAGCCCGGGTCAGGTTGGATCAAAAGACCTTTACCTTAATGGATGAAGTTGGGTTTCGTCTGCGCAGCCAGGCCTTGCAGATAAACCGGGTACAGGCCGAGGTTTCTAACTTAACCGTAACACCCAAACCGGGGTGGTTAAATGTCCGGGGCCAACTAGAGGTGACAATTATTTATTATGATAATTGCAACCAGCAGGGAATGGATGTCTATTGCCACAACTTTCAGGAGAGTTTTCTCTGGGAAGGTTTGCTACCGTCGGTTGAAGTGAATTCTAAAGTAAAATTGGAATTTGATTCTTATGAAAAACAAGGGCAACATCTTCTGTATAAATATTTATTGGCTTTTCAGATGGAGAGTTTGCAAAAAAAAGAGCTGCAAATTGCGGGACGCCCGGTCGGCTCAAGTACATATCCCGAGCAACTCCACCCCAGTCAAAATGCTCCGGAGGTAAGGCAAGTCGCCTTCTTTATGTTGGAAGCGGAATTACCGTTACAGTCGGGTAAAGTTAAAGAAGTAGCGGCCCATCGGACCTCGATCGACGGATTTCACTGTCGCGAAGTTGGTAAGGCCTTATTGGTTGAGGGTACTGTCCACAGCGAACTGGAGTACTGGGATATGAGCGGTTTTTTACACCAGGAGGGGGTAGTTTTACCGTTTTGGAGGTTTATCCAATGTGATAGGGAAGGAATAGGTGCTAGCAGCCGGTTGGTCCCGGAAATTCGCCAGTGTAATTATGAGCCGGTGAGTACCTGGCCCTGGCGGAAGAGTAGTATCCGGATTAGGGCCCAAATTCAACTCTGTCTTTGGGGAGGTGAGAGTCCAACCAGTGAAGGTATTGCTCCAAAACCGGAAGGGTTTTTTAAATGCAGTAGCGGGAGATATGGTCCAGTTGGTCAAGACCAGGGACGCTTTGGCGAAATTTCCGGTAAAGCTTGATCTGAGCGATGTGGGGGAACCGGATTTAACCGGCTATGATTTGGTGCATTTATTCAATATTATGCCGGTCCGGGAGACCTACCGGCAGTTTGTCAATGCGAAACGGCAGCATCGCAAGGTAGTTTTATCCCCAATCTATTGGGATCCGGGGGAATTTCTTCGGGTTACCGGACAGACCGAAAGCTTCGGGCAGTGGTGGGAACAGACCATGCCTTTACGACGGGAGATTATGGCGGGAGTGGATCTGATCCTCCCTAATTCCCACAGCGAACTCCAAGCCTTACAGCAGTTGTTCGGAGAATTACCTCCGGCGGAGGTTGTCCCTAACGGGGCTGATCCGCTTTTTACTGTGGCTACCCCGGAGCGTTTCCGCCGTCGCTATCAACGGCAGGGTTTTCTACTTTCAGTGGGACGGATTTGCCGCCGTAAGAACCAACTGAGTCTGATCCGGATTGCCAGGGAATTGGGTTATCAATTGGTTTTAATTGGGCCGGTTAATGATGGCGCCTATTACCGGGAATGCCGGCAAGCCGCTGCCGGAACGGGGACGCTTTTTATTGATACCTTGTCCCAGCCGGAGTTGGCTTCAGCTTATGCGGCAGCCCGGGTCCATGCCTTAGTAAGTTGGTACGATACCCCAGGTTTGGTATCATTGGAGGCGGCCTTAGCAGGGTGCCGGATTGTATCGACCGACCGCGGCTCTGCCCGGGATTATCTCGGAGATCGGGCTTTTTATTGCAATCCGGCGGACCCGCAAAGTATTAAACAGGCTGTTATAGCTGCCTGGCACAGTAAGTCGGATCCCATTCTCAGAGCCACCATTTTAAAAAAGTATACCTGGCAGCAAGCAGCTGCCGCTACTTACCGGGCTTACCGGCGGGTGTTGGGACAGGATAGTTAGTTAGGGTTGCCTTAGAGGTTTAGCGACTGCCGGGCCAGCCTTTTGGAGGTAGCAGTATCATACAGTTCAAAAAAGAGGTTCTTTTTATAAAAATAGCGACTGGGGATAGTGGCCAGTTGGTAAAAACCGGGTAAAGCTTTACCGGTCATTGTGACAAAATAACCCCGGTATTTAACGTCATCAATTTGCAGATTCATGGCTAATAAAGGCAATGAATGGGGAGCGTAGGATGGGGGGAGGTTGATCTGAAAATCCCGGGCAAGAATCGAGCGATATTTTTCAACTTCCGGGCCGATAATCAATTGTTGAAGCGGTACCTTGCCGGAGAGTGTCGGCAGTCGGTCCCGCTTCAGCTCAGAAAGGGCTAAGGGGATATACTGGACTGCCGGAAAGGGAAAAATAGTTGAATTTCCGAAACTCATTGCCAGAAATCACTCCTTCTTTTGAAAGGTGGGAAGGGGGGAGCGCGGCGGTGGCAAGACAACGATTGTTTATAAAAACAATCGGATGAGGATCCGTCAATCCCACCAACCGGTTTCTAAAATTTATAATATACTATGCCGGATCCCGGGATTTTGGCACAAGGCACTGGTGTTTGCATAACCACTATAAAAATGGAAGATCCGCCCGGAGAGCATTTAAACTGGGCGATTCGATGTAGTGTCATTTGACTGGCTCATTGTCCAACACCGCTTCAGCAATGTTGTAACAGTGGTCGGCAATGCGTTCCAGGTTTTTAAGCATATCGATATAACAGACTGCGGAATTGGTATTGCAGGTACCCTGATTCAAACGGTTAATATGGCCGAGGCGCAACGACTCTTCCATGTCGTCCATCTCTTTTTCCAGCTCCATCACTCTGTAGGCAGCCTGGAAATTGTCATCACGTAAAGCGGCAATGGCGTTAGTTAACATTTCATGGGTGAGTGCAAAAATGGTATCGACTTCTCGTCGGGCTTCGGTAGAGAACTTAATCCCATTTTCCTGTTTATATTGGGCCAATTCCAAAATGTTGGTACAGTGATCGCCGATTCTTTCCATATCTCCAACTACATGCATCAGGTCAGCCAGGCGCAACGATTCCATCTTTGTTAAAGTTGATTGCGAAACGACAGTGGACATGTAGCTAATGATTTCACCCTGTAAATAATCGAGAATATCTTCAAGATTCAAAATAGTTTCTTTTTTGGACAGGTCATTATGCTGGTAGGCCTGTTGAACCTGTTCGGTCATTTCCAGGGCTAATTCACCCATACGTACCAATTCTTTGGAGGAGAGTTCCAAAGCGGCATCTGGGTTGTTGGTGATTTTGGAATTGAGGTATTTAACGCCTTTTTCAATAAAGGGATCTTCCCCGGGGATTAATTTAGTGACCAGTTTCGCCAATACTCCTGCCAATGGTAGCCAAATTAAGGTATTAATAGAATTAAAGGCGGTATGGGCATTGGCAATCTGGCGAGAGATTACTCCGACAGCGGCGGCTCCTTGAGTTGGGTCAAACTGTGGCGAGATTGCGGTAACTAATTTTACGAATAACGGTAGAAACGGCAGGAAGATGGTGCATCCCAGGATGTTAAAGAGAGAATGGACAGCCGCAGTCCGTTTGGCTGCTTTGTTTGCTCCGATACTGGCTAAGATCGCAGTGATGGTCGTCCCGATATTATCGCCAAAGAGAATAGGAATGGCTGAGGTTAAGGGAATCAACGGCTGAATTACCCCATTTACTTCGATAGGCTGAGAGGCTAAGGTCTGCAATACTCCAATGGTGGCGCTGCTGCTTTGAATCACGACAGTCATCAGGGTACCCACAGCGACACCGAGAATTGGGTATTTAGCGAAGTTAAGCATCATTTCGCTGAAGACTTTGGATTGAGCTAAGGGCTTTAACATTTCTGCCATGGTATTTAAACCGATGAAGAGGACTCCGAAACCGAAAATAATTTGTCCGAGGTATTGCAGTTTCTTACGTTTGGGGAAGAAGTAAAGGGCAAAACCGGCCGCTGCAATTAAGTAGGCGTATTCTCCCAGGTCAAAGGCGATTAATTGGGCAGTCATGGTGGTACCGATGTTAGCCCCCATAATTACCCCAATCGCCTGGGGGAGAGTCAGAAGCCTGGCATTAACAAAACTGACCAACATTACTGTAGTGGCACTACTGCTTTGGATGACCGCGGTTACTAACGTTCCGACCAGCATCCCGATGAATGGGTTTTTGGTTAGAGTTTCTAAAATTTTGCGTAATCGTTCCCCGGCTGATTTTTTCAAGCCGTCGCTCATCAGGTTCATGCCAAAGATGAAGAGCGCCAGGCCACCGGCAACCCCGATTATGATTTCTTTCATTAACTACCTCCTAATAAAATGGTTTGATTTTACTTAGCTAGTGTGACAATCGAAAAGCATCAAAAGCATTAAAAAGTATTTCGGTTTTTTGCTGTGGAAACCTGCAGGGAAAATTTAAACGTTTTCTTAACGAACGTATCCATCTGAGAGAATTGCATAATTACCTTAATAAACCCTTTGGCTGCATTATATAGTGACTATCAGGAGGTATCTATCAATATATTGTGGGTCAAAGCTTAAATCAGAATTGTGCAATTTCTTAATCTAAATGCTATCTAAAGAAGCTTTTCAAAGTCTTGCTGATTAATCCGGCCTATTTTTTATTTAACAAAGCAGTGCTACAGCTGCAATCAAATTGTAATGGCAAACTTTTGCGAAAAACAGAGGAGATTGTTGTTTTTTTAAAAGCAAATTTGATATAATGAAGAAAACTTTCATGGCCGAGATTAGGAGGCACGGTAATGCTGTCAGATATCGAGATTGCGCAGGCAT
>DATCLA010000162.1:0-6356 GCA_036564195.1 Bacillota bacterium
TTATTAATCCTCTTGAAACAGGGTTGTTGACAAATACCGTTCCCCGCTGTCGGGCAGTAAGGCCAGAATGATTTTGTGCTTGTTTTCCGGTCGTTTGGCAAGCTCCGTAGCTGCAAAAACAGCAGCGCCGGACGAAATCCCTACCAACAGTCCTTCGGCTTTGGCAATTTTCCGTGCAGTCTCAAAAGCGGCTTCATTTTTAACTTTAATAATCTCATCAACAATCTCCGGGTTATATGTGTCGGGAACAAATCCGGCGCCAATTCCCTGAATTTTATGAGCGCCCGGCTTTCCGCCGGATAACACCGGAGAATCATAGGGTTCCACCGCCACCACTTTTAAGTTAGGATTCTTCTCTTTTAGGGCTTCTCCTACTCCGGTGATGGTCCCGCCGGTTCCGACACCGGCGACAAAAAAATCTACTTTCCCGTCGGTATCCCGCCAAATCTCAGCGGCAGTAGTCCGGCGGTGAATTTCCGGGTTAGCCGGGTTCTTAAACTGTTGCGGAATAAAGGAATTGGGAAGCTCAGCCGCTAATTTTTCCGCTTTCTGAATCGCACCTTTCATCCCCTGCGCACCGGGAGTAAGGATTAACTCCGCTCCCAAAGCTTGCAACAGATTACGCCGTTCCATGCTCATAGTGTCAGGCATGGTTAAGATTAAGCGGTAGCCCCGGGCTGCACAAACAAACGCTAAAGCGATACCCGTGTTACCGCTGGTGGGTTCGATGATTACCGACTTCTTATTAAGTATTCCCGCAGTTTCAGCAGCTTTAATCATCGCGTAACCGGTCCGGTCCTTAACACTGCCGGCCGGGTTGAAATATTCCAATTTAGCAATGATTGTAGCCACTAGCTCTTGGCTCCGATTATAATTTGCCAATTCCAGCAGCGGGGTGTTGCCGATCAAATCAGTTAAACTTTTTGCTATCTTTGCCACTTGCGTTCCTCCCCCAATTTAAGTTAATTATTCCAATTAACTTGGTAGGCATTTTAATGGTACTATAACCGTTATTATTTGTCAACCGTTCCAAGCGTCTCATTCATACTGCCGGTCCGGTAGCCTTGCAAATCCAGGGTAACATATTTAAAACCTAATTCTTTGAGATAGTTGTTAATCTCCAGGCGGTCCACTGTTTCCCTTAATCTGTCGAATTCTGCAGGTAAAATCTCAATCCGGGCGACTGTACCGTGGTAGCGTACTCGGACTTGAGTAAAGCCGCGGTCCAGTAGAAATTGTTCCGCCTGGTCCACCATAGCCAATTTTTCACTGGTAATCGGCTCTCCGTAAGGAAAGCGTGAGGCTAAACAGGCAAAGGAGGGTTTATTCCAGGTGGGCAGACCCAGTTCATGTGAAAGTTGCCGGATCTCCTGTTTGGTAAACCCGATCTCCCGTAACGGACTGACCACCCCCAATTCGGCTACCGCCTGTAAGCCCGGCCGGTAATCGCTGCTATCATCCTGATTAGAGCCTTCGGCCACATACTGAAGGTGTTGCTTGGCCGCAATGGCCTTAATGGTTGAAAATAATTTCTTTTTACAGAAGTAACACCGGTTCACTGGGTTTGCGGCGAACTCCTCCATTGCCAATTCATCCACAGTGAAACTGAAATGCCGGATCCCGTTTCGCACCACAAAATCCTGGGCTTCCCGAAACTCCCGTTGCGGAAAAATTGGGGAACGGGCTATTACCGCCAGCACCCGGTCCCCCAGGACCACAGAGGCCAATTTCAGCAGAAAAGTAGAGTCTACTCCGCCCGAATAGGCAACCGCCACGCTCCCCAAAGATTGAAGATAAGCTTTTAAATTAACTAATTTAACCTCTTTCATCCCAATCAACCTTCCGCTGCTTTGGTTAATGCCTGATCCAGGTCATAAATTAAGTCTTCCGCGTCCTCAAGTCCTATTGATAAGCGGATCAGGTCCGGAGTAACTCCGGCCGCTCGTTGGTCGGCCTCGGAAAGCTGCTGATGGGTAGTACTGGCCGGGTGGATCACCAGCGATTTAGCATCCGCCACATTGGCAAGGAGTGAAAAAATCTCCAGGCTGTCAATGAACTTTTTACCGGCGGCAATCCCGCCTTTGATCCCGAAGGTAAAGATGGAACCGGCCCCTCTGGGAAAATATTGCTGCGCCAGTGCATAGTATTTATTTCCCGGCAGACTTGGGTAGTTTACCCAGGCCACCCTGGGGTGGTCTTTCAGAAAAGCGACGATCTTTTTAGTATTGGCGACATGTCGTTCCACCCGCAGCGATAGGGTTTCCAAACCTTGCAGCAATAGAAAAGAATTAAACGGGCTGAGCGCCGCTCCGGTATCACGGAGTAATTGGAGCCGAGCCTTGGTGACATAGGCCAGCGGCCCGAAAGCCTCAACATACCTGACCCCGTGGTAACTGAGATCCGGTTCGGTCAAACCGGGAAATTTGCCACTGGCCGCCCAGTCAAATTTACCGGAATCAACTATAATTCCGCCGATAGCAGTCCCGTGGCCGCCAATAAACTTGGTGGCAGAGTGAACCACTATATCGGCACCGAACTCAATCGGCCGGATCAGATAGGGAGTGCCGAAAGTATTATCAACAATCAGGGGGATCCCATTAGCGTGAGCAAGCGCTGCCACTGCTTTAAGATCGACCAAATTAATGCCGGGATTGCCGATAGTCTCCACATAGAACGCTTTTGTCCGGGCGGTAACCGCTCGACGGAAGTTTTCCGGATCATCCGGGTCAACCAGGTGGGTTTTAATACCCAGTCTGGGTAGAGTATTAACAAACAAATTGTAAGTACCGCCATATAAAGTGCTGGCCGAGACGATCTCATCGCCGGCGTCGGCCAGATTGAGGATGGCGTAGGTAATTGCCGCCGCACCGGAAGCCACTGCCAGGGCTCCGGCACCGCCTTCCAAGGCAGCCATCCGTTGCTCCAATACCTCAGTGGTAGGGTTCATAATCCGGGTATAAATATTGCCCGGTTCTTTGAGGGCAAAAAGGTTGGCAGCGTGTTCCGCGTTTTTAAATACATAAGAAGTGGTTTGATAGATTGGCACTGCCCGTGAACCGGTAGCCGGGTCAACTGTTTGACCCGCGTGAATCTGCAAAGTGTCAAATTTCAGTCTGCGCTCACTCATAATTGGGCCCCCTTTGTTTTAACGGTTAAAAATGAAGGTTATTTTAAGAGCGATTGACGGTGAAAAAGTTATTTTCTAGTAACCCTATTAGTTAAATCGATATTAGTATAGGATTTTCCCTTTCTCAATCAGTTATTCCGCAACTTAAAAGGCATTTCCGCCGCTACTAAATCCTTGACCACTTCACCGGCGATAATCAACCCGGCCACCGCCGGGACAAAGGAGACACTTCCGGGGATCTGACGCCGGGCCGTACAGGAAAGGGTCGTCCCTTTGGGGCAGATACAACTGGTACTGCAGCTGTCGGCTTCCGTTTCCATCGGTTTCAGAGGCGGTTCTTTCGAGTAAACCACCTTCAGGGACGTCACCCCCCGTCGTCGCAGTTCCTTACGGATTACCTTTGCTAAAGGACAGACCGTTGTTTCATAAATATCCGCCACTTCAAACCGGGTCGGGTCCAGTTTGTTACCTGCCCCCATGCAGCTGATAATGGAAATTCCCAACTGCCGAGCGTTCACAATTAAATCAATTTTGGCTGTAACCGTATCGATGGCGTCTACAATATAATCATAGTCGGTCCGCACCAGTTCCGCAGCGCAACCCGGCTCATAAAAACGCTGCTGGACTTCAACTTCAACCTCCGGGTTAATCTCCAACACCCGGTCCCGCATTACCTCCACTTTCGGCTTTCCAATCGTTTTCCTGGTGGCGTGCAGTTGCCGGTTGAGATTGGTCAGACAGACACAGTCCGCGTCAACCAGGACCAGTTTACCGATACCCGCCCGAACCAGTCCTTCCACAGTAAAACTGCCGACTCCCCCAATCCCGAATACTGCCACTTTACTGGCAGCCAGTTTCGCCAGGGCCGCCTTGCCCAGCAATAACTCAGTGCGTGAAAATTGATTTAACATGATTCCTGTCCTTATTTAATTTCGTTAATATTATAAGGTGTTTCCTGATAAACGTAATAATTCAGCCAGTTTGCAAAGAGCAGATTGGCATGGCCGCGCCAGCAGACCACCGGCAACGCTTGAGGATCATCATTGGGAAAATAGTTCCGCGGGAGGTCAATCGCCAGCCCTTTGGCCAGATCCCGATCATACTCGATTTTGAGAGTTAGGGGATCATATTCGGAATGACCGGTAACAAAGACCTGACGGCCATCAAGGGTCTTAATTAAGTAGACTCCGGCTTCGTCCGAGGTTGCCAGTACTTCCAAGCACGGTACTTTCAGGATGTCGGCCTCCCTGACTTCGGTATAGCGGGAATGCGGCGCATCAAACCAGTCATCAAACCCCCGCAGCAACGGGATATTTTTTTTGACAACCCGGTGCTTAAAGACACCGAACAACTTCCGAGGCAACTGGTATTTGGGGATCCCGTAATGATAATAGAGCCCTGCCTGAGCCCCCCAACAGATATGAAAGGTTGAGTAAACATTGCGCTTACTCCATTCCATAATCTCGGTAAGTTCCTGCCAATAGTTTACCGCTTCAAACTCCAGTTGTTCCACTGGCGCTCCGGTAATGATTAACCCGTCAAATTTTTCCCCCTTTACCTCGTCAAATACTTTATAAAAAGTTTTCAGATGTTCGGGTGCAGTATTTTTGGAGGTATGGGTCCGGGGATGTAATAACACCACATCCACTTGGAGCGGTGTGTTACCAATCAAACGCAACAGTTGGGTCTCAGTCACGATCTTGGTCGGCATCAGATTTAAGATTGCGATTTTAATCGGGCGAATATCCTGGTGGCTGGCACGTTCTTCAGTCATAATAAAAATATTTTCATTAGTTAATACTTCAGCGGCCGGCAAATTATTCGGGATGTTGATCGGCAAGAGCATTCACCTCAGCAGATTTGTTTTATATGGTGAATTTCAAATTAAATTTCCAATTGTGATTTAATCATGAAACTTCTCTTGTTAGTAATCAAATTGCTTTAGTCAGATTTAAAAGTATTATAACACGAGTTCCGCGGATGATAAAGATCAAAGTGATCTCCGACTAAAAAACCCGGCAATATACCGGGTTAAATCATCTTCGGCTCCAAAGATGGTCTGTATTTTTTTAGTAAATAGTCTCAATAACCGATCCGCCTGTCTTCATTTAAATCTCAGTCATACTGATCCTCTTAAGCTTCAGGAGCCGGAGCTTCTTCCGCTTTTGTCTCTACATTTTCGTTCTCCTCAACCCGGACTTTAGGCTGAGTGGCTGAAACTACTATTTCCTCGGGGGCGGTTAAAAACTCCACATCTTTAGGTGGTATAACATCTTTCAAGGCAATACTCTGGTTTATGGTAAGCTTTGATACGTCCACCTCGATTTTATTCGGTATCGCCGTAGGCAAGCAGGAAACCTCAACCTCATGAAGAAACTGTTCCAACAATGACCCGTCATTTACCCGCTCTTCCTGTCCCACCAATACCACCGGTACTGACAGGCTCACCTTATGACCCATAGACACCTCGTAAAGGTCGACATGGAGAAGATTGCCTTTAACCGGATCAACCTGAACTTCCTTAATCAAAACCGGTCGTTCGCTAGATTCCTTGCCTTTTACCAATTTTAACTTTAATAACTGGCTGGTTCCGAAGTCAGACAAGATCTTCTCCATTTCGCTGGCTTTTAAGATGATTGGACAATTATCCCGCCCATAAAGGATTGCAGGTATTTGCCCTTTTAAGCGCAACCGATGGGCTACTCCCTTTCCGGTTTCTTCTCTGACACTTGCCGCTAGTATTGCTTCATTCATGTATCTATAACCTCCTTGACTAATTTTAGTTCAAATAGCTTTTTTCCATAACGATGATTATATCATTACCGCCGCTAGAGATCAAATTTTCGCTTTTGCAGGATGGTGACAACTTTTTGTAGGAAAATTTAATTTGCCATCCTTTTGGATTAACAATTAGAGAGTATTATCCCATTTTGAGGCCCTCTTAACCAAGTAAACCTAGGTACTAATCAGTACCTACAACAATTTTACCTTATAGAAATCCAAATTCACAAATTACGATAATTTTAATTTTCAGAGGTTTTTAAGTTTCGATGTCGAATTTTAAATTTTAATTTTAATAAAATATCTCAAGAAAAATTGAAGACGTCTTAGGCGTGTTGCCATACTTAAGCTAAAAGAAGCGTATAAACTCCAAATTGTGCATTTTTTACTTTATTGGTAGCCTCAAGGAGATAATATCTACGGAAAATTTCGAAAGACTGTTATCGGC